>JBJTOU010000145.1:0-14854 GCA_046074725.1 Planctomycetia bacterium
ACTCGAAGACGATGTAATGCCAGCCGCCATCCGATCCGACTGCATAGACCCGCCCGATGTTCTCGTGGTCGAGCCGGGCCGCCGACTGGGCCTCGTTGCGGAACCGCTTCAGCATCTCCTCGTCGGACGACTGCCGGTGCGAGAGCACCTTCACGGCGACGATGCGATCGAGCGTGGAATCGAGGGCGCGGAAGACCGCTCCCATGCCACCTCCCCCGACGAATTCAAGCAGGCGGTAAGGGCCGAGCGACCGCCCCTCCATCGAGCGTCCGAGCTCCGCCATCGACGGCGCGGGAGCGAAGTGCTCCGACGAACGTGCCGAGATCAGCGTCGCATCGGGGGAGCCTTCGTCGGTGGGGTCCGAAACCTGGGGAGCATCCATGCCGACGACGCTACCACCGCTCACGCGGTCGGGTCAACGGCCTCCGTGCTGCGCGCCATTCGGCGTGGGCGCAGCCGACACGACGAGCGTGCCGCAGAAGCCGGAGCCCACGGCCGATCTCGCGGCCGCCGTTTCGGCGCTCGACGCGGTGATGAAGACCGAGCCTGTCGATCCCAGCCGCGTCTACCTCACCGGCCTCTCGATGGGAGGCTACGGTTCGTGGGGTCTGGCCGCCCGGATGCCCGGGCGTTTCGCAGCCGTGATCCCGATCTGCGGTGGGGGCGACGAGGCGACCGCGTCGAAACTCGCAATGCTCCCGATCTGGTGCTTCCACGGCCCCGACGACGACATGGTGCCGGTCGCGCGGTCACGGTCAATGGTGCAGGCGGTTGGCTCTTCCGGCAGCAGCGGCGCTGACGTCTCACGAATCGTTATCACGGGGAATGGCGTCCGTGGTGGCCAGTGTTTCGACGTGATCGCGAACATCGGGTAGCCTCTTGCGGTGATTCTGTGATCGTGTTTCAGTCGTGTCCCCCCGAAGGCCCGAACCATGCCAGAGAGTTCAACGCCTCACAAGAAATTCGAAGCCCTCTCCCTCACACTGCCGCCGGCCCCCAAGCCGGTAGGCGTCTACAAGCCCTCGCTCATCGTCGGCCAGCACCTCTATCTGTCGGGGCATGGACCGCTCCTGCCCGACGGCGCGCTCATGCGGGGGCGGGTCGGCCGCGACCTCGACGCCGACGGAGGCAAGAAGGCGGCCCGACAGGTGGGCCTCACCATGCTCGCCACACTCATCTCGACGGTCGGGAGCCTCGACCGTGTGAAGCGGGTGATCAAGGTGCTCGGCATGGTCAACTGCACGGCCGAGTTCGAAAAGCATCCCTACGTGATCAACGGCGCGAGCGAACTCTTCGCCGAAATCTGGGGATCCGAGAACGGCATCGGCACACGGAGCGCCGTCGGCATGGGGTCGCTTCCCGACGACATGCCTGTCGAAATCGAGGCTCTTTTCGAGCTGGCATGACCATGAAACGGTTTTCCAAGGACGGAATCGCGGAGGCGGCGGCCCGCCAGCGGGTGCGGCCCCTTTTCACGTCTCGGTGCCTCCGTGATCAAGGTCTTCCCAGCCGACGCGCTCGGCGGCCATAAGTCAGTTTTTCAAGCTGGAGGAAACGACGATGTCGTGCCTGATTCGCGCCGCGATCCTCGCGGCTCTCGTTCCGATCATGACCGGCGCCGACGCCGCGCAGGCCGATCGCATTCTTCGGGGCGGACCGGTCGTCACCGTCAACCAGGCGCAGCCGGCCGCCGAGGCGGTCGCGATCACCGGCGGCCGGATCACCGCGGTCGGCAGCGAGGCCGACGTCATGAAGCTCGAGGGACCTGCCACGGAGGTGACCGATCTCGGGGGAGCGACGCTGGTGCCAGGCTTCATCGACGGTCACAGCCACTTTTTCACCTGCATCGACGTGCAGGTGCAGGCGCTCTGTGCATCGCCCCCGGCGGGCCCGTGCAGGAGCGTGGCCGACGTGATCGGCCAACTCACAAAACTGGCGGAGCGGCGGAAGATCGGCCCCGGCCGATTCGTGATCGGTTTCGGCTACGACCCCGATCTGCTCGCCGAGAAGCGGGCTCCCACGAGGCAGGAACTCGACGCGGCCTTTCCGGTAAACCCCGTCATCCTCGTCCACGTGTCGGGCCACGGAGCGATGCTCAACTCGAAGGCACTGGCCATCTACGACATCACGGCGGCGACACCGACGCCGGGCGGAGGCGTGATCGGCCGCGAGCCCGGGTCGAACGAGCCCAACGGTCTCGTCTTCGAGACGGCCTTCCTCCCTATCTTTTCGAAGGTGCCCGGGCCCGACGATGCCGAGTCGCTCGCGTTGCTCAAGACCGGGCAGGATCTTTATCTGCGCGAGGGAATCACGACGGCGCAGGAAGGGGCCACGATGAAACCCCAGCTCGACCTGCTCCGCATCGCGGCCGATCGCGGCCTTCTCGAACTCGACGTGATCGCGTTGCCGTTCATCACCGACATCGATGCGATCTTTGGCGGCAAGCCGCCTCGCAACGAGCCCGACTATCGCAACCATCTGCGGATCGGCGGCGTGAAGCTGCTTGCCGACGGTTCCCCACAGGGCAAGACGGCATTCTTCACGACGCCCTACCTCGCCCTCGGCCCGGCCGGCCA
This sequence comes from Planctomycetia bacterium, assembly GCA_046074725.1. GTDB lineage: Bacteria > Planctomycetota > Planctomycetia > Pirellulales > UBA1268 > CACORA01. The sequence goes on from JBJTOU010000145.1 coordinate 2,577, forward strand.
GAAGGCGTGGCGTGGCGAGCCGACGTTCCCGCAGCCCTCGCTCAATGACATGGTGAAGAAGGTCTACGACGGCGGCGCGACGCTCTTCGTCCATTGCAACGGCGACGCTGCGATCGACATGCTGTTGGAGGCCCATCGGTTCGCCTCCAACGGCGACCCCACGAAGCCCCGCGGCACGGTCGGGATCCATTCGCAGTTCATCCGCCAGGACCAGCTCCAGAAATACGCGGCCTGGGGCATCACGCCGTCGTTCTTCACGCTGCACTGCTTCTACTTCGGCGACACCCACATCGCCAACCGCGGCCGGAAGCAGGCCGACGGCATCAGCCCGATGAAGTCGGCCCGGGCGATCGGCCTGCGGCCCACGAACCACACCGATTTCAACGTCTCGCCGCTTGATCAGATCTTCACGATTCACACGGCCGTCAATCGCCTCTCGAGGTCGGGGCAGGTGATGGGTGAAGCCGAGCGGATCACGCCGCTGGAGGCCCTCGAGGCGATCACGATCGATGGCGCGCGGCAATATGGCGAGGAGGCCAAGAAGGGCTCGATCGAGGTTGGCAAGCTCGCCGATTTCGCGGTCCTCTCCGGCAATCCGCTCACGGTGCCCCCCGCCACGATCCAGACGATTCGAGTCGAGGAGACGATCAAGGAAGGGAAGACGGTCTGGAGAAGGGAAGACGGTCTGGAGAAGGGAAGACGGTCCGGAAGCGGGCCGCTGAGACCGGCCGGTAGGCTGATGCCGGCGCGGCGAGGAGCGCCATGATCACCGATTCACCGGCCGCCCCTCTCACCGGGCCGCGGGCAGGGCGTCGCGTGCGTTCACGGAACTCACCGGGATCTGGACTTCGAAAAATTGGCGGTCGCGTGCGACGAAGGGACTGTTGTATCCCATGATGCGAACGGGCCCTTCCTGCATGTACGACTGCTTGTTCTCGGACAGCCACGCTCGCAGGCGTTCCGTGGCCTTGGCGACCAATGCGTCGGTGCGTTGGCCGCGGGCACCGATGCTCACCACCGTGGCCGCCGGGACATCGAGCACCTTGACCGATCCCTGCTTTCCGGCCTTGCCCAGATCGGGTGACCCGTAGAGGAAGGCCATCGCCTGTTCCTGGCCGACCGGCACGCCCTCCGGCTTGAAGGTCATCTCGACCGGCGCGGTCATCGCGATGCCGTTGGTCTTGATGTGGGTGAAGAGCGTGAAGAAGGCGGCGCGGCCGGACGTCTCGGCCTTACGATAGGCCGGATATTGTTTGACCTCGATCGTGCCGACCGGCGTATAGGTCGGGAAGCCGGCTGGCAGCTCCGCTTCGATCAGCGGCTTGAAGGTGGCGTCTGGTGCGAGGCCGTCGTCCTCCACGGCGGCCCAGCTCGTCGATGCGCGACCGACGATGATGGCAGCGAGACCCAGGAGCCAGACCAGGCAAAAGTGAGAGCGTTGTTTCATGGGATCGAGGTGGCGGTGTGTTTCTCGCAGTGGACAGGCGGCGCGGGCCATGCGAGGTCGGAAAGGTTTGTAAGGGCGATGATGAGCGACTGCGTGCCGCTGCGGCCGTGACCCAGGTCCCGTGCCGATCGATAGAGCTGCTCGGCCAGCGCGACGCCGGGGAGGACGATCCCCATCTGGCGGCACTCGGCCAGCACGATCCCAAGATCCTTCAGGAAATGCTCGACCAGGAAGCCCGGGGCGAAGTCGCCCCGGAGCACCCGCGGCGCGAGGTTGTGGAGCGACCAGCTTCCGGCCGCTCCCGGGCCGATCGCCTCGAGCGTCGTCTGCACGTCGAGTCCGGCACGCGAGGCATAGAGAAGGGCCTCGCACATGCCGATCATCGTGGATGCGATCGCCACCTGGTTGGCCATCTTCGTGTGCTGGCCTGAGCCGGGCGGACCACAATGGACGACGCGGGCCGCGATCACCCGCCAGACCGGATCGAGCCGCTCGGCGGCAGCGGCCGATCCTCCGACCATCACGGTCAGCCGCCCCTCCCGGGCGCCGATGTCGCCGCCTGAGACCGGGGTATCCAAGGCCTCGATGCCCCGCGCGGAGGCGGCCTCCGCGATCTCCTCGGCGAGCGCCGGCTCGCTCGTCGTCATGTCGGCGAAGATCGTGCCCGATCGCAAGCCGGCGAGCACGCCTTCGGAGCCGAGCACCACCTCCCGGACATCGCGTGGATACCCGACACAGGTGAACGCCACGTCGCTGGCGGCTGCCACGTCTGCGGGGGAGCCCGCCCAGTGTGCCCCCTTCGCAAGAAGCGGCTCGGCACGGCCTTGCGAACGGCTGGTAATCGTCAGTGAAAAGCCGGCGTCGAGTAGACGGCCGCAGATCGCAGACCCCATGATGCCGGTGCCGATCCAGCCGACACGCGGCAAAGACTGCGTCGCAAGCGTCTGGCGTTCGTTCATGGGTATGCAATCGTGGAAAGGCTCGTCCCACGAGTCTACCTGTCCGTGGAAAAAATCATCCATGACCTTCTTTCGCTCGCACCACACTACACCCCGCTAGACTCTCGGGCTCGCGTGATTCATGGCTATGGTTCCAGCAGCATCTCTGCATCCGGCCCGTGCGTCTGGTTGGTCTACGCGATCAAATGCGCGATCCACTTCGATCACCACGGCACGGCCGCACGGATGGCCGCCGGGCCCGCCAGCCCCGTGAACACGTTCTGATCGCTCACTCGCGGACGATCAGGGCGAACTCGGCGTGGAGCCCCGGGCCGAAGGCCATCGCCAGGCAGGGGGCGGCAGCCTCGCTCGTCAGCAGTCGTTCAAGGATGAAGAGGATCGTCGCGCTCGACATATTGCCGTGTGCGGCGAGCACGTCGCGCGACACGGCGAGGGCGTCGGCCGGCAGGCCGAGCGATTCCTCGGCGGCCACGAGCACCCGCGGTCCTCCCGGGTGAACCGCCCAGGCACCGATCTCCTCGGGCCGATGGCCGGCCGCGGTGAGACCGGCCGCGACCGCGGCGGGCAGGTGTCGACCGATCGTGGCGGGAACGGCCGCCGAGAGGCTCATCTCGAAGCCGTGGTCGCCGATCGTCCAGCCCATCTCGTCCCGGGACTCGGGAAGGATCCGCGACCACTGGTGGCGGAGTCGCCAGCACGGGCCGGAGAGAGACCGCGTTCGCGCCGGATGGCCGCCGACCACCGCTGCGGCGCCGTCAGCGAAGATGCTGTTGGCCACGATCACGTCGCTCGTGGAGCCGTACTGGAAGTGGAGGCTACAGAGTTCGACGCAGACCACGAGCGGCACGTTGTCGGGATTCGCCGCAGCGAAGGCGTCGGCCACGCGGAGGGCGTTGAAGGCCCCGTGGCATCCCATGAAGCCCACGTGGGTGCGGGCCACGTCGACGGAGAGCCCGAGCGCCGCCACGAGATCGAGGTCGAATCCGGGGCTCGCGAAGCCCGTGCACGAACAGGTGACGAGGTGGGTGATCGCGGCCGGGTCGATGCCCGCGGCCTCGACCGCGCGTCGGGCGGCGGCGATCGCCAGCGGTCCTGCATCGTCGGCATACCGCTCCATCCGCGTGCGCGTGGTCGGGCCGCCCGGCTCGTCCACGGAAGCCGGGGGAAAGAACGACTGGGCCCAGGCGGCCGTGCCAGGGTCGTTGAGCAGCACGGAGCCGCGCGATCGGATCCGGGTCTGACGGTAGATCGCCGCGAGGGCGCGGTCGTGGCCGGGCTCGGTCGTGGTGAAGGAGGCCGCCAGCTCGGCCGCATCCCGTTGGAGGATCTGCCGCTCCGGCGTGGCCGTGCCGATGCCGAGGATCGCGAGGGTCATCGTGCGCCTCCACGGCCTCGGCCGCCGATCACGGCGGGCACGAGCCGGTCTTCGACCCATGGCATCGCCCAGCCGATGCCCTTCCCGGTGAACGGCTCGACGTAGCCGGCGGCGTCGCCGACGCGAAGCAGCCGATCAGCCGTGTCCACGAGCGGAGCCCGGCGCGTGAGCGGTGGAGTTGAACGCAACGCGGCTGCCCGCACGAACCGTTCGCCGGGGGTCTGGCTCGTGCGGTGATCGACCGATTCGGCCAGCAGGCCGCACGCCTCGGCCGGGAGCACGCCCCCGAGGCCGATCCGGCTGCCCGTCTCCACCCGACGTTCACCCGTGGCGGGCGCCCCTGTGCCGTCGGTGGCGATCCGCACATGATCCGCCAGGCCCGTGGCGAGCACGACGCGATCCGCGCGGATCCGGACGGGGGTCGCATCGGCTCCCTCAGCATCCGTGCCGACGACCGTGACGTCGCCTCCACCACAGGCGACGTCCACGACCGTGAGCCGCCCTCCCGCGACGGCATCCGGAAGCAGGGACTGCACGCCCTCCGCGAGCCGCGCGGCGGTTCGCGAGATGGCATTGATCCGTGCGAGCGCCGTGCGGGCGTGGAGGTGATCCTGCTCGGCGATCGCGGGATCGTCCATGAGTTCCGGCTCACACGACTGCGGCAGCGACCAGGGCATGGAGGATCACCAATGGGAGGCGGGGGCGGTGCTGCATGCGGCGCCACGGAAGGCAAGTTTACTTCACGCGTGCGAGCGGACCGAAGGGCATGCCGGGATAGCCGGGAACCCGCGACTGGTACTCACGGTAGGAGCTGCCGAGGAAGTGCAGTAGACGGCGATCCTTGAGCACACTGCCGGTGAGGATGTATCCACTCCAGACGGTCATCAGCACCGCTCGATCGATCGTGATCACGGGGACGAACCAGACGAGCCCCAGGAAGCTGAGATACACCGGATGCCGAAGCACTCGGTAGGCGCCCCGCTCGACGAAGGGACGCTTCGGCTGAGGCGTGCCGCAGACCCAGTGCCACCAGGGCGTGAGCCCGGTCTGCCAGCCGAGTCCGGTGAGGTGGAGACTGGAGAGGAGCGCACCCCACGAGGCGATGAAACACCCTGACACCAGCGTGCTGATCGGCACGGGCCAGCGCCAGAGCACGACGGCGATCGGCTGCCAGCAGAAGATCGTCGTGAGGAGCGCCAGGCAGGTGATCACGCAGTAGAAGCAGCCGTAGAGCGGGTATGCGATGCCCCGCGTGACGATCGCCTTCCGCACGGACGGGACGAGAAACAGGCTGTGCGGAACGGCGAAGAACGCGGCGAGGAGGCTGTCGATCGCCACGGCCGCGGCAACGGACGGCCCCGTGATGACATCGCGGTCGTCCGACGGGCCCGGATCGATCCCCTTCAGGAACCAGACGAGGTGCCAGACGGTGAAGGCGAAGAGCGCGTGGGTGAACACGCCGAAGAGAATGCCTGCGGTTCGTCGCATCCGTGGCGTCACTCGGGGGGCGGTGGGCTTTTCAGGGACGCCGTGCGATGATGCAGCCGTACTGCATGGCGTCGGAACGGTAGGCTGCGAGGAGGGTGGTGAAGTGTTCGAGGAAGGCGGCCTGCCGGCGGTCGATCAGCCGGGCGACGCCGTGGAGGCCGAGCCGCCGCACGCGGGCATCGCAGAGCTCCCAGGTGCGTTCCACTCGCCGTGTCCAGTCCTCCGTCCGCACGATCTCGAGGCCGGCATCGGTCATCCAGCCGCGGTAGTCGCTGAAGCTGCCGAGCGACGGGCAGAGGAAGGCATCGCAGACCGCCTCCACCTGCTCCCGCGTGCCGGGCTCGTCGGCGTCTTCGGCGGCGAGCCAGGCGCAGATCGCCATCCGCCCGCCCGGCCTCAGCCAGTCGGCGGCGCGGCGAAAGAAAGCCGCCTTGTCGAAGAGATGCTCGGTGCACTCGATGCTCCAGATCACGTCGAAGGATGCCGGCGGAAACTCCGCCTCCTCCGCGTCGGTGCGGGAGAAACGAACCAGCGGGCTCACGCCCTGAAGCCGCGCCGCAGCCGTGGCCCACCGCCGCTGCACGCCGCTGAGCGTGATGCCCGTGACGCTGCAGCCGAGCTGTCGCGCGAGGCGGATCGACGACCCTCCCATGCCGCAGCCGACGTCGAGCACGCGGTGATCTGGGCCGATCGCCGCGAGCGAGGCGAGGGTGTCGGTCAGCGTTTCCTGGGCTTCGCGCGGCGACATGCCCGGCACCGCCCGCGCCGCATCGGCCTCCGACCAGAGGCCGTGGTGGATGTGCGGACCCCAGAGCAGCCTGTAAAACGGCGTGGCAAGATCGTAGTGGCTCCTGATCGCCGACTTCTCGGTGGGCGGTGCGGCGGTCGAGGTTCCGATCATGGCCGCGCTCCCGCCACGGGTGCTTCGGCCACCACGCGGATGTCGCCGTAGATCTTCAGCTCGTCGGCCACGCCCACGACGCCGCCGAGCTTGCTGTAGGGCTTCATTCCGAAATCGGTCTGCTTGACGGGGAATCCGCCCCAGAGCCGGACGAAAGGGCCGGCCGCCTCGGCCTCGGCACGAACGGCGACCGGCCGAGGAACGCCGTGGAGCGTGAACGCGCCGACGAGGTCGTAGGCCGTCTTGCCGTTGGCGGGCTGCTGGGCCGCGGGCAGCGCCGAACGGACCTCGAACGTCGCCGTCGGGTGGGTGGCCACGTCGAGAACGGCCGGACCGAGCATATTGGAGTCCACCTGCTTTCGCGTGCCTTCGTCAGTCTCGCCGGCGAGGCCGAGGAGCTTTCGCGCGTCGGCTGCGTCGGCCCGGAACGACCGCATGTCGAAGACGAGCACGCCGGCCTGCTCGGCCGCGCCGAGCCGCAGGCGTCCGGCCTGAAGCATGCCCGTCACGGCGTGATCGTGGCCGAGACCCGACTTGGCGACGAAGACGTAGACGCGACTGCCGGCGAGATCGACATCCCCCGGAACGGGAGGCTGCTGGCCGCGAGCGGGCGCGGCACCCAGTGCCATGACCATCGCCACGGACAGCCCCGCCACCGCCGCGAGCATCCTGGGCGTCACGGCATGATGGAACGGGCCACGAAATCGCACGCAATCGCTCCTCGAGAGTCGGCGGTACGCTATTCAGTGTGCGCTGGCGGTGCTAGAGCAGAAAGTCGTGTTCCGTAGAGGGAAAAGAAAAAGGGGGCGTATCCTGCTGTGACTCGTTCACAAACAGCAGCCCACGACGGGCAGAAAGGATCCGCCATCGTGCGAGTTTTTACGGTTCGAGGTTCGAGTTGTCCATGCAGATCGCAAGCGTGCCAGGAGGCGCGGAACCTGCCGACAGGACCGATGAGAGGGGCGTCTCGACAGGCGATTACGCCGACGCCCTGCAGGCGTTGATGGGTGTTGATCCCAAGGGCTTCAGCCCCAACGTCATCGTCCGGCTCAAGGAGAAGTGGGGCCAGGAGTACGAGGAGTGGAGCCGTCGTGACCTCTCGGGCGAGGAATACGTCTACGTCTGGGCCGACGGCATTCACGTGAACGTGCGGCTGGAAGACGAGGGGAACCAAAAGCAATGCCTCCTCGTCTTCATGGGAGCCACGGCCGAAGGCCGGAAGGAACTGATCGCCATCGGTGACGGGGCTCTTGGCTTCTGGGCCGCTCTTCGGGAGGTCTACCCGACGACGAAGGAGCAGCGGTGCTGGGTTCACAAGACGGCCAACGTGCTCAAAAAGATGCCCAAGGCTCTCCGGGCAAAGGCGAAGAGCGCCCTTCACCAGATCTGGCTCGACGAGACCAGGGAGATGGCGACCAAGGCCTTCGACCACTTCTTGGAGAAGTACGGTGCGAAGTACGAGGCCGCATGCAGCTGCCTCTCGAAGGACCGGGACGTCCTCCTGGCCTTCTACGACTTCCCCGCCGAGCACTGGGGGCACCTGCGGACGACCAACCCCATCGAAGCACCTTCTCGACGATCCGCCTGCGGCATCGACGCACGAAGGGGAGTGGGTCGCGGAAGGCCGGCCTCACCATGATGTCCAAGCTCGCTCAGTCAGCCAGCCGACGCTGGCGGCGACTCAACGGCCATCACCAGATCGTTCTTGTTCTCGAAGGAAAAGTGTTCACCGACGGAGTCTTGCAAAACGCCGCCTGATCCAGGACCTCGAAACACAACTCTTGGCAATAGCTCGCGCGGGCGAGCGTAAAGGTCGATCGCGCGGTCAGCGGTCGGCGTGCTCGGCGTGGCGGTCCAGCCAAGCCTCGGCCAAGTGACAAGCCGCGCTCACGCGACACCTCGCGCAAAAGCCTGGGCGAAGCTCGTATCGCGGGCGGGCGAGGAGTTTCCGCTGGAGTGCCCTTGGGTGTGGCGGCGACGTTGTCGTCGTGCCGTTTCCGTTCACCGATCTTCAGTCGAGCAAGCCTCGACCCGCCGTCGTGCTCGCGACGTTCCCACGGGGCGACCTGCTGATCTGCCAAATAACGAGTCGATCAGAATCGCCCCCGACCATCGTTCAAAACCTGGCATGTCCGGTGAGCAGCCGTGCAACCACGGCTGTCTTCACTCACACCGGACATGCCCATGCCCGACAACCTTTCCGGACGAGCCGGACCGCGGGTTGGTCTCCTGCATGCGGCGATGAACACACCATCTATGCCGCGGCATTCACGATGCCCGGTGCCTCGGTTGCACGGCCTGGAGTGCCGATGAATATGCGATGCGGTACTGCGAATCGCATCACGAACCGCCAGCCCTGCGACGATGTTCCGGTGAATGCTGCCGAGCCGCCTGCGACAGCTTGTCATGGCGACGGACGGGACAGTACGCCCACCGGGAGGGTCCCCGAAGGGATTGCTCCGTCTCGTGCACAACTGCGACTAGCGGCGGCCGGACTTGAACCGGCGACACCCGGCTTATGAAGCCGGTGCTCTAACCAACTGAGCTACGCCGCCCTGATGCGAAAACTATACCCCGAGAACGGCGAGGCGTCAGTAGGCTGAATTCCACTGGCAAGCAGGACCGGGTTTTGCCAGCACCGGCACCGTTCGGCCGAGCCGAGTGACGTCCACGCGGCCGTCAGGATGCGGCCACGAGATCCCGACACAGTGCCTCGAAGTCACCGAGCCGATGCTCGACGACCGATCGCACGATGGCCGGATCAAGGCTGCGGTATTCATGCACGGCAACGTTGCGAAAGCCAACCATCCGCCGCATTCGTTCTGCCACTGTCGGTGACAAGACCGACTCCCGCTCGAGGATTGTAAAGGCATCGGCACTGTCGGTGGGAACCCCCAGCCCCCGTCGCGAAACTTCTCGGCACGCCGCATCGATCGCCAGTTCGCACGCCCGCTGCAGATTCAAAACGACCGCATCGAGCACCATCGAGTCCTCGAGCCGGCCGAGATCATCGGCGACATATCGCCGCACCGATGCCAGGCAGCGATCGATGCTCACCAGTTTCTGGATCACCACATCATCGGGCATGCAACCGCTCCTCGAAAGCCCGCGTGGTCATGCGGCGATTCGGGGCGAAGGCCGCGTGGTCGGCGAGCGCGTGCGTCGAGAAAAGGTCCGCCTCGATGGTCGCCGGCACGAGCGGCCGGCCGTGGTGGGTGGCCTCCACCCGCAAAAGGCCACCGGCCCGACGCAGGTCAACCAGATCAACGGCCTTCCCAATCTGCGATGCAAGCCGACAGCTCACGTCGAAAAGCACGACAGGGTCCAACGTCTGGTCGCAGAGGACGGCCACATCGACATCACTGTCGGCACGGGATTCGTCCCGAGCCTGACTGCCGTAGAGCCACGCGCCAACGAGCCTGCGCTCCGGGAAGGCCGAGGCAATTTCGTGAAGGAGCACGTCGGCAAGTCGATCGAGGGCGACCATGGAACCGGAAGTATATCCACCGTCTCACGAGGTCCGTGTCGACGACAGCAAAATCACCGCCCGCATCCCGTCGGTATGGTAGGGATCTCCGGTCAGATTCCTCCGGGGAGCGTCGGCCGAACAGGCCCCGACGCCCCCCACGTAGCCCGCCGCGGTCACTCGGCCGGCCTCGGTGAGGTCCTCGATCACGTAATCCCGCGACTCGTCGACATCGGGATCGATCCGGTGCGTCGTGAGGTTCCACGCACGGGTCGTGAACCGCACGCCGATGTCGCGGCTCACCTGACCGACCCATACGGGCCTGTCGAGGAACTGCAGCGGCGTGAGCCACAGCCGGAGGTGGATCCGCTCGTTGATCGATCGCCGCGCCCGCTGCAGCGCGATGTCCTGCGGCCGCCCGAAGAGATGGAGTGGGCTGACGGGTGAATAGCGGTAGTTCGAGCCGAGCAGGAACGCTTTCACCGTCTTCCAGCAGGTCGCCAGCGAGATCGTCTCGCTTTCGTCCCAGCGGGCCGCAAAGCCGCTCAGGAGCGTCTCGAAGTCGCCGATCACGACGAGGTTCACCGGGTCGCCCTCGCGGGCGTCTCCGGCGTCGGTCGTCGCCGCGGGCATCGCCTCGAGCCGGCTGACCAGGTCGGCGATCGCGCACTGCTGCACCGATCCGGCCGATCGGTGACTGGCGAAGTCCCGACCGAGATAGTCGGCGGCGATGCCCGGCACCGGCACCGTGAAAAAAAGGTCGATCGGTGCCGGCAACTCGGCGGCCGGAGGGGCGGGATCGATCGAAGATGGCACGATCCGCGCGATCGTTTGCGCGATGCCGGCGACCGTGGCCAGCCGCACGTGGACGGCCTTCGTGCCGAGATCGAGCGTGGTGAAGACGAAGCCCTCGGCCGAGCGGCTCGGCGCGATCGCTCCCAGGCGAAAGCCCCGGCCTTTGAAGAAGCCATCCATGCGACCGTTGGCCAGATGTGCCGTGATCACCTTGAGCGGCGCAACCGCCAGAACCGGCAGGAAGAGCCAGCCCATCGCCCCGAAGGCCGACAGACGCTTCCCGATCGAGAAGTGGTTGATCGCCGCCGCCTCGAGCGGCGTGAAGTACCGCGGGTCGAGGTTCACCATCTGAAGCCGAAGGCTGTCGGGCGACCGGTTCTCGATCCTCAGAAACACCGGCTGGATGCCACGGCGGGCCAGATCGACGCCGAAGAGCCGGCGGCTTTCGGCCGAAGAGAGCACGGCGACGGTGACCCTGGCTCGAGGATCCTCCTGCGCGACCGCCCGATCCATGAACCCGTCGAACGAGCCTTCGGGCTCGTAGGGGGTGATGATCAGGTGCCACAGGCGGCGGAGAATGGCATGCATGAACGGTTGCCGAAAAGGGGCGGCCCGGAGATCGCTCCCCGGGCCGCCGCATGGGATCTGATCGGATGGTGGAGCGTCACTCGACGAGCTTGCAGGATGCCTCGACCACCGCGGCGATCGTGTCGTCGCTCAGAGCGCCCTTGGCAAAAGCATGATTGGCCATCACTTTGCCCCCCTTGTAGCAGACGACCGTGACATCGGCCTCGGGAGCGATCTTGAAGTCCTGCGGGCCGTTCTTGGCATCCTCGGGCACGACGAAGGCGACCCGTTTGATGCCATGTTTCGCCACGAAGTCGGCGGATGCCTTCTTCAGGGCCTCGGCATCGGCGCCGATCATGTTGACGAAGCTCATGAGCTTGTCCGCCTGATGCTCCTCGACCTCCTCGTCGATCTTCTTGAGTAGCGTGGCGAGCTTCTCGTCGGCCGAGCGGGCGAACACCATCACCACGGGCCGCTGGCCCGTCTTGCACCGGTAGCAGAGCGTCCGGCCATCCTCGACGCCGTCGTCGGGGTTGCCGGTGACCTTCGTCACCGTGAACGGTCCGACCACTTCCCCAACCTGCGGGCCGCTGGTCACCTCGGCGGAAGCCGCCATGCCCACGCCGAGCACCATCGCCATCGCCACCACGAAACTCGCTGCACGCATGAAAGACACTCCTGTAGTTGCACTACGCCGCACGGCCCGCGTTGGCCTGTTGCCCGGCGGCGGCTCTTGATCGCGGCCGACGCACCACGCGACGGCCATGCTCTCCTTGCGACCCCGATCCTAACGCAGGTACGATTTCCCGGGCAACTTTCGGCACGATCGACGGCGCAGCGCAGGAAAGAGCCACGATGGGACGTTTTTTCGGCAGGGTGACGACCGGCGGCGGCATGCGGGCCGTCTGGTACACGTTCAAGAAGGCCCGCGAGGCCGGGGGCGTGTGGGCACTGTGGAAGGCGATGCGGTCGAAGAACGCCTGCAAGACCTGTGCGCTGGGCATGGGCGGACAGGCCGGCGGCATGGTGAACGAGGCGGGGCATTTTCCGGAGGTTTGCAAGAAGTCGTTCCAGGCGATGGTCGCCGACATGCAGGGGGCGGTGAAGCCGACCTTCTTCGAGACCTATTCGATTCCACAATTGCGGATGTTTTCCCCGCGTGAGATGGAGCACTCGGGCCGGCTCGTGCAGCCCGTGATCCTTGAGAAGGGATCGCAGCATTACCGGCCGATCGAATGGGCCGAGGCGATGGAGCGGATCGCCGCGAAGCTGAAGCGATC
>JBJTOU010000146.1:0-18225 GCA_046074725.1 Planctomycetia bacterium
CACGAGGTGGCCGGCCACCATGTTGGCCAGGAGACGAACCGCGAGGATCAGGTGCTTGATGCACAGCCCGAGCATCTCGATCGCGAAGATCATCGGCTTCAGGACGATCGCCAGCGGCAGGGGCAGATCCATCGACGGCACCTGGTTCGTGAAGAATCCGAGGAAGCCGAACTTCAGCATGCCGGCCACCACGACGGTGAGGAAGGTGACGCCCGCAAGCGCGAGCGTCACCGAAAAGGAAGCAGTCGGTGACCCGGCCCAGGGAACCATCCCCAGAAGGTTGCACCCGAGGACGAAAAAAAAGAGCGTGAGCAGCAGCGGCACAAATCGGTCACCATCATGCAGCTCGCGATGGATCGTGACCGCAGGGCCGCCCGCACCTGCGAGCGAGGCCGATCCATGCCCGTCGTGATCATGCTCCTGATCGTGATGGCCGTGATGATCGTGTCCGTGATCGTGACTGTCGATGGCTGGCCGCGCGATCTGATCCCTGACGAAGAGGATCATCGATTCGAAGAGGTTCGCAAAGGCTCCCTTCGCCGGTTCTCCCGACTGAAGACGCCTGGCCAGTCGCGAGAACACGAGCAGCAGGACGCCACCGAGCACCAGTTCCAAGATCATGTATTTGGAAACGCAGAACCCGGACTTTTTTTCGTAGAGGCTGTCGAGCGTGCCGAACGGCTGCGGGATCAGGATCTTGCCGTCCATCGCCCGGTTGAATTCGGCGACGTCGGTGATGTCGGGCCGACCGTCTCGCAGGAACTGGGGCACGTCGTCGAGACGCTGCCATTCGTGGCGCCAGAACGCCTTTGGCACCTCGAAAAAGTAGGAGTCCTTGAGGTGGTAGATCGGATTGTGGTCGGACATCGGGGAATTCGTGGTTGGCGGGCGAGATCGAGAGTTTGCTGCATGCGGCCCGGATCGTCAAATCGCTTCGTCGCGGGGGCTGCCGCGGGGCCCTCGTCGGCCTTTGGAGGCCGCTTGAAGAACCTCCGCCGCGAGCCCAGCGAGGTAGAAAAGGACGAGATACTGCGAAGCACCCGCGGAGCGAAGCCCGTCGTCTGAAAACTGCAACCATCCGAGCGCGGCAAGTGCTGGGAAAATCCGCATGGCCGCCGCGGCCAGGGAGCTGGTGACGCGGGCCGCCGGCGTCGTCGCTCGGCGGATTTTCACGGCCCAGGCGGTGACGATTCCCACGGCGCACGCGGCTGCCGCGAATGCGATCGCTTGGATCTGGCCCGCCGTAGCCGGACCGATGGCGATGACGGCCGCAATAGCCGTTGCCAAAGCCCCCAACGGGAATACAAGACCGGAAGCCGAAAAGCCACCATCTGCGCGATCGTTTTCCATCACGGCCCCTCGTGATCCCTGGAATTTCTCAGGCTTGCCAGTGAAAGAATGGCGACCGCGAACCCCGCCACGAGGCCCAGGGGGGCCAGGATCGAGGTGCCGAGTCGTGCGTCCAGCCATGAGCCTGCAACGCCGGGAAGGAACATGGTCAGTCCGATCGCCATGATGCGGGACACCCATGCCATGGCCTCGCCGATCGGGGATTTTTGCGGCCCTCGCTCCATGCCTCGAGAATACCCTGTCGCGCCGTTCCTGGCCCGCCGGCGGGGCACGGTCGACCGGCAGAACGCATGCCGCTATCGTTGGCGGATCGTTTCCCCCGGAAAGTTCGTGGAGTCTGCCCGTGGCAGCCCGCAGGCACCGCCGCCGTCGCCGCCCGTCGCGCCGGGCTGCCGCCGCATCTATCGGAGTGATGTCCGAAGCATGGCCTTCGGGCCAGCCGACCGTGCTTCGGATCATGGCCTGTGACGGGGCCAGCACGCATGAGTCGACGGTGGCATCGCCACAGGAGTTGACGATCGCCCGCGAGCGGTGGCCGGTGGTCTGGCTCGACGTCGACGGCTTCGGCGATTCCGCGATGATTCACGCCGTGGGCGAGGTGTTCGAGATTGGCGATCTCGCCCTCGAGGATGCCGTGACCCCCGACGAGCGGCCCAAGGTGGAGGTGTTCGGCCACCAGGTGCTGATCGCGACGCGCATGGCCCGCTTCGATGGGGAATCGATCATCACCGATCCGATGGCGATCTTTCTCGGCGATCGCTATGTGATCACGTTTCATGACAGGACCGTGCCGGATGGCTTCGCAGGCGTGCGAGAGCGGGTCCGTCATGGTCGCACGCGACTGGGCCAACTCGGTGCCGACCACCTGTGCGCGTTGTTGCTCGATGCCGTGATCGACGGGTATTTCCCGGTCCTGGAGCAGTTCGGGGACCGTCTCGAGGCGATCGAGGAGGAGGCGCTCGACAATCCCACCCGCGACCTTCTCGGGAAGATCCACGACGTGCGCACCGACCTGATGGCCCTGCGTCGCGCCCTGTGGCCGACTCGCGACGTGCTTCATGCACTCGGACGGGAGTCGTCCGTCTTCGTGGGCGACCATGCCCGTCAACATTTTCGTGACAGCTATGACCACACGATAGAACTGCTCGATCTGACCGAGGGCTATCGCGAGATCGGCAGCGACCTCCGCGACATCTACTTGGCAAGCATCAACAATCGGATGAACGACGTGATGAAGGTGCTCACGGTCATCGCGACGATCTTCATGCCGCTCACCTTCATCACGGGCTACTACGGCATGAATTTCAACACGGCTTCTCCATGGAACATGCCGCTGTTGAACTACCGCTACGGAACGCTCGTGGCGGTCGGGATGATGGTGGCCACGACGATCGGAATGGTGGTTCTTTTCTGGCGTCGCGGCTGGCTCCGCCGTTGGCACTAGCTACACGCACAGCCACGGCATCCTGCCGTGATGTGCTTGGCCGGCGTCCGCCGGCTCGTGCTCACCCGGCCCTCCGGGCCTGGCGCGTGCGATCGAGCGACGTGGCACACCGTCGCCCCTCAAGCCCCTCGGCGCGTGAGGCGCCTTCGGCTCAAGCCCCTCGGCGCGTAAGGCCCCTTCGGCTCAAGCCCCTCGGCGCGTGAGAGATACTGACTGGGGAACTAGGATTCGAACCTAGACTAACTGGTTCAGAGCCAGTCGTGCTACCGTTACACCATTCCCCAAACGGGCGAAGTGCAGCGGCAGAGATTACCGTGAGTCCGCGGGACGGGCAATCGCGGCCCGAAGAATCCCCGCAGGTGGCCTGTTGGATGGTTGGAGGTGTCGTCGCGGTGGCAGAACTTGTTTTTCTTTCCGGCAATCGCTCCGGGGAGCGGATCACGCTGGAGGTCGGCCGGACGACCATCGGCCGGCATCCCGGCTGTGATCTCGTCATCGATGAATCCTCGGTGAGCCGCCAGCACGCCGCCATCATCGTCGATGGCAACGCCGTCTTCGTCGAGGATTTGCAGAGCCGCAACGGCACGTTCATCAACGGCAACCGGCTGACCGGCCGTCGCGCCCTCGACGACGGCGATGAGGTGAAGATCTGCGACCGACGGCTCCTGTTCCACGCGGGCCACGAGCCGCTGTCGGACGTGATGGCCACGCAGCACG
Source organism: Planctomycetia bacterium (assembly GCA_046074725.1). Classification (GTDB taxonomy): domain Bacteria; phylum Planctomycetota; class Planctomycetia; order Pirellulales; family UBA1268; genus CACORA01. The sequence goes on from JBJTOU010000146.1 coordinate 3,512, forward strand.
TCGATCTCGAGGATGTGTCCGAGGACACCGGCCAAGGCTCCCATATCCTGTCGCAGGTCGATATGCACTGCCTGTCCGTCGATGCGTCGGCCGGGCTGAAATCGGAAGCCCAGTTGCGGGCCGTGGTCGGGTTGCATCGGGCGCTCGGGAGTTCGCTGTCGCTCGACGAGGTGCTGCCGAAGATGGTCGATGGCCTGTTCGGAATCTTTCCGCAGGCGGAGCGGGGATTCGTGCTGCTCTCCGATCCGAAATCGAAGCGGCTCGTGCTCCGTGCCAGCCGGATCAAGGGCAAGCCCGAGCCAGGACCGTTGCGGCTGAGCCTGTCCCTGCTCGACAACGTGGTGAAGACGAGGCGGGCCGTCCTGTCGGCCGACGCACTCTCCGACAGCCGATTCGACGCGAGCCACAGCATCATTGATTGCCAAATCCGATCGGTGATGTGTGTTCCCGTGGTCTGCGGCGAGCGGGACGTGCTCGGCGTGGTGCATGTCGATTCCCGGGACCCCCGCAGCCGATTCGACCAGTCCGATCTCGAGGTGCTCGCCGGGATCGCCGGCGATGCGGCTCAGGCGATCGAGCAGGCAGTCAACCACGACGAACGGATCGGCCAGGAGCAGCTCAAGCGGGATCTGGAACTCGCCCATCGTGTCCAGCAAGGCCTGCTGCCGACGACGCCGCCGACCATCCCCGGCTACGACGTCTTCGACTTCTACGAAGCGGCCCAGCACGTTGGGGGTGATTTTTTCTCCTATGTGCCTTTGGCCGGCGGGGCGATCGCCGTCGTGCTCGCCGACGTGTGCGGCAAGGGCGTCTCGGCCGCCCTGATGATGGCGACCCTTGCCGGAGACGTGCGGTACTCCCTCGCCAGCGAGTCCAATCCGGCCCTCGCGGTAGCGCGGATCAACGAAGCGTTTCTCCGCAGCGGCTGGGAAGACCGTTTCGCGACGATGATCGTCGCCGTGCTCGAGCCTGCGTCGGGGCGGGTCAGGCTCGTGAATGCGGGCCACCTCCCCGGCCTGATCCGCGATGCCTCCGGCGGCGTGCGAACCGTCGGGGCCGACGAATCCGGGCTTCCGCTGGGTGTGGATTCGGAAATTGTGTACGGCAGCTGCAGTGACACGCTCCGGCCCGGCGAGGCGCTCATTCTGTTCACCGACGGCATCAGCGAGGCCATGGATCACCAGCACCAGTGCTACGGCACGGAGCGACTGACCCGCGTACTTGCGGAACCGGCAAAGACTGCCAAGGAATTGGGTCGGAGAATCCTCGCGGACGTGGAACGTCACGCGGCCGGTCAGGTCCGCACCGACGACATGTGCCTGGTGTGCCTCTCCCGAAACGGTGGGTGAGCCGACGCCGGAACAGTCCGCCCAGAGGCCCAAAACGGCTTTCCAAGACCGGAGGTTTGAATCCCGTTGGGCCGGGGGCCGATATGACTTTCGAGCGAGTCTCGTGCGTCGCGACGTGCGGCGGAGCCGCGGGTGATCCTGGTCGTCGGGGGGCGAGCGATGAGTTTCTTCGAGTGGCTGCGGGAAGGGGTTCGGCAGGCGGTCGTGCTGGGATTGGCCGACGCGGTCGAAGATGTCGGCACGCGGAACCGCGGCGAGGATCTCGGGCCGGCGTTGGCCCAGTCGCTTCGTGATCGGCTTGGTGTCCAGAAGGAGACCGCCGTCCTCGACGCGAAGCCGCTGGGCTCCGTGAGGCCTGGAAATCGCCGCCGACTGGGCCGCTCGCTCGACATTTCGGCCGTCGATGCGGTTCGGAAGGCCGCCTGACGCGTGCACTCACGCCCGGGGTTGGGCGGCGTCCGTCACGTTCCGTTGCCGACCAGCAGCGGCAGATCGACCGTGATCGTGGTGCCCTGCCCCGGCGCGCTGGCGATCACCGCCTCTCCCGCCAGCAGACGCGATCGCTGACGGATGCCCTCCAGGCCGAATCGATCCTCGGGTACGCACGACGGATCGAAACCGATTCCGTCGTCGTGCACGGTCACCCGGATCGTCCCGGGGCGGTCCCCGTCCCGTCGGGCGATTCGAACCTCGACGGTACGGGCGTTGGAATGCTTCCGCGCATTGGAGAGCGATTCTTGAACGATCCGGAAGATTCCGGTTTCGAGCTGCGATGAGAGCCGCGCCTTCGGGAGTTCGTGGGTGAATGACACGGTCGGTATGTCGAGCCGAGCGTCGGCCACCAGCGATTCGACGGCATCGACGATGCCGAGTTCGTCGAGCGCGGGGGGGCGAAGGCCGCTGATCAGCCTTCGCGACTCGTCGACGGCGGCCCGCAGCAGACGGAGGCTCTCGAGCAGTTCGCGTCGCTCTGCGGCGGGCCCCGACGCATGCTCGAGCGACTGCAGGTGCATCATCGCGCCGGCGAGGTATTGCGAGAGACCGTCGTGAATCTCGTAGGACACCAGCTGCCGTTCCTGTTCCTGGATCTCCAGGAGCCTGCGCAGGACCTGCCGTTCATGCTGCAGCGTCTGCTCCGACTCCTTGAGCGGCAGGATGCTGTGGCAGCAGGCGAGCACGCCCGCGATCTCGCCGGCCACATGAATGGGGCCGAGTCGAATCGAGAAATAGTTCACGCTGCCGTTGAGCTGACGGACGGTCGTCTCGACCGAGTGCGTCGTGCCCGTGCGAAAGACGTCGTCGATGGCGTCTCGAAGCGTCTGCGCGGACTCCGGGGTCGTGAAGGCGTCGATGTGGCGTCCGACGACCTGGTCCACGGTGAGCCCGTCATCGACCTGGCTGCAGAAGCGAATGGTGCGGTCCCTATCGACCACGACGAGAAAATCGTCCGACGTCAGGCAGATGGCCCGCCAGAGGGCGGCCGTGTCGCGCAGAGTGGCTTCCCATGGGATCGGTTGCGGCGACTGGGAGCGGGAGTCGTTCATGGAACAGAAATCCTGGTTGTCTCGCTCGCGTCGGATCACCGCTTCGGCCTGGGAATGCGACCGCCGGGGCGGCCGCCCCGGCCACGTGCCGCCCTTCCTCGGCCCGCGCGGCCTCCCTCGCGCAGCGTGGAGATCTGGTCGCGGATCGTCGCAGCCCGCTCGAAATCGAGCTCGGCGGCGGCCTGCATCATGTCGGCTTCGAGTTGCTCGAGAACCTCGGCCTGCCTTCGCCCCGATTCGTCGCCCTGCCCAACCGCCTCGAAGGCCCTCGCCCGGGAGGCCGACTCCGCCTCGATCCCGGCGCGGATCTCCTTGCGGACGGTTTCGGGCGTGATCCCGTGCGTCGTGTTGTAGGACTCCTGGAGGCCGCGTCGGCGGCGGGTCTCGTCGATCGCCTGCTGCATCGATTCCGTCACCGTGTCGGCGTAGAGAATCACGCGGGCATTCACGTTGCGGGCCGATCGGCCGATCGTCTGCATCAGCGAGGTCTCGCTCCGAAGGAACCCCTCCTTGTCGGCGTCGAGCACGGCGACGAGCGACACCTCCGGCAGGTCGAGCCCTTCACGGAGGAGATTCACGCCGACGAGAACGTCGAACTTCCCCTCCCGGAGGTCGCGGAGCAGCTCCACCCGTTCGAAGGCGTCGAGTTCGCTGTGAAGCCACTTGCAGCGGACGTTCCGCTCCTGAAAGTACGTCGAGAGATCCTCGGCCAGTTTCTTCGTCAGCGTGGTGACGAGCACCCGCTGCCCCGTCGCCACGGTGCTGTCGATTTCGGCCGAGAGGTGGATCACCTGCTGCTTCGCCGGCACGACCTCGATGACGGGATCCAGAAGACCCGTCGGGCGGATCACCTGCTCCACCACCTCGCCCTTGGTTCGATCGAGTTCCCATGGGCCGGGCGTGGCCGACACATAGACCGTCTGGTGGAGTTTCTTTTCCCACTCCTCGAACATGAGCGGTCGGTTGTCGAGGGCGCAGGGGAGTCGAAAGCCATGATCGACGAGCGTCAGTTTCCGGCTGCGGTCGCCTGCATACATGCCGCGGACCTGCGGCACGGTCACATGCGACTCATCGACGAAGAAGAGGAACTCCTTCGGGAAGTAGTTGAAGAGCGTGTCGGGAGTGCTTCCGGGCGGCCGGCCCGAGAGGGGGCGGGAATAGTTCTCGATGCCCGGGCAGAAACCCGCCTCGAGCAGCATCTCGATGTCGAACCTTGTCCTGGCGTTGAGCCTCTGGGCCTCGAGCAGTTTGCCCTGGCTCTTGAGCTGCTCGAGCCGCTCGTCCAGCTCGCGTCGAATCTCGCCGACCGCGGCCTTGATCCGCTCCTCGGGCATCACGAAGTGGCGGGCCGGGTAGAAATACATCTCGTCCTTGCGGGCCGCTACCTCGCCGCTGGTGGGATGCGTGATGGCGATCGATTCGATCGAGTCGCCCCAAAACTCGACGCGGCATGCCAGCTCGTCGTACGGGGGCCAGATCTCCACGGAGTCGCCGCGGACGCGGAATTTCCCCCGTTCCAGGGCCATGTCGCCCCGCTCGTAGTGGATCGCAACGAGCTGCTCGAGCAGCTGATCGCGGGTCAGCGGCATGCCGCTGGCGAGCCGGATCACCATCGCCCGGTAGTCCTCCGGGGAACCGAGGCCGTAGATGCACGAGACGCTCGCGACCACGATCACGTCGCGGCGGCTCACCAGGGCGCTCGTCGCCGCCAGCCGGAGGCGGTCGATCTCCTTGTTGATCGCGGCATCCTTTTCGATGTAGATGTCCCGCTGCGGGATGTAGGCCTCGGGCTGGTAGTAGTCGTAGTAGCTGACGAAGTAATGGACCGCGTTGTGGGGAAAGAAGTCGCGAAACTCCGCGTACAGTTGGGCGGCGAGCGTCTTGTTGTGGGAGAGCACGAGCGTCGGCCGGCCGATCCGGGCGATGACGTTGGCCATCGTGAACGTCTTGCCCGAGCCGGTCACCCCCATCAGCACCTGCGACGCCCTACCCTCCTCGATGCCGCGGGTGAGCGCCTCGATGGCAGCCGGCTGGTCACCGGCGGGGGTGTAGGGAGCGACCAGTTCGAAGATGGACGGGTCGGGTGTCATGGGGAAGAGGCCGGCGATGCGGCGGTTGGTTCTGCGCCGGCACGCTCGCGGATCGGGCGGAGGTGGGGCCGTACGGCATCCAGTGTCGCGGCACCGATTCCCGGCACGTCGAGAAGCGACTCGACGCGTTGGAAGGGGCCGTAGTGCACCCGGTGCTCCACGATGCGGCTCGCCGTGGTCGGACCGATGCCGGGCAACTGCGCGAGTTCCGTGGCGTCGGCCGTATTGATATCGACGGAGAAGCGGATCGACGCCTGCGGCGGAGCATCGTGGTCCAAGAGGCCGCCGGTAAAGCCCCCGTTGGCGAGGAACCAGCCCATGATCACAAGGAGGCAGGCCCCGACGCAGGCCGCCACCAGGGGCTGGGCACCGGGGGGCAGCGGACCGGAATTCGGGGCGGGCTGGTTCATGCCTGTTATGGTAGTCGACCGATCCTGCCACGTACGATGCTTCTCGATGACACCGAATCACGACCGCGAATCACGATCTTTTCACCAGCTCCGCTGGAACGGCCAGCTGGCAGACCACATCGCCACGCTGGCCCGCGGCTGGTTTGCGGAGGATCTCGGCCATGAATGCGATTGGACGAGCGTCGGCCTGATCCCTGCCACGGCCCGGGCCGAACTCGATGTCGTCGTGCGTCGGGAGGGTGTGATCGCCGGGATCGAGGCGTCTGCCGTCGTGACGGCGACCGCGGGTGGCGGACTCGTCTGGCACACGATCGTGGCCGATGGTCAGACCGTGGGCCCAGGAACGGTCGTGGCCCGGTTGTCCGGCCCGACCAGGGGCATCCTTGCGGCAGAGCGGGTGGTTCTCAACGTGCTCGGACGGATGTCGGGCGTGGCGACGGCGACCCGCCAGCTCGTCGATGCGGTGGCCGACACGGGGTGTCGGATCTACGACACCCGCAAGACGGTGCCCGGCTGGCGGCTGCTCGACAAATACGCGGTGCGGCTCGGAGGCGGCTGGAATCATCGCCTGGGACTCCACGACGCGATTCTCATCAAGGACAATCACCGCGCCGCCCTCGCTGCCGAGGGTGTCGGCCCCGCCGAGGCTGTGCTGCGGGCACGGGCCTTCGTCAGGAAGGCGTTTCACCCGGAGCGCGCCGAGGCGATGGTCGTCGAGATCGAAATCGACTCGATCGATGATCTCAAGGCCGTGCTCAACGCCTCGCCCGATGTCATTCTGCTTGACAACATGGGGCCTGATCAGCTCGCCGAGGCCGTCGGCATTCGCAATCGGGCTGGCTCAGGCACGGCGTTGGAGGCGTCGGGGGGCGTCCGTCCGGAAACGGTCGAGGCCATTGCGAAAACGGGTGTCGATCGGATCAGCACCGGCTGGCCGACGCACCATGCCCCGTGGCTCGACATCGCCCTCGATTGGTAGGGCTACACCCCGAGCAGGCGATTGCGCTTGGTACGCCGCTCTGCGCGGAGGCGGGCGCGACGCTTGGTCTCACTCGGCTTCTCGAAGAACTCGCGGCGCCGCATCTCCTTCTTGATGCCACTCCGCTCGACCAGTTTGCGGAAGCGGCGAACCGCCTCCTGAATGCTTTCCCGCTCGCGAACCGTGAGTTTGACCATGCGATTCCAGACAGATCCAAAAACAAAACTGCGGGAGGGCCGCTCCCGGAAAGCCGCAGAGTATAGGGTTTCGGTTCAGGCCCGTCCATTCCTTCGGTCAGGATTCTTTTTGGCGGCTTTGACGCTTCCGATCGTGTTCCGAGAGAAGGTTTTTCCGAAGCCTGACGACGGCCGGGGTCACTTCCACAAGCTCGTCCTCCTCGATGTATTCAAGGGCCTCTTCCAGCGACATCCGCCGAGGGGGCTTCAGCAGGATGTTGCGATCGCTCCCGGACGCCCGCATGTTGGTGAGTTTCTTTTCCTTCGTCGGATTGACGATCATGTCCTCGGTCCGGGCATTCTCGCCGACGACCATGCCCTCGTAGACCTCGTCGCCCGGCTCGATGAAGAGATCGGCCCGCTCCTGGAGGCCATCGAGGCCGAAGGCCACCGCCTTGCCGGGCACCATCGAAATCAGCACTCCGTTGGCCCGACCGCCGAGTTCCCCCTCCATTTCCCGCCACGCCTCGAACCGGTGGTGCATGATCGCGGTGCCCTGCGTCGCGTTGAGCACGCGGGTGCGAAGGCCGATCAGTCCACGAGCGGGAATGGAAAAAACGGCGTGCGCGAACTCGCCGCGGTTGCCCATGTGCACGAGCTGACCGCGACGCGCACCGGTGAGCTCCATGACGGGGCCGAGCTTGTCGTTCGGGACCTCGACGACGAGCGTTTCGAACGGTTCGAGCGTCGCGCCCCCCTCCTTCCGCAGAATCACCCGCGGCTTGCCGACGGAAATTTCGAAGCCCTCACGTCGCATCGTCTCGATGAGCACGGAGAGGTGGAGAAGTCCCCGGCCAGAGACCGAGAAATTATCGCTTCCCTCGATGGGCTCGACGCGGAGAGCGACGTTTCGCTCCAGCTCCTTCATGAGCCGGTCGCGCAGGTGGCGGGTCGTGAGGTACTTGCCAGACCGCCCGGCCAGTGGCGAGGAGTTGATGCCGAAGACCATGCTGAGCGTCGGCTCGTCCACGGAGAGCCGGGGCAGTGGCCGGGCATCGCCGGGGTCGCAGATCGTGTCGCCGATCTCGACGTTTTCCAGGCCGCTGACGGCGGCGATGTCGCCCGCGGTCGCCTCCTCGGCATCGACTCGGCCGAGCTTGTCGAAGACCTGGAGGGCGGTCACCTTCGCCGGCACCAGGCTGCCGGCCGCGGTGGAGCGGACGATGCCCTGCGCCTTCTTCAGCGTGCCCGACTCGATCCGGCCGATGGCGATCCTTCCCACGTAGTCGGACCAGTCGAGCGTGGTCACGAGCATCCGCAGCGGCATGTCGGGCTCGACCGCGGGCCCGGGAATCTTTTCGAGGACCATGTCGAGAAGCGGCTCCATCGTGCCCTCGCGGACCGACGGGTCGTGCGACGCAAACCCATGGCGGCTCGAGGCGTAGACGAAGGGGAAATCGGCAAGATCGTCATCGGCACCCAGTTCGAGGAACAGGCCGAGGATCTCGTCGAGCACCTCCAACGGTCGTGCATCGGGCCTGTCGATCTTGTTGACGACGACGACGGGCCGAAGCCGAGCTTCCAGTGCCTTGGAGAGGACGAACCGCGTCTGTGGCATGGGGCCCTCCGCGGCATCGACGAGGACGAGGGCGCCATCGGCCATCCGCAGCACCCGTTCCACCTCGCCGCCGAAGTCGGCATGGCCCGGGGTGTCGATGATGTTGATCTTCACCCCTTTCCAATCGACGGCGATGTTCTTGGCGAGGATCGTGATCCCGCGCTCCCGCTCGAGGTCGTTGGAGTCGAGGATCCGCTCCCCGGAGAGCTGGCTCGAGCGAAACTGGCCGCTTTGCCGCAGCAGGCAATCGACGAGGGTCGTCTTGCCATGATCGACGTGGGCGATAATGGCGATGTTTCGGATGTCGGTGCGTCGAACGGCAGTGTGAGACACGGGCTGGCAGGCTGGTGCTGAAGACATGGGGGGAGCCGACGACGGGGTGCCGCGCCGGCGTGAAGGTGGGATGGGGAGAGGTGGGACGAGGGGGTGGTAGATGGGAGGGTGGACGTGCGTCACTCAGGCAGGGCGGCAGGGGCCATGCATGGCACTGACACCCTGAAACTGGAGACGATGGGGATCGAACCCACAACCCCCGCCTTGCAAAGGCGGTGCTCTCCCAATTGAGCTACGTCCCCGATCTGAAGTGATGCAGTGCGCGCGCCAAGATTCGAACTTGGGACCTCCACCTTATCAGGGTGGCGCTCTAACCAACTGAGCTACGCGCGCCAGCGATTCGTGCCCGATCGAGTGTAGATGTCGAGGGGTCGAATTCAAAGGGGTGGGCCTGGTGTGGCTCTGAAAAACGGCCTGAAAAATGGGGCTGGCGCCACGACCCGTTCCGGCTACGTTGTGCCGCTGACACCGATCCAGGAGCCCGCCATGAACCGACGATATGTTTCCGTCCTGCCAGGTTTCGTCGCGGCCGTATCGGCCGGCCTCACCTTCCTCGCCGTGGCATCGGCGGCCCAGCCGACCGTGGAATACGCCCTCGGCCTCAAGCCGTTTCAGCAGGGTGTCGACTACGACCAGCTTTCCGCCGAAGAGGCCAAAAAGGCCACGATCAAGATGGAAAAGGAAGGGGGCGTGACGGCCTGGGTGGTTCGCGGCCCGCGGGAAGAGGTTCTCCGCAGCTTTGCCGACACCAATGGCGACCGCGTGGTCGATCGGTGGAGCTACTACAAGGACGGCATCGAGGTCTATCGCGATGTCGACGCCAATCACAACGCGAAGGCCGATCAGGCCCGGTGGCTCAACGCGGCCGGCAGCCGTTGGGGCGTCGATGCCGACGAGAACGGCAGTATCGATTCGTGGCGGTCGCTGTCGCCCGAGGAATGTACGGCTGAAATCGTGGAATCCTTGCGAAATCAGGATGCCGCGCAGTTCAGGCGGCTCCTGCCCACGGCCGCCGATCTTGAGGAGGCGGGCTTCGAAGGTCAGCGGTTGAAGGATCTTGCCGCCCGCTCTGCGGCCGCCGCCGGTGCGTTCGCCGCTCTTGCCCGCAGCCAGAAGCAGGTTGGGCCGCAGACGCAGTGGAACAACATGCTCGCAAATCGGCCCGGTGTCGTGCCGTCAGGGACGTCCGGTCTGACGAAAGACGTGATGGTGTACGAGAACGTCGTGGCGCTCATCGACACCAAGGGGGCCGGTGATCAGGTGTATGTCGGAACGCTCGTGCGGTTTGGCGATGTCTGGCGTCCGGTCGATCTGCCGCGGGAACCGGGGGTTGGCGGTGAGATTGCCGAGCCGCTGTCGTTTTTCAGCCCGTCTTCCGGCGGTCTGCAGTCGGCGCCGGGTGGCCAGGAGAACCAGCGTCTCAAGCCACTGCTCGCGAAATTGAGGGACCTCGAAGCCAGGCTCAGTGCCGCATCTGGTGGTTCCAGGAGCGCGCTGGCTGCTGAGCAGGCAGACCTTTTGGGGCAGGTCGTTGCCGCAGCCGATCCGGGTGACAAGACGTTCTGGGTTCGGCAGTACGCGGAAACCCTCGCCGCTGGCGTGCAGGACGGCAGCCTGACGGAGGGCCTTGGCATGCTCGAGAAACTCGCCGGTGCGGTGGCCGAGGACGAGCCCCTCGCGGCGTTCGTCATGTTCCGCCTTGCCTCGGCCCGCTACGCGGCCGCCATGCAGCAACCGGGGGCCGACATCGATGCCGCTCAGAATGCATGGTTGGCGGAGCTCGGTCAGTTCGTCGAAAAGCACCCCACGGCGCCAGATGCCGCCGAGGCCATGCTGCAGATGGGCATCGCCGACGAGTTTTCCGGTCGTGAAAAGGAGGCGCTCGCTCGATACGAAGCGATCGCGAAGGAATTCCCGGATTCGGCCTCGGCGCGGAAGGCTCGCGGGGCAGCCCGGCGGCTGGAGATCATGGGAAAGCCGCTGGCCCTCTCGGGGGCCGGCTTGGATGGCAAGCCCGTGGCCGTAGAAAAGATGCGGGGCACTCCGGTGCTCGTCCACTACTGGGCCACATGGTGCGAGCCGTGCAAGGTCGATATCGCGCAGATTCGCGAACTCTACGCGAAGTACGGCCCGAAGAAATTCCAGGTCGTCGGGGTCACGCTCGACTCCGACAAGCAGCAGCTCGCGGCCTATCTGGCCCAGAAGCAGATTCCGTGGCCGCAACTGCATGAGCCCGGCGGGCTGGACGGTCGTCTTGCGGAAGAGTTGGGCGTGCTCACGCTTCCCACGATGCTTCTCCTCGATGCACAGGGCAACGTGGTCGACCGAAGCCTCGCGATCACCGACCTCGAGCGGAAGCTCGAAGCGATGATCGGGGGGAAATAGGCGGCTTGGTGCATGTGGTTGGCGGCGTGAACGCCACTCTCCCGGCACGAATGGGTTTGCCCGTCGTGATCCTGGGAGATATCGTCCGCGGCCCGAAGCCCGTTGTCCTCGTACGCTGACAAGGATCAGGCATGCCGTTGGAAGTTCGTTCCGTGAGTCCGGTGCTGTGTGTGATGGGGGCGGTGCAGGTCCTGGGGGTCGTGGCCGCTGGGATCGCCCGGCTCGCCGAGGGCACTCGCCATGAACGTGCCGGTCACTGGCTCTGCATGGTCGCGTTGGCCGTCATCGGCACCCTCTGTGGCTTTTCGCTCCAATACGGGCCCGATTCGGGTGCCATGTGTGCGATCACGCTCACGATCATGACGATGATCGCCGTCATTGACCTCCGGCCTGCGGCCGAGCAGTAGTGGCTCTGGTCGGTTCGGGGTGGCCAGGGCTTGCTTTGCCCATTGTCCGCTCCTTGCCGGGGCGGGCTCTGGGGGGGCCCGCGCTTTCCGGAGAATCGGAAAAAAACTCCCCTTCGGTGCTCCGGCCTGCCGAATGGATGTCTGGCGAGGTGGCAGGCCATTTGGGTTTGCTGCCGAATCGTTTCAAGGAGCCAGGCATGTTGACTTCGATCCGATCCGTACCGCGACTGCTTGCGTTTGCCGCGCCGTTGTTTCTCACGGCAACGGCGCTTGCGGACGACCTCGCCAGCCGCGTCACCGCCAGGATTCAGGAGGCTGCTGAACTTCGTGCCGCATCCATCGAAATTCGGACACTCGGCCCCACGGTATGGCTGATCGGCACGGTGAACGACGAGAGTCAGCAGCGTTCCGCCAGGCTGCTCGCCGAGTCGACTCCTGGCGTAAAGCGGGTCGTGGATCAGATCGTCGTGGCCGGATCCCAGGCATCGCAGCCGACCGTGGCGGCTCAGAAGACATCGTCAACCGACATCGCCGCGCAGGTCGCGGCGGCGCTTCGTGAATCAGGCAAAATGGCCGGCTACCGGGTGAGCGTCAAGGCCAAGGACGGCACCGTCTGGCTTTCCGGAACGGTGGCGAGCCCCGAGCAGCTGCAGGCGGCGATGTCGCTTGCCGAGACGACGCCCGGTGTCGAGCGGGTCGTCAATGGCCTCGCCGTTTCCGGTCCTGCAAACGAGGCTCCGGAAGCGGCGAAGCCCGGCATGTTGTCCATCCCCGAGTCACTTCTGGCCGCGATCGGCATGGCCAAGGCCGATTCCGGCGTCGAGCGGGCCGTCGCTACCAATGCGGCTGGCGGTGTCGTTCAGGCCTCGGCGGAAGAGGATCCCGTCAATCCCGTAGGGAGTATTCAGCTCGTGCAGGCCCAGGCTCCGATGGCCCGCGCCTCATACCCGATGCCCACTTCGCGGGGCGGCCCGGCAGGCCGCCCCAACGCTCCCCTCCCGCAGAGCAGGATGGCCGCAAGGCCCATGGCCCCCAAGGCCGCCTACGCTGGCCAACCGTCGCGGAATGCGATCCGAACGGCCGCCTATGGGGAATCCATGAGCCTGCCCGGCCCGGATGGCCATCAGGATTTCGGTCCCATCGACGGGCAGATGGTGCCTGGATCGATGAGGGTCAGCGAAGGAGGCATGGCCGGTGGGGCTGGCATGGGTCGCCCCATGCCGATGGGGGCGACCGGAGTCGGCATGCCGCCCGTGCCCGTCCGCGGTGGTGGCCCGAACATGCCCAACTATGCGTGGCCGAGTTATGCGGCCAATCCCAACTACGCCGCCGTCCAATACCCGACCCAATATTCGCCGACGGCCTGGCCGTATATCGGCCCCTTCTACCCATACCCGCAGGTGCCGCTCGGCTGGCGCCGGGTTTCGCTCGAGTGGGACGATGGGTGGTGGTTCCTCGACTTCGACGAACGGCACATCCACAACCATCACCGCTGAAAGCGGTCGACTCGAGCCAACGAGAAACACGAACCCACTCCCTCGCCGTCGCGGGGAGTGGGTTTTCTTTTGGGTGAGACCGCTTCCCTCGGACTCTTCGTGCCGCCGCAGTTTCCGCGATCGGAAAAACCCGCAAGTTCCCGGGGCGGCATCGCCGATACAACCGTCACGGTCGGTCGCATCGACTGCCCGTGCAGCGTTCCCCAGGACGGCGAGGAGATCGGCATGTCGGCTTCTGCACGGTTCATCGTGATGGTCATGCTCGTGGTGGCATCCCTGTCGCAGTCTGGATGCTTCTGGCTCGCGTCGCAGGGGCCGAACCTCGGCCCCTTGGCGATTCCGATCCCGGTGCCGGTCTACATGCAAAAGAGCCGAGAGGATCATTTTTGGAACTACGAGCGGTATGAGCGGGCTCCGGTCCTCGGTCCGCTTCAAGCCGGCGGACCCTGTGAGGCTCTCGACGAGCCGAGCGACGACGAGGTGATGCGGGCCCTAGAAAAGGCCCGGCCCGTCCAGGGCAACTGGCCCTTTCTGTACGAGATCCAGCGGAATCATGTCCGAATGACGAAGTGCAAGGTTTCCGACTACATCGATCCGCCACGGCATTACCCGCTCGTCGGTCCCGCGCAACTGCACCACGCCCATTACAAGTGCACCGTCTACTTCCAGGAGGTGAAGCGGATCGGCTGGCCGGTTCCCTACACGATCGTCGACGAGGACTGCCAGGAAGTCGTCTACATCGATCATGATCACCTGCACATGGTGGGCGACGTCGATACGGGCTGCGATGCGAATTTCTAGATATACGCCTGCGGGGCCATCCATGGCCCCCGCAGGCTTCCGCGGCTGCGAGGCAAGCCAAGGTTGCCTCGAGCCGCGATGGCTCGCCCTCCCGGCGAGCCTTGCGGAAGCCGAAGCAGGCAAAATTTGACCCTCCATTGACCAACGTTAGACTTGCTTTGGGTTCGCTCTCGCCTGCCACTTCATGGAGTCTTGTGCCGTGCATCAAGCTTTCTTCGCCCCATTCGCGATCATGGGCCTTGGCACCGTGGAGCTTCTCGTCGTCGGAGGTGTCGTCCTTCTCCTCTTTGGATCGCGTCTTCCGAAGGTGATGCGATCGCTGGGGCAGGGAATCGTCGAGTTCAAGCGGGGCGTGCAGGGCATCGAGGAAGATGCTCACGCATCGTCGGCTTCCGACGGTGACCGCGCTCCAGGTGGTCGTTGAAGTCTGCCTGCCCTGCGGCGGCCCGTGACACCTCCGGATCGAGCTGCCGAAGCCCCCGAATCAGGTGACGATGATGTTCGGTCTGAGCCCCGTCGAGCTATGCCTCATCGGCGCGATTGCGGTGATGCTCTACGGCAAGCGGCTGCCCGAGGTGGGGCGGTCTGTCGGGTCCAGCATCGCTGAGTTCCGTCGGCAGTGGGCCTCCCTTTCCAGCGAACTCGATGTGTCTGCCCATCTCGATGGCCGAGGGGCGACCGGCCGATCCGCGCGGCGGCTCGCGGGGCGCGATGCCGACAGGGCCGATTCCAGCCATGCCGCATCACCGCGGTTCGATCCTCCCGTAGATGACGGCGGTGACGCCTGAGGCCAGCCGGTCCTGAATCGGGGCGAGCCGGCTGAAAAATCGCCGATGCGTGACGAGGCGCGGTCGGCGCGGTACGCTTCCCAGCATCTCCGGGCAGCTAGCTCAGTTGGTTAGAGCGCTACGTTCACACCGTAGAGGTCACAGGTTCGAATCCTGTGCTGCCCACTAGGCTGGTTTTGGGAACTGGCGTGATTCCCGAGGAACCCACGGTAACCCGCGACCACCACTCGGGTTACCGTGGGTTCCTCGGGAATCACGCCAGTTCCCAAAACCAGCCTAGTGGGCAGCACAGGATTCGAACCTGTGACCTCTACGGTGTGAACGTAGCGCTCTAACCA
>JBJTOU010000147.1:0-16886 GCA_046074725.1 Planctomycetia bacterium
CGAGCGTCTCCGGCTCGTCCGTCTCGCCGTCGCCGATGAAGCACCAGACATGCTGTCGGCTCGTATCCTTGATCCCTCGATCCTGCAAATACTTGTTGAATCGGGCCTGGTAGATCGCCATGATCGGCCCCAGCCCCATCGACACGGTGGGGAACTCCCAGAAGCCGGGCATCAGCCATGGGTGCGGATAACTCGAGAGACCACCCCCTTCGGCGAGTTCACGGCGGAAGTTCTCGAGGTTCTTCTCCGTCAGGCGACCTTCGAGGAAGGCACGGGAATAGATCCCCGGGGAGGCATGGCCCTGAAAGTAAACCTGGTCTCCCGAGTAGTCGTCACCCCGCCCGCGGATGAAGTGGTTCATGGCCACCTCGACGAGTGTTGCCGACGAAGCGAACGTGGAGATGTGGCCCCCGATGCTCTTGTCCTCGCGGTTGGCACGAACCACCATCGCCATCGCATTCCAGCGGATGATGCTCTTGATCCGCCGCTCGATCTCGCGATTCCCGGGATACGGGGGCTGCCTGTCGGCCGGGATCGTGTTGATGTAGGGAGTGGTGGCCGAGAACGGGATCGACACCCCGAGACGGTAGGCCTCCTGCTCGATCGCATGGAGGAGGTAGGCTGCCCTGTCGCCGCCCCGGCTGGTGATCACGTAGCGGAGCGAGTCGAGCCACTCCCGGGTTTCCGTCGGGTCGGAGTCGATGGCGGAGACGCCGTCGGATCGCTCGGGCTGACCCGTGGTGGCATCGCCCATCTGGCCGATCGACATCGGGGTGTGCACGCCTCGTGGCAACGCTCCCCCACCACCGACCTGCTCCACCACATCGCTGTCGGTCTGGTCGACATCGGAACTGGCCATGATGACTCCGGAATCCGTGAAACTGGGAGAACTTTTCCCATTATTCCGGCCTTTCCGGGGTGCGTCTAGGCCGATTGACGCCGCTGCTTCATGGCGGCTCATTCCGTTCGCGGGCGGTAGATTTCGGTCGCCAGACCGAAGTAGTTTTCGGCCGAGAACGCGACCGTCTCGCCGAGCGTGGGATGGGGGTGAATCGCCTCCATGAGGTCGCGGGCCGAGCAGCCCATCTCGATCGCAAGCACACCCTCCGCGATCAACTCGCCCGCACCGGGGCCCACGATGCCGACGCCGAGCACCGTGTCGGTCTCGGCATCGACGAGGATCTTCGTCAGCCCGTCGGTCCGTCCCAGTGCATGGGCCCGCCCGCTCGCGGCCCAGGGGTATTTGCTCACCTCGACGGCCTGCCCCCGTGCAGCCGCCTCGTGCTCCGTCAGGCCGGCCCATGCGATCTCGGGATCAGTGAAGACGACCGCCGGGATGGCCCGCGGTGCGAAGAGCGCCGGCTCGCCGTGGAGCGATTCGACGGCAACCTTTCCCTGGTGGCTGGCACGATGGGCCAGCATCGGCTCACCGCATACGTCGCCGATCGCGAGGATGTGCGGGTCGGTCGTCCGCTGCTGGCCATCGACCTCGACGAAACCCTTGGGATTCACCACGACCTTCGTGTTCTCGAGGCCCAGGCCGTCGGAATTCGGCCGACGCCCCACCGCGACGAGGACGCGGGAAAACTCTCTGGTGACCTGGCCTTCGGGCCCTTCGAAATGAACCACCACTTTCTTCCCACGTTCCTCGAGCTTCACGACTTTCGTCTTGAGGTGGACCGTGTCGAACAGCCGTTCCAGACGCTTCTGCAGCGGCTTGACCAGATCGCGATCGGCACCTGGAAGAAGAGTGTCCGTGAGTTCGACGACCGACACCTTCGATCCAAGTTCGGCGTAGACCGTCCCCATCTCGAGGCCGATGTAGCCGCCGCCGACCACCAGGAGCGACTCGGGGATGTCGGCCAGCTCGAGGGCCGAGGTCGAGTCCATCACCCTCGGACTGCCGATGTCGAATGCGGGAATCCGAGCCGGCCTCGAGCCGCTGGCCAGGATGCAGTGGTCAAAGGTGAGTGTCTGGCTCGTGCCCCCCGGCGCGGACGGGGCGATTTCGAGCGTCGTCGAATTGGTGAACCGGGCGGAGCCGTGGATCATCGTCACGTTCCGCCGCGCCGCGAGCTGCGCAAGCCCCCCGGTGAGCGTGGAGATGACCTTGTCCTTCCGGGCTCGCAAGGCGTCGATTCGGACCGTGGGCTTCTTGAATTCGATGCCCCACTCCTCCATCTCCCGCGTCTCGGCAAGGACTCGGCCAACGTGCAGGAGGGCCTTCGACGGGATGCAGCCCCGCAACAGGCAGGTTCCGCCCAGCCGCTCGTCGCGTTCCACGAGAGCCACCTTCATGCCGAGGTCGGCCGCGAGGAAAGCGGCCGCGTAGCCACCGGGTCCGCCACCGAGCACCACCACGGGAACGTGCATCTGCTGAATCTCCTTGCGCAGGGGGGCGACGGGCGGCTCCAATCCGAAGCGACGGCCCGCCGCCGAGGGAAGTTGTAGTTTCGCCCGCCGAGGGTTTTCAAGAAACGACGACGACGCGGGGCGGCCCGGGGTATTCTGAAGGCCTGGTCATCGGCCCATCGAGCGAGAGTGGCGAAACTGGCAGACGCGCTGGATTTAGGTTCCAGTGCCGAA
Source organism: Planctomycetia bacterium (assembly GCA_046074725.1). Classification (GTDB taxonomy): domain Bacteria; phylum Planctomycetota; class Planctomycetia; order Pirellulales; family UBA1268; genus CACORA01. The sequence goes on from JBJTOU010000147.1 coordinate 2,587, forward strand.
AGGCGTGCGGGTTCGACTCCCGCCTCTCGCATTGCGGGGAAGTATCAGTGTCCCCCCTGCAGCGCCCGTGATCGGGCGAGCGCGTCCTCCGCCTCGGCGATTCTCCCGCCGCGCATGCAGGCGACGCTCAGGGCCGTATAGCTGAACGGATCCCCGGGCTCCAGTTCGACGACCCTGCGGGCATGGCGAACCGCCTCGTCATGCCGCTCCAGCCGCGTGCACCACGCGGCCAGCGCCGAGTGGGCCAGCGCGAAATCGGGATGGTCGGCCACCACGCCCTCGAGCATGGACACCGCACCATCGAGATTCCCGGCGTCCTTGAGAACTTCAGCGGCGGAGTATCGATCCTCACGAGTGGCCATACAGGTCCTGCGGGCGATGCCCTCGAGGCTCCACGGTTGCAGAAAACGGGCGGTCTGGGGAGAAACGACGCGGCATTGTATCGGAATCGCCCCTCCCGGCGAGCCATGCGGCCATTGGGGATCGGGGGGAAGTGGGCAAGGTGTTCACGAAACTCCAAATTGGCATTGAATTCGTGGCTCGGCGCAGCCGATAAACCGCGACGCCAGTCGGGAGCACGGCTGGACTCGCCGCCACGATCCGGAAGGGCTTTTGTGAGCATTCATCCGCTAGCCTTGGTGAGCCCGGATGCCCGTCTGGGCGTGGGCGTGACGATCCACGCATTCGCAACGGTGGAGGCCGGGGTTGAACTCGGCGACTACTGCACCGTCGCCTCCGGGTCGGTCATCAAGGCCGGCGTCAAGGCGGGATGCCACAACGAATTCGCCGAGCACTCGGTGATCGGAGGCACGCCGCAGCATGTGGCCCGCCCGGAACGGGTCGGCCTCGTCGTGATCGGCGATCACAATGTCTTTCGCGAACATGTGACGGTGCATCGGGCTCTCAAGCCCGATGCGGCCACGGTGATCGGAGACAACAACTACGTGATGGCAACGGCCCACTTCGGCCACGACGTCGTGGTGGGCAACAACTGCATCTGCGCCAACGGCGCGCTCCTGGGTGGCCATGTCACGGTCGAGGATCGGGCCTTCGTGTCGGGCGCCGTCGCGGTGCATCAGTTCTGCCGCGTCGGCCGGCTCGCGATGGTGGGGGGCCACGCCCGCGTGGTCCAGGACATCCCCCCCTACATGCTCGTCGATGGGCAGAGCGGATGCGTCGTGGGCCTCAACATCGTCGGACTGAAGCGAAGCGGCCACTCGGCGGAAGACATCGCCGACCTCAAATCGGCCTACCGCACGATTTACCGCCGCGGCCTTCCCTGGAAGGATGTCCTGGCCGCGCTTCGGAATGAGTTTCACAGCGGACCGGTGGGTCATCTCCTCGACTTCCTCTCCTCTGGCTCGCGTGGCTTCGCCCAAGAACGACGGGCGCCACCCGCCCCGACGCTGCGGCTTCGAGTTCCCGACGAGACGACCGTCGCTGCCGAAGTCCGCGCCCGCGCCGGCTGACGATCCGTCGGCGATTCTCACGGTGCCGACTCGATGCCCTGCATGACGTCGAGCACGACGTTCTCTCCCTCCCGCGGTTCATCGGAGAGCCCAACGACCTGAACTCCGACCGGCAATCCGCGGCTGCCGACATCGGTCTCCCTGGCCAGGGCCACGACGGGATCACGCGACCAGGTTCGTCCCGTCTCCTCGTCGGGCCGCACAGACGTGACCGGCACGGCCCCCGCCGGCAGATCGAGGAGGTTTGCCAACAGGCATGGCGATGCCGCGACGACCAACCTGGCCGCGGTGCCATGCCGGAGGGCCGGGAGCGACGAAACCGGGCAGACCACGGCGTCGAAGTCTTTCGCGAGGAGATCGATGCGCAAACGCAGCCCGGCCCGTGCCAACTCCAATGCCGCGACCCCACGAGACGACCGTGGACCGGTCGCCCGGAGGGCGGCAGCCTCGACGCGTCGGCCTGCCAGCCCGGCCACCGTCGCGAGAGGAGGCCGCGCCCACCGCGGGATGCCGGCCAGTCGCAGCAGCCACTCGACCTCCGGCATCGGCGCCGTCGCTCCGTAGAGAGCTCGGATATCGGCGGCTCCGTCGGCCGACAGAATCGCCAGAAGCAGCCAGGCAGCCTCCGACCAGAGCGTTGCCGAGACCGGGGCGACCGAAGCCCCCGCTCGTGCGAGCCGGTCGATCGCCATGCGAACACCACGGCGGATCGCCGGCGATGGCTCGAGCGGCTCGCACGCATCGAACCAGCCGATCCGCAGCCCCCGCACACCCCGCGACACGCCGACGCCCACGCCGCATGCCGACAGCCCCACGCGCAGGTCGGCCGTTGTCGCCGCCAAGAGGCCCGCCCGCGGTCGCACGACGCGAAGATGGGGCATCGTGTCGAAGCTGCCTCCATCGCCAAGCGTGTCCGAGCGTGGCACGATGCCGGCGATGCCACACGCATGGGCCGGCTGGCGAATGCTGCCGGCGAGGTCGGTGCCGACGGCCAAGGGCACGACTCCTGCGGTGACGAGTGCGGCATCACCGCCGCTTGAACCGCCGGGGCCGCGATCGTGGTGCGATGGATGCATCGACCGCCCCCAGACCGGGTTGTCGGTTTCATGGAGATACATCGCCTGCGGCACATTGGCCTTTCCGACGATCACGGCCCCTGCCGATCGCAACCTGACGACGATGTCGGCGGTGTGACGGTCAGGATCATGGCGGGCCGCGGGAATCCCCAGCGTGGTGAGCAGTCCGCTCACGGGAAAGCATTCCTTGACGCTCACCGGCACGCCGGCGAGCCCGCCGGTGCATGCGCCGGAGGCGATCGCGACCGCAACGGCCCTTGCTTCCTCAGCTGCCGCGACGTGCCGCGGCTGGATCAGCGCGTTGATCGCGGGGTGCGTTTCGCGATACCGCGCAACGTGCTCTGCCAGCACGGCCTCCGGCGACGTCAGGCCTGACCGCACCGCAGCGACGATCTCGACGACGCTTCGCATCCCCATCGATGCAGAGCCGTTCAGAAGGGCAGCTCGTCGGCAGCCGAGGCCGCCTCGAGCCGTCCACAGTCCGCCGCCCATATGACGTCACCCGAAAAGACGACGCCTGCCACGACCGCACGGTCACCCGGATCCGCCCGCGGAGCGCGGCGAGAGATCACGACGACCTCGCGAGGCGAGCCGTCGGCCTGTTCGATGGCGACGGACGTATGCCAGTAGGGTCCGACCTGACGCGTCGATACAAAATCACCAACGAGTATCACGCCATCGGCCGGCCGCTTGGCGAAGTCCACCCAGTTGCGACACAGCCGTCTGAGGTCCGTAGCGTTCGATTCTGCGGCGACGATGCGGCCGTACAGATCGAGAATCGGACGCGGCGTCTCGGTGAGGGGACGGCCGGAGTCCGCAGCGACCGTCTCGAGCATGGCGAGCTCTTCGCCCACCCTCGCAAGATCCTTGTACCACTCGACGAGTCGTTTCCGTCGATCCGAGGCGTCGGTCTGCCCTGCCAGCACGGTGTCGGTCGATGCCAACGCAGACTCGACTGCCGACTCGAGCCCTGAGAGATCGAGCGGCGGCGGCTCGGTCGGGGCCGGCGTGTTGAGATCGCTTATCGTCGGGGTCGGAGCCGACGCCAGAAGCGGGCTCTCGATCTCGACGTCCGGCACGCTGTCGAGCGTGGGGTCTGTGGTCCCCTCCGCATCCTCCACCATCGGCGGCTCGGTTTCGTCGTCGATGGAAGCCGTGACATCCGACAGGTCATCGAGCGAGCCGGCCTCGATCGATGGTGAGTCATCGGTGGACTCCGATTCACCCATCTCCGAGTCGGTCGCATCGGCCGTGGCCGATTCCGTCGATTCGACGGCGGTCAACGAGTCCATGGTCGTTGGGGGGGCATCCGCAGGCCTGGCGACATCGGCGACCTCCCGGACGGAGGCACGGGCTGCGGCCGGGAGCAAAAACCGGGGCAACCACGATCGGAAACCGATGGGATCCCTGCCCGTGCCCCAGAACACGCCGAACAGGATGAGCACAACGATCGGCACGGAGAGCACGCCACCGATGATGGCGCCGAACGCACCACCACCCGACTTCTTGGCCTTTCGTGCGGTCGATGCCGTGCCAAGTACGACGGCCGCAGCCGCGGCATGCTCGATACCAAAGCCGTCGATTCCAGGATCGGCCTCGGTGGCTGCCGGCGCGGCAGACCAGTCGTCCACCGGCCATTCGGCGGCCTGCTCGACAGGCTCATCGGCGGCCTGTTCGACAGCCTCGGCGTGATCGCCCCCAACGTGATCGATCTCTTCGGAGGACGGCAGGCTGCCGCTCTCCGCCATGAGGCCCGACTCACCGGTGCCAATCTGAATGGACGCGGACTCGATGAGCGACTCCGAAGCCTGATCCGGCACGTCGGTCGCCACGGCCGCTGCCGTCTCGGGAGCAGCCGGGGCGGACAACCAGTCCGCAACATCGTCGAAGATCTCGTCGGCATCTGCCTCGGCGGGCTCGGGGGCCGTCTCCTCGTCGGGGAGTTGCGATTCGCGCGGCTGAGCAGCGAACGCCTCGTCGGGGTCGAGCGAAAAATTGAATGACCCGAGCCCGTCGGCACCCTCCTGGTCGCCCAGGTCTGCCCAGGGATCCGAAGCGGCGTTGTCGTTGTCGTCACCCATGTATCACTCCATAAACCCGCGGCGATGGCCTTGATCGGGGGAGTCTACCATCGCGTTTTGCCGCTTCGCCAGCGTCTGGGAAGCCTTGTCGGCACCCGGACTCCGCGGCCCCAGAGGCCAAGCCCCCCAAGACCGGGCGAAACCTCGAGAGCAGCCTGGACGCTCGCCGCTCATTGGTTCAGACAACGACAAACGATACCCATCGAAATCGAACCGGCTATGCTCGTGGAGGTTCGCTCTGCAGCCCAGCCACTGTTCGCCGCTTTTTCAGCCATGCTCGACGTCCTCGTGATCGCGCCCCACCCCGACGATGCCGAACTCGGCATGGGGGGAACGATCGCGGTGATGCGATCGCAGGGGATGAAAGTTGGCGTGCTCGACTTGACCGACGGGGAACCGACGCCGCAGGGAAGCCCGGAGATCCGTGCCCGCGAGACGGCGGCGGCAACCGCCGCACTCGGACTCGATTGGCGGGAAAACCTCGGCCTTCCCAATCGACGACTGAGGGCGACGCTGGCAGCCCGCGCAGCCCTCGCCGGGGTCATTCGCCAGACCCGCCCACGATGGCTCTTCGCCCCGTACTGGATCGATGCCCACCCGGATCACGTCGCTACCACTCGACTCGCTGAAGCGGCGAGATTCTGGGCAAAACTCACCAAGTGTGACCTTCCTGGCGCCCCGTGGCATCCGGAACGGATCTTCTACTACTGGTGCGTTCACCTGAAACTCGTCCGCCGACCGGCGTTCGTCGTCGATATCACGGAAACGTGGGAAAGAAAGCACCGGGCGTTGGCCTGCTACGCCAGCCAGTTTCCGGCCGACGCCGCTTCGCCAACCGTCCTGGATCGGGTGGCCGCCACCGCATCATGGTGGGGATCGGTCATCGGGACAGTCCACGGCGAGCCATTCTTCAGCCGTGAACCTGTGGCACTCCGCGGGTTTTCCGGGATTTTCTAGATCCCGTGGAAGAGCCGTCCGTGGCATCACGCTCGGCTTTCTTCGACAGACCGATCCCGGCCCGTTCGGTAGGGATGGTCCGGTCACACAGAGTTGGGGGCTTTCAGCGGGGAATGTTCGTGTCGCGGCCGCCTGACGGCCGATATCCCTCTCTGGCCAGGCAAGGAACGCCGGCACGCGCCCGATCTGAAAGTTCGCCATGCCTTCTCGCGACATCAACGTCATCGCGCTCGTCAAGGGGGGCGAACGGTACGTCTTTCTCTACGACGACGAAAGTCGAGCCGAGGCGCTTCGGACCCTTGGCCGATACGCGGCGAATCCCGACCTGAGTTTCTCCTGGTACGACGCAGCGACGCTCGGGCAGAAGGTCCGGCTGAACACACCGCGCACGCAGCGGACCGGTTTCGTGCCTCGCGCCGACCGGCAACCCGAGTAGTCGATTCACGAGGGCGTCGACGACGCGAACCGTGGTCTCGGCAAACGACTTTCCACGGTGCATCGATCGATTTCTGCGGTATCTCGCCGCGGAACGGGGAGCTTCCCCGCTGACCCTCAAGAGCTATCGCGAGGACCTCCTGCAAGTTGAGGAATTTCTCGTCTCGGCTGGATGCCGGTCCCCGTCGGATGTGTCGAGCGTCGTCCTCCGACGGTTCGCCGCCGGACTTCACGCGGCGGGATATGCCACGAGCACGGTGGCCCGCAAGCTGGCGAGCATGCGGAGTTTTTTCGCCTTTGGCCAGCGAGAAGGATGGGTGAAAACCAATCCCGCGAAGCCCCTCCGAGGGCCGAAGCGATCCCGAAAACTCCCGAAGTTTCTCACCGGCGACGAGATCGCCCGACTCCTGTCGGCGCCGCAACCGACCGCCGACGGCGGCGTGCGCGACCGTGCGATTCTCGAACTGATGTATTCGTCCGGCGTTCGCGTGCAAGAACTCGTGAACCTCGACGACACCGATCTCGACCTCCCCGGCGGCACAGTACGAGTCCGCGGCAAGGGACGCCGAGAACGGTTGGGCATCGTGGGATCGCATGCCCGAGCCGCTCTTCGGGCGTGGCTTGCCAAGCGGCCGGTGCCCACGGCCCGAAAAGCACCACGGCCCGTTCAGCCACTGTTCACCAACAGGTTCGGCACCAGGCTCTCCGTCCGTGGCGTCGCCCGAGTGCTCGAAAAGCATCTGACCACGGCCGGCCTCACTCGGCGGGCCAGTCCCCATACGCTTCGGCACAGCTTCGCAACGCACCTGCTCGATGCCGGCGCCGACATCCGCAGTGTCCAAGAACTCCTGGGGCACAAAAGCCTCGTGACAACGCAGATCTACACGCACGTCACGACGTCACGGCTCCTCGAGGCCTTCGAGAAGGCCCACCCACGGGCGCGATGAGGGTTGATCACGGAACCCGCGGGGCACTGGCGGCCGGCCGCCATTCGAGATTCTCGCCTGCGTGCTACACGAGCCCGCGACGAACCGCCCAGACCGCCGCCTGCGTACGGTCGGTCACGGCGATCTTGCGAAGAATGTTCTGCACATGCTCCTTCACCGTCTCGACGCTGATCGTCAAGGATTGAGCGATCTCCTTGTTGGAGAGCCCCAGGGCCATGTGGCGGAGCACCTGGGTCTCGCGTTGCGTCAGGGGGATGTCGGGGTCGGGGGCGGCGACTCGGTTGGCCATCGTGGTGGCCACCCGCCGCAATTCGCCTGCTCGCATGGGCAACTGCCCTGCGGCGGCTCCGGTGATCGAATTGACGAGTTCGGCCCGCGTCGAGCCTTTGAGCATGTAGTCATGGGCGCCGGCGGCGACGGCCCTCGCCACGTAGGTCGGGTTGTCGAACGTCGAGAGCATGACGACCCTCACGCCGGGCATGTCGGTCCGAATCTTCTCGAGGGCTGCCAGTCCGTCCTTACCCGGCATCCGAATATCCAGGAGCACGACGTCGGGCTTGAGCTTACGGGTCAGTTTGATGGCCTCGTCGCCGCTGGCAGCCTCGCCGACGATCTTCACTTCCGATCCAGTCAGCAGGCTCACCAGCCCGCGGCGAACGACCTCGTGGTCGTCCGCGATCACAACCTTCACTGCCATGGCTTTTCTTTGCGCCTCTCTCGGTATCGCACGTTTCGTCGCGAAGAGGAGCGTCGCCACAATCCATTCGTGGCTACGACTCCCCCGACGTGAGGGAACTTTATCATTTCAAAAATCTTGAATCAACAGGCCCGCAATGCCAGCGAACACGATGCTCGAGCCGGCCGTTTCGGGCTCCTTCATGTTCCACGTCAGTGTTCTTCTTGTACCGCCCGCAGAATATTCCACCCACCACCCGTCGGAGTGGTTGTGTTCCCATCCCTCGGGCTCCCGGGCATCGCATCCTACTGGACATCTGGTTTCCCTCTGCTTGCCCGCTCCCGATTGCGGTCGAGCATGGCTCCGGCCCCGTGGTCCACGAGCCATTCGGCCACCCTCGCGCCGAGAGACTCCGGAGTTTCATCCTGCTCCTCCGCAGCGGCCGATCCGTGGAGACTTTCCACGACGTTCCCCAGGTCCTCGAACACGCAGGCATCGAGCAGGAGTCGGCCCGATGGGTCGTGGCGGGCCCAGCCGGCAATCGGCGCCAAACACCCCCCGGCCAGCGCCGCCAGACACGCTCGCTCGGCGCGCACGGCCTGCAGCGTGGCGATGTCGGAGATCGGCTCGATCGCCTTTCGCGCATGCTCATCGTCGGCACGAACCTGGATCGCCAGCGCCCCCTGGGCGATGGCGGGCCAAAACAACGGCGGCTCCAGCATTTCGGAGATCCTCCCCGCAAGGCCGAGCCGCTCGAGTCCGGCCCCAGCGAGGATCAGGCCGTCATACTCGCCGGCATCGAGTTTCCGGAGCCGCGTATCGACGTTTCCACGAATCGGCCTGACCACGAGGTCCTGTCGAAAGGCCTTCACCTGTGCGATCCTCCTGACGCTCGACGTCCCGATGACGGCTCCTGGCGGCAGCGCCGCGATCGTCGGGGCCTCCCGGCCCACGTAGGCGTCGAAGGGCGTGGCCCGGGCGGGAACGCACGGAATCGCGAGCCCAGCGGTGTCGGCGGTGGGGAGATCCTTCATGCTGTGAACGGCAATGTCGATCCGACGCTCGAGCAATGCCCGCTCCAATTCTCGGACGAACACGCCGTCTCCTCCGATCCCCTCGATCGGGACATCCGTTCGTCGATCACCACTGGTCTCGATCAATTCGATTTGAACCGCGGCCCCCGTCGCGGCGAGCTTTTCGGCAACCGATTGCGTCTGGGTGCGGGCGAGCGCACTGGCCCGTGTCCCGATGCGGAGAGGCGGCACGGCGATCTCACTCCTTTCCTGCGTGTTCATGGGGGCCCTCGTCGAGATCGGCGGATCCGTCGGCCCTCGCAGCGACCGCCGCGTAGATCTGTCGGGCTCCGGCGGCCGCAACCACCCGGCTGCATGCAGCGAGCGTCGCCCCGGTCGTGCAGACATCATCCACGAGCAGCACCGTTCTCCCAACGACGGCAGTCCGCGCCCGAAAGGCGCCGGACACGTTCGCAGGCCGATCGCAGGGGGGCAGCTCGTTCTGCATGCGAGTGGCCACCACCCGGCTCAGGCTCGCCCGGCATGGGACCCGCAGCCGGGAGGCGATGCCGGCTGCCAGCGACTGCGCCGCACTGGTTCCTCGAACCAGCCGCCGCCGCCAGTGCATCGGCACGGGAACGACGAGATCGACCCCCCACGCCGACAGCACCGCCCCATGACGGTCGATGAGCAAGGCTGCCAGCGTGTCGGCAAGGGTTTCGCCGGCCGGCCGCTTGCACCGCAGCACGGCGGTCCGCATCTGGTCGGCATAGCCCCCGAGAACGACCATGCCGTCGCATCCGTGCCGGGAGGTTCGGCAGCCTCGGCAGGTTTCTCCAGCCAGGGCGCGCTCCCCACAGGTCGGGCATCGGGGCACGTCCGTCGTCAGGGACCGACGGCATGGCTGGCACAGGAGGACCCTCGGGCGGCCATCCGCGGCGAGCGGGAACGGCTGACGCAAGTCGTCCCGGCAGAGGGCGCACCGGGGGGGGAAGAGCAGGTCGAGCCCCCCTTCGAGCAATGGCGCCCCGCGGCGGTACAAGACTTGTGCAAATGTCATGGAAACGTACTGAAAAGAGGGCGACGAATCGGATTGACCGCGTTCCGGAGGGCTCCTATTTTCCGCCACTTCCGACGATCATCGTCCGTCTCCGGTCCGGCGAGTCAAGCGCTCATGCTCATCGACCGCTACATCACCCGCGCGCAGCTGCATGCGTTCGTCATCGTCTTCATCAGCCTGGCCGGGCTGACGTTCGTGGTCGATGCCTTCACGAACATCGAGGAATTCATCACCCATGCGGAGCGGGGCGGCGGGCTGGCACGGGTGCTGGGGGCCTACTACGGCTACCGACTGATTTCGTTTTTCGATGCCACCAGCCCGGTCATCGCGCTGGCCAGCGCGATGTTCGCGTTGTCGTGGCTGGAGAGACACAACGAACTGACGGCGCTTCTGGCGGCCGGCATCACCCGCTGGCGGATCGCCCGTCCCGCCATCGTGTTCGCCGTGGTGGTCAGTCTTGCCGCAGCCGCCAACCGGGAAATGGTGCTTCCCATGATCCGCCATCATTTTTCCCGGAACGCCCAAAACCTCGGGGGTGAGTCCGAAGTGCCCTTCGAGGCCCGCTACGACCATCGCACGGAGATTCTCTTCCGCGGCCGCTTCGCCATCATGGCCGACGAGAAGGTCGTGAACCCGAGCCTTCTGCTCCCGCCAACCCTCGCCCACTACGGCCCGCAGATCGATGCCGCCGAGATGCGATGGATGCCGGCCGACGGCGAACGGCCGGCAGGCTACCTGCTCTCTGGCATCCGTGAACCTGCAGACATCGACCGCATCGAGACGGGTGAACCGGCCCTGATCCTCACGCGGGCTGCCGCGCCCTGGCTCGAGCCGCGCCAGTGCTTCGTTCTGAGCGACGTCACCTTCGAGCAACTGATCGGCTCGGCCAACTGGAGCCAGTATTCCTCAACCCGCGAACTGGTCGGAGCGATCGCCAACATGAGCCTCGGCGTCGGGCCAGAAATCCCGCTTCGGGTCCATTCCCGTTTCGTCGCCCCACTACTCGACATGTCGCTCGCGCTCCTTGGGATTCCGCTGGTCGTCGGCCCCAATCGCCGCGGCATCTTCGTGGCGGTGGGGCAATGCGTGGCGATGACGGTGGTCTTTTTCCTGACGGTGCTCGGAAGCCACGCGATGGTCACCGGCAGCCTGTTCAGCCCGTCAATAGGTGCCTGGGTGCCACTGCTGATCCTCGCTCCGCTGGCCGCCTGGCGAGCCCAACCGATGTGGCAGTGATCCCTCACCTGCAGCATCTATGAACGACGCCTTCGCACTGCGAGGAGTATCCGGCCCTGCGGGCGGCGCATCGTGCCCGAAAAATCGTCACCGCCGTTGCAGCCCCCCTGCGCGGCAGCCGCTTCCGCACCCTTCCCGTTTCTCCAGACCTTTTTTCTCTCCGCGAAGCCCCCCGCCAGCCGATCAAGTCTTGTACGAACGGGAGTTCGGCCGGTACCTCCCGCCCCACGGGGCGGCCGGCGTGCGTGACAGGCGAAGGAGTGCCAGGGCCATGCGTATCAACACGACCAGATTCGGGCGCATCGACGTCGATGCAGCGGATGTGCTCGTTTTCCCGAGCGGATTGCCGGGGCTCGAGGATTGCCGGGAATGGGCCCTGCTGGCCGATTCCAGCAACGATGCCCTCGGCTGGCTGCAAAGCACGACCCGGGGCGAGATCGCGTTGGCGGTCGTGAGCCCCCGCCGGTTCGTCCCCGACTACCAGGTTCGGATCCCACGAAGCGAGTTGACGCCACTGGCGATCACCGACATTCGGCATGCTCAAGTCGTGGTTGTCGTCGGACAAGGCGTCACAGGCCTCACCCTCAATCTGAAAGCGCCAATCGTCATCAATCTCGAAGCCCGCACCGGCCGTCAGGTCGTTGCGAGCGGTGAACTTCCGATGCAATACGAACTTTCAAACGCCCGACCACCTCTCAAAAAGAGTGCATAATCAAAGTGTCTGCCGCCATCGGATTGGCGGCACCACGCCAGGATCAGGAAGGACCCAGCGATGCTCGTACTCTCCAGGCAACGTGATGAAAGCATCATGATCGGCGACACGATCGTCGTGACGATCGTCGATATTCGGGGAGACAAGGTCCGCCTTGGCATCAACGCCCCATCCGAGGTCCCCGTTCACCGCCAGGAGGTGTACGAGGCGATCCAGCGAGAAAATCTCCGGGCCTCTCGGCTCGAGCCCGCCGACACGCAGGAGATCGGCAAACTCGCTGGCCGGGGCCCCTCACGATCCAACGACGGCAGGCGGCAGTAGCCACCCGCAGCCGTCCCTGAGCCGGCGATCCACGTAGGCCGGATGCTATTTAGGGATTGAAGTAGGAAGGCTCGTTGCCCACTTTCCACTTGATGTTGCAGCCGATGCTCGGCGTCTGATCGGGCGATGGCGTTCTGCCGGCGAGCAGGTCATCGATCGCCGTACGGAGATCGCTTCCCGTCACAGGGATGCCGTTCCCTGGGCGGCTGGCGTCGAGTTGGCCGCGGTAGACGAGCGATCCGGTCGCATCGAAGAGGTAGAAGTCGGGCGTGCAGGCGGCGCGATAGGCCTTGGCCACCTCCTGGGTGTCGTCGTAGAGATACGGAAACGGATACCCGCGAGCCTCGGCCTCGTGCACCATCTGCTCGGGCGAATCGGACGGGTGCGTCGATACGTCGTTTGACGAGATCGCAACGAACCCAACGCCTCGTGGAATGAAGTCGCGGCCGAGAATCGCGAGCTGATCGGCGACATGCTTCACGAACGGACAGTGATTGCAGATGAACATCACGACCGTCGCCTTGGTCCCGGCCACGTCGGCGAGGGAGAGCGTGCGACCGTCGATGTTGGACAGGCTGAAGTCGGGAGCGGATGTCCCGAGTGGCAGCATCATGCTCGGCGTGCGAACCATGGCGTGGGTCTCCTGCGAGGGTCGTGATCAGGTTGCGGAAAAAACACGCAGGGCGTTGGCCGTCGTGGCGGCGGCCAGCACCTCGAGCGACTCGCCACGGGCGAGCGCGAGACAGCGGGCCGTGTGGACGACGTTGGCAGGCTCGTTGCGACGGCCGCGACAAGGCTCCGGCGAAAGGAATGGGCTATCGGTCTCGATGAGCAAGCGGTCGAGCGGAACCGTTCGCGCCACTTCGCGCAGATCCGCGGACGATCGGAAGGTCACCATGCCGGCGAATCCGAGGTAGCACCCCATGGCAACGGCCTCCTCCGCCTCCGGCGCCGTGCCGGTGAAGGAATGGAGCAGGGCCACAAGCGGTCCGCGGGCGATCGCCTCGTGGAGCATGTCGAGCACGTCGCGGATGCTTTCGCGGGTATGGATCACCACCGGCCGCCGTGTTTCCTGCGCCAGACGCAGGTGCCGGTCGAAGAAATCCCGCTGCAGGTGACGAGGCGCGATGTCGCGATACCAATCGAGGCCGGTTTCACCCACGGCACGGGCCCGGCCGGAGGAGACGAGCCGCACGACACGGTCCCATTCATCGCCCGTGACGTCGGCGACGTCGTTTGGGTGGATTCCCGCGGCGGCCACCAGCCCCGGCTCACGAGACGCGAGGTCGGCTGCGGCCTCGCTGTCGGCCGCACGCGTGCCAATCACGGCCATCCCCGTCACGCCGGCTGCTCGTGCGCGGGCGAGCACCTGCGCAAGATGGTCGCCATACCGCATCGGATCGAGATGGCAGTGGCTGTCGTAGTAGACCATGCAGGGAAGGCCGCGGCTCAGGCCGAGGCGGGGGCGGCACGCAGCCGCGACGCCTGCCGCTCGAGGATGTCGATGTGGCGACGCGTTGACGCCATGGCATCCTTCGAGAGTTCATCGGCCGCCGCGTCGTCGCCCACCGCGGCGACGATTCCCTCGATCGCATCGATCTGCCGCCGCATGCCCTCGATGATTCTCGGCAGCAGGAACACGAGGTCGAGGTCGTGCCAGGCCGTGAAGGAGAGCGGATAGCCCGCCTGCGGTGCCGTCACCTCGCGCTCGGCCAAGATCGCCGAACCCCGTTCCACCAGGTTCCGTTGATCCTCGACGACGTCGGCAATCGCCCGCTTGAGCTGCTCGTCGCCGGGGTACGACCAGATGCCGGAGTCGGCTACATACATCGCCGGGGATGTTTCGAGGGTGGCGATGAGTTTGGAAAGGGGGTCGGCTGGCATGGAGCGGACTCCGCGGGTCAGGATGCAAACGCGCCGGCAAGGTGGGCCGCGGCGTAGAGGCCAGACCAGAAGATGCCCAGTACGACAACCGGCACGGCCAACGCCGTGACGACGGCCCCCGGCAACGACACCAACGGGAATGACTCGCCCGGACGATCTGCCGGCGGTGGATCGAACGTCATCACCTTCAGCACCCGCAGATAGTAGAAGAGGCTGATCACCGTATTGATGCCCCCCACGACCAGCAGCGCGAGCATCAGTTGCCGGTCGATGCCGACAGAGGCCGCCTCGACCAGTGAGGAGAAGACGAGGAATTTGGCCACGAACCCGGCAAGAGGTGGCAGGCCGATCAGGCTCACGAGCACCACGACCGCTGCCACGACGATCCCGGGGCTCGATCGGACGAGGCCGGCGTAGGAGGCGATCTCCTCGC
>JBJTOU010000148.1:0-18013 GCA_046074725.1 Planctomycetia bacterium
AAACCGAGGTTTGCCTTGGCTGCCCGAGGACATCAGCCCTTCCACTACGCCCGGCTGGACTCGAACCAGCGACCCTGGGATTAGAAATCCCATGCTCTATCCAACTGAGCTACGGGCGCGTGAGCTTGGGGACCCGGAAAAACTATACCCGCATGGCAATTTTTCGCACCCTGGGGCCTTCCATGGGCTGATTTGAGGCGACCGCGTCACCGCTCGAGTTTCGACCGCAACGTCGTCCGATCCAGTCCGAGCGCCCGGGCCGCCGCCGAACGATTGCCACCGGTCTTCACGAGCGCCTCCTCGAGGAGACCGGATTCGACGAGTTTGACGAGCTGTTCATGCAGATCGGCGTCGTCGGCATCGGGCCAATGAGCCTTCACCCATGCCCGTACCGCCGTCGCCACGGCCACATCGGCTGGCGCCGCTGACGCTGATCCGACGGGGGATTCGCCCACTGCCGCCGGGCCGCGCGGAGCCGTTTCGGGAGGCGGGAGGTGCTCCGGCTGCAGCGTGCCACCGCGTGCCACCACCGCCGCATACTCCACCGCGTGCCGCAGTTCGCGGACGTTCCCCGGCCAGGAGCGGCCGCGCACCGCCTCCATGAAAGCGGGCGACGCCGCAGGCGCTTTCGCCTCGCGATGTCGGAGAAACGCATCGACCAGCATCGGGATATCCTCGGCACGCTCGGCCAGCGACGGCATCGCGATCGGAAACACCCGAAGCCGGTGGTGGAGATCGGCGCGAAACCTGCCGGCGGCGATCGCGGCCGGCAGATCGGTATTGGTGGCCGCGATGATCCGCACATCGACCCGACGCGGTATGGCCGAACCGACCGGCGTGACCTCACGATTCTCGAGCACACGCAGCAGTTTTGCCTGCACGTCGAGCGGCGCGTCGCCCACCTCGTCGAGGAAGATCGTGCCACCGTCGGCCTCCTCGAAAAGGCCCGTCCGATCGGTCACCGCGCCGGTGAAAGCCCCGCGGACGTGTCCAAACAACTCGCTTTCCACGACGGTCGGCGACAACGCGGCCAGGCTCGACACGACGAGCGGCCCGTCGCGTCGGCTGCTGTGGGCGTGGATCGCCCGGGCTGCCAGCTCCTTGCCCGTGCCCGTCTCACCCGTGATGAGAACGGGAAGGTCGGTCGGGGCGGCCAACGCGATCTGCTTGAAGACCGTCTGCATCGGCAGCGAGCCACCCACCAACTGGATCGATCCCGACGGCGTGGAGGTCGTGGCGGTCCCAGACCGCCGCTGCTCGGCGAGCGACCGGGCTACGACGCGCGACACCTGACTCATGTCGAACGGCTTCACGAGGTAGTCGTAGGCTCCTGCCTCGACCGCCCGCACGGCGGTGTCGAGATCGCCGAACGCGGTCATGACGATGATGGGCGATTCGGGCACGATCCGCCGGAAGTCGGGCAACGCCGAGATGCCGTCGCGGCCCGGCAGGCGCACGTCGAGCAGGATCGCCTCGGGTGACTGTCGTCCGCAGGTTTCCAAACCCGCCTCGACGCTCGCGGCCACCTCCACGGCATGCCCCTCGTCGGAAAGCAGCTCCCGAAGGCTCCATCCGATGGCAGGCTCGTCGTCAACGATGAGGATGCGGCTCACGAGAGGGAACCTTCACGCGGCTTTGGGGTTTGCGTGGCCGGCGAGCCGGCCATGGGAAGTACCATCACGAAACAGGTCATGCCATCACGCCTGCTCCATTCGAGCCTGCCGCCATGCGACTCGGCAACCGACTGGGCCACGGTGAGGCCGATGCCGACTCCCTCCGGCTTGCCCGTGACGAACGGCTCGTGGATCACATCACGGATCGACGCCGGCGGTCCAGGCCCGCTGTCGTCCACGCCGAGATGGATGGCGGCGCCGTGCCGGGATCCCCACATACGGACTCGGCCTCCACGGCCGGCCGCTTCGATGCCGTTGAGGGCCAGGTTCATCATCGCTGCCCGAACCGCCTCGCGATGACCCTCGATCACGAGGTCGTGATCGGCCTCGTGGGTGAACTGTGTGCCGGCATGGCTGGATCGCGGGCCGACGAGGTCGCGCACATCGGTGAGCAGCTCGGGCACCGTGAACATCGTCGCCACCGGCGTCGAAGGCCTGCCGAGCATGAGGAGCCCACGGACCTCCTCCTCGAGTACGTCGAGCTGGCGAACCGCAACATCGAGGCTCGTGTCGTCCGCGGGGGCCACGGTGGAAGGATGGCAACGACGGGTGTGGAGATCGATGGCCAGCCGGGCGCCCGTCACGGCGTTCCGAACCTCATGAGCGAAACCGGTCGCCACCTGACCCAGGAGCCGTTGCCGTTCACCCGCCAGCAGCGAATCACGTTGGGAGGCGAGCGTGCCGCTCATGCGGTTGACGCCCCGCACAAGGCGGGCGATTTCGTCGGGCTCATCCCCCGAATATCGTTCCGACAGCACGCTTCCAAACTCCCCGGCGGTGATCCGCTCCACATGCCGATCGATCTCGACGAGCCGTCGGGCGATCCGTCCGGTCGTCCGCATGCCCAGCGGCACGAAAACACCGAGCGTGGCGACCGCCACTGCCAGGATCGGCCAGACGCGGCTCCACGTCGCGCGGGCCACGCTCTCCGTCGGGGACAGGACAAGAACGGTTTCGGGCCTCACGCCTCCTGACCGTACCGTCCCGACTCGGTAGGTCGTTCCGCTGACCGACAGCGAGCCCGACTCGACTCGCTGTCGCACGGCCGCCACATCGTCGGGCTGGAGTGGCAGCGTCGCGAGGCCAACGCGATCGGCGGCCGAGTCCCAGACGACATACTGGTCGCCGGTGAGCCGGTGGAGCGCCGTGAGGATCGGCGCCGACAGCGGCACGCGTGAGGAAACGAGCGTTTCCGCCACCTGCCGCTGCCGTTCGTTCGCCGCCGCCGCTTCCTGGCGGACCGCCCACCATGCCGTGAAGGCGACGTTGGCGGCCACGGCAGCGAGGACGAGCACCACGACGGGAGCGACCAACCGTCCGGCAAGCGACGAGCGGGAAATCGGGACCATGGAACAAGCGTACCGAGAAACCGGTCCGCGTGTCCCAGGCAGTCAGCGGCCGCGGGCCAGCCGGTCCACCGCATCGGCCAGCCGATCGATCTCGCCATGGGTGTTGTAGAAGGCGAGCGAGGGCCGCACGGTGGCTTCCAGCCCGAAATGCCGCAGCGACGGCTGGGCACAATGATGCCCGGCGCGAACCGCGATTCCTTCGCGGTCGAGAGCCTTGCCGATCTCGATGGGATCGCGGCTCGGGATCACAAACGACAGCACGCCCACCTTTTCGGGCGCCGTGCCGACGAGCCTCAGCCCGTCCACGGCAGCAAGCCGGCTCGTTGCATGGGCGAGCAGATCGTGCTCATAGGCCGCGATCCGCTCCCGGCCGAGCCGCGTCACGTAGTCGAGCGCTGCGGCCAGACCGATCGCGTCAGCGATGTTCGGTGTGCCGGCCTCGAACTTCGCCGGCGGCTCCGTGTAGATCGTATGGGCGAAGGTGACATCCCTGATCATGTTGCCACCCCCCTGCCACGGTGGCAGCGAGCCTTGTGCTTCCTTCGTCATGAAGACGGCGCCGATGCCGGTGGGGCCGAAGATCTTGTGGCCCGAGAAGACGTAGAAGTCGCAGCCGATCCGCCGCACGTCCACCGGGAAGTGCGACACGCTCTGGGCACCATCCACCAGCACGCGGGCTCCGTGGACCTTCGCCATGGCCGTCATCAGTTCGGCCGGCAGGATCGTGCCGAGGCTGTTGGAGGCATGCGACAGCGACACGATCCTCGTGCGTGGCCTGAGCAGCTTTTCATAGGCCTCGAGGATCACGTCGCCACGGTGATCGATCGGCGCGACGCGAATCACGGCCCCGGTTCGCTCGGCCACCATCTGCCAGGGAACGATGTTGGCATGGTGCTCCAGTTCCGTCAGCACGATCTCGTCGCCGCGGGCGAGGCCCGGCGCGAGCACGTTGGCGACGAGGTTGATGCCTTCGGTGCATCCGCGGACGAACAGGATTTCGTCGGGGCTCCCGGCGCCGAGAAAGTCGGCGACGGTCCGCCGGGCGTTCTCGTAGGCGTCGGTCGCGCGGGCTGCAAGCGTGTGGGCGCCGCGGTGGATGTTGGAGTTGTCGTGGGCGTAAAAGTGCGCGATGGCGTCGGTCACCGCCTGCGGCTTCTGCGTGGTGGCGGCGTTGTCGAACCAGGCCAGCGGCTTGCCATGAACCCGCTCACGCAGAATCGGAAAGTCGCGGCGAACCGCATCGACATCGAAGAAGGCCGAACGCTCTGGCGACGGAGAGGCCGCCACGGGCATCCCGCCAAACCGCACCGGCGGCAGATGCAGGTGATCGAGCCCGCGAATCCGGCCTACGAACTCCCGCACGCCCGAGAGATCGGTCGCCGGGGCCGCAGCCGGCAGGGGCGCCACCGGCACCTGACCGGCCGCAGGGAAGGCGCCGGCGAACGAGGGGACCGTGGCATCCGACATGGTCGGCACGAGCGGCTCCGGCTCGGGGAGCCTCGGCGATCCGGCACCGTCGGCGGCGACCGCGTCGGCGAGGAGGTGTCGCGCCGCCTTCGTGATGTCTTCCGCGCCGTGCATCAGATGCCGGATCCCTCGCCGAATGCCGTTCGGCCATCGGAGCGGTAATCGTGGTAGTAGCCCACCTCGACGTTTTCGAGCACGCCGAGCGCGTCGTCGGTGAGGACGGCGAGCGAGAAGTAGTTGGTGAGCAGATACGATGCCACGCCCAAACTATCGAGCCCCATCAGCCGCGCCGAAAGACTCGGCATGATCTCGCCCGGGATGCCCGTCTGGTGGAGGCCCACCACGCCCTGATCGGCCTCGCCGACCCGCATGAGCAGGATGCTCGTCGTGCCGAACGACTGGCTGTAGCCGGAGCGGCTCTTTACCTCGAGCTTGTCGCAGGGCACGAGCGGCACGCCCCGCCACAGGATCAACGGGGTGCCGTGCAGAATGGTCGTCACCGGGGGAACGCCTCGCCGCGTGCACTCCCGCTCGAAGGCGGCGATCGCCTTGGGGTGGGCGAGGAAGAACGCCGGCTTCTTCCAGACGAGCGACAGCAGTTCGTCGAGATCGTCGGGCGTGGGGGCCCCGTACCGTGTGCTGATTCGCATCGCCGGATCGACCGAATGCAGGAGGCCGAACCGCTGGCTGTTGACCAGATCCCACTCCTGCCGCTCCTTGATCCCCTCGATCGTGAGTCGGATCTGCTCCTCGAGCTGGTCGTAGGGCCCGTTGTAGAGGTCCGACACCCGCGTGTGGACCCGCACGACCGTCTGGATCGCGGAGAGGGAATACTCCCGTGGATTGGCGGCGTAATCGACGAACGTCTCGGGGATCTCGACGTTCTCGGCGAAGCCGCTGACGAGATCGATGTTGCGTTCGCCGTAGCGGTTGACCGTGCTCCGCAGTTCGAGGTGCTCGTCGATCGCCTTCTGGAAATCGCCCCGCAGGGTGGGCAGGTCGTCGAGGACGGCGTCGAGGTCGCGGCGCGAGAGGGTGAGGAGTACGCAGGGCGTGATCGTGCGCACGGTGATGTCGCTCGGTCGATCACTGACCAGATCGACTTCACCGAAGAACTCGCCCTCCGTGAGGAGCGCTGCCCGCAGGTCCCGACCGTGGGCTCCCTTCGAGAGGATCTCCACCTGCCCCTGCGCGATCACGAAGAACGTGCTTCGGTCCTGGCCTTCGATGATCAGATCGCTGCCGAGCGGAACCTCCTCCGTGCGGAATCTCGGCTGCATCCGGTCGAGCACCGCGTCGGGCAGCTTCGCGAAGAGCGGCACGCTTCGCAGGGCGCTCGGCACGAACGACAAGCCTTCCCCGGCGGAGCCGATCTCGATCCGCTCCGCCTTCGAGAGCTCCACCTTCGTGCGGTTCACGCGGTAGGTGCCCCCCTCCACCTGCACCCAGGGGAGCAGATGAAGCAGATGTCGAGGCGTGATCGACATCATCATCGGACGGGTCTTCGCCGTCGTGGCCAGGTTGCGGGCCACGGCCGTCGTCACGCTGCGCTGCAGCAGGCTGTCGCTCATCGAGGAGTCTCCGTTGGTCGAGTGGTCTGCTTCAGGATTCGTAGAGGCCGGTGGAGAGATATCGCTCCCCGGAGTCGGGCAGCACGACGACGATCGTCTTGCCCTCCGATTCGGGGCGGGCGGCGACCCTCAGGGCGGCATGCATTGCGGCGCCGCAACTGATGCCGCAGAGGATGCCTTCCTCCTTCGCAAGCCGCCGGGCGATGGCGAACGCCTCGTCGTTGGTCACCGTCAGAATCTCGTCGATCAGCGACCGATCGAGCACGTCCGGCACGAATCCTGCGCCGATGCCCTGAATCTTGTGCGGCCCGGGCTTCCCGCCGGAGAGCACGGGGCTCGCCTCCGGCTCGACGGCCACGGTATGCAGCGTCTGCCCTTGCGCCTGCTTGAAGAATCGCGAGACGCCCGTGATCGTGCCGCCGGTGCCGACGCCCGCCACGAACACGTCCACCCTGCCTTCGGTGTCGTTCCAGATCTCGGGACCGGTCGTCTTGAAATGGATCTCGGGGTTGGCGGGGTTCTTGAATTGCTGCGGCATGAAATACGTCGAGTCACGGGCCATCTCCTCGGCTCGGGATACCGCGCCTCGCATCCCCTCGGCGGCGGGCGTGAGCACGAGATTCGCACCGAGCCCCTTGAGCAATTGCCGCCGCTCGATCGACATCGACTCGGGCATCAGGAGCGTGAGCGGATACCCCTTGGCGGCACAGACGAAGGCCAACGCGATGCCGGTGTTGCCGCTCGTGGGCTCGATGACATGCTGGCCCGGCTTGAGGCGGCCCGACCGCTCGGCCTCCCAGATCATCGCCGCGCCGATCCGGCACTTCACGCTGAAGGCGGGATTACGTCCCTCGATCTTCGCGAGAACCCTGGCGTTGAGCCCCTGGGAGAGACGGTTGATCCGCACGAGCGGTGTGCGGCCGATCGCGTCCACGTTGTCAGAAAAAACCGGCATGGAGGCCTCCTGCTCCCTTTCGAGCAAGCGCGCCTCCAAGAGGTCCGGTCAGCAACGCGACGACACTTTTGATCGCGGTCCCGCGACCGCGCCGGAAAATATAGCCCAGGTTGTCCGGCCTGCCAAACCGGGGGCGGATAGGAGCCGAAAAATTTCGTCGTCGGGTCCTTCACTCCCGAAAGGGCTCCGGGTCGATGCCGAGTTTCCGCATTCGGGCCCGCAGGGTATGCGGGTTGATTTGCAGCAGTGCGGCAGCCCCCCGCCGGCCCTCGATTCGGCCGCGAGTCGCGGCGAGCGCCCGCTCGATGTGCTGCTTCATCGCCGCCGCCAGCGGAACGATCTCGCCCGTGCGGTGGGGGTGGTTCGTCGTGGTTTCCAGCGGCACCGGTTCGGGGATGACTTCGTACATCGTCGCGTCGGTGGCAGGTGGCGGTGATGGCTGCCTTCCCAGGCCGAGGGCCGTCACGACGTCGAGTGTGCGGCCCCCGCCGAGGATCACGGCCCGGTCGATCACCGCGCCGAGTTCACGGATATTGCCGGGCCAGTGGTAGTCCCCGAGCAGTCGGAGGTCGGCTTCCGTCGGCTTCACGGCCGGCAGTCCGAAGCGAGTGGCAGCCCGTTCCACGAAATGCCGCACGAGCGCGGGGACGTCCTCGAGTCGCTCGCGAAGCGTGGGCAGGAGGATCGGGAAGACGTTGATCCGATACCACAGGTCCTCTCGAAACGTGCGATCCTTGACCATGGCCGAGAGGTCGCGGTGCGTGGCCGCGACCATCCGCACGTCGACATGAAGCGGCGCCTTTCCGCCGACCCGTTCGATCTGGTGATCCTGCAGGACTCGCAGGAGCCGCACTTGGGCGGGCAGCGGCAACTCCCCGATCTCGTCGAGAAAAAGCGTTCCACGGTCGGCTCGTTCGAACCAGCCATGGTGCTGCGAGACGGCGCCTGTAAAGCTTCCCTTCTCGTGGCCGAAGAGCTGGGAATCGACCAGTTCGGGAGGGATCGCACCACAATTCACCCGGATGAACGGCCCGTCAGCGCGGGCGGACCTGGTGTGGATGGCCCGGGAGACCACCTCCTTGCCCGTTCCTGTTTCGCCGAGGATCAGCACCGGCACGTCCGACTGGGCCACCAGATGCACGCGGTCCATCACATGCCGCAGGCCGGTGCGGCTGCCGACCACTTCCTCGTTGACATCCTGGCGGCCAAGTCGGGTCAGGAGCCGTTCCCGGTCCGCCTCGGCTGCTTCCCGCAAGGCTCGCAACTCGTGCAGCCGCATGTCGTTTTCGAGAGCCACGGCGAAGGGCTCGAGCAGGCCCTTCACCGTCCGGTGGTCGATCGGGGAAAATTGGGTTCCAGCAGAGGCGATGACCACGAGGATTCCGCCGGCTCCGTCGCTGGATCGCAGTGGACCTGCGACGACGTCGGCGTTGATCCCTTCGGGCAGGACGGACGAAAGCCATCCTTCTGCGATGGAATCGCCAAGCCCGATCAGCTCATCGCTCCGGAGCCAGGGTGCGAATCGGCGCCATGTCCTCGGAGGTACCGTGGCGGACCGCAGCTGCATCGCCGCCGAACCAGGCGGGGCGCCGACGGCGAGCGGTTCGAGGGTCTTGTCGGCGGCCCCGACGCGCAGCACTGCGAGTGACCGCAGCGTCAAATGACCGGCAATGCATTCCGCGATCGCCGCCGCCGAGCCCTCGATGTCGATGTGGCGGCATGCCTCCCGCCATACGTCAGACAAAAGATCGTGCGGCTGAACCATCGGCCCGATGCTCCGACGATGATTTTTAAAAGGTCATCTCATGTAACGGATAGCCATTATATGTGACGGATGCATTGCCATCAAATAACACGGACAAGCTTCTCAAATTGCTTTTTCTTCATTTAAGGCAACCTGCCGGTGACCTGGCCGTCTGGTTTTTGGGTTTTTCGCCGTTGGCACGTCCGTTGCCCATCTCCGCCCCAGGTTGTCCGGTTCGGATCCAAACCCTTAGCGAGACCATCCCGATGCCTGTGCTCCCTCGCCGTGCGATCACCGCGCTGCTGCTGGCCGCCCTGGCCGCCCTGGGCGGTCGCGCCGTCGCCGCCGACGGCCCGATCGCGCTTCTGAACGTTTCCTACGATCCGACACGCGAACTCTACCGCGAGATCAACGACGCCTTCGCGAAGCGGTATGGGGCCGAGCATGGCCGGAAGGTGACGATCAAACAGTCGCACGCCGCCTCGGGCAGTCAGGCGCGGGCCGTGATCGACGGTCTCGACGCCGACGTCGTCACGCTGGCCGTCTGGCCCGACGTGGAAGCCGTGGCAAAGTCCGGGCTCGTGCGGGAGGGCTGGGAACATCGGTACGACAATCATTCGGTCCCCTATCACTCGGTCGTGGTCTTCGTCGTCCGCAAGGGCAATCCGAAGGGGATCAAGGACTGGGGCGATCTCGTGAGGGGCGACGTCTCCATCATCACACCCAATCCGAAGACGTCCGGCAATGGAAAATACAGTTTCCTCGCCGCATGGGGTGCCATTCTCGCCACTGGCGGCTCCGAGGATGAGGCGAAGAAGTTCGTGACGGAACTCTACAAGCGAACCCCCGTTCTCGATACCGGCGCCCGCGCGGCCACCGCCACTTTCTCGCAAAAGGGAATCGGCGACGTGCACCTTACGTTCGAGAACGAGGCCTACCTCGAGGTTGACGAGGCCGGTGGTGATCTGGAGATCGTCTATCCGAAGAAGTCGATCCGTGTCGATCCTCCCGTCGCCGTCGTCGACACGAACGTCGACAAGAAGGGGACGCGGCATGCCGCCGAGGCCTACCTGGGCTTTCTCTATTCGCCCGAAGGACGGGCGATCATCGCGAAGCATCATTACCGACCATGGGGCGAGAACCCGCCGACGCCGGCGCCGGGCGAGGCCTGGCCCGCAGTCGAGACGTTCACGATCGACGAGATCGGTGGCTGGTCGACGGCCATGAAAAAGTTTTTCGGTGAAGGGGGCGTGTTCGACGCCATCTACCAGCCGGGTGGACGTTGATCCCGATCCTTCCTCTCTCCCCCGGTCGCCCCGATGGCTGAACCGACTCCGACCATAATCGCCGTCGCCGACAATCCTCCGTTCGCCCGCGGGCCGGCCAGGCCGTCAGCCGCGGCGGCTCACGGGCCGCGGATGCGTCGTCGAGGGGCTGCGGTGCTGCCGGGCTTCGGCACGAGTGCCGCGATCACGTCGCTCGTCGTGCTCGCGCTTGTCGTCTTTCCGCTCACGGTGCTCGTCTTTCGGGCCCTCTCGCTCGGTCCGGCCGGTTTTCTTCAGGCGGCGTGGACGCCACGGTCGCGAGCCGCCTACGCCGTGTCGCTTTCAGCGAGCGTGATCGCCGCGGTCACCAGTTCGTTGCTCGGGCTGCTCGTCGCGTGGGTTCTGGCCCGCATCCCCTTTCCGGGGCGACGCCTGCTCGATGCCCTGGTCGATGTGCCGCTCGCGCTGCCGACGGCCGTGGCCGGCCTCGTCTATTCGGGACTGTATGTGAAGAAGGGCTGGCTCGGTCAGTGGCTCGTGCCGCTCGGGATCCAGGGTGCCTATTCGTATCTCGGCATCGTCCTGGTGCTGGTGTTCGTGAGCCTCCCCTTCGCGATCCGGGTCGTGCAACCGGTGATCGAAAGTCTCGACCGCGACACCGAGGAGGCGGCGCGAATCCTCGGTGCCTCGCGGCTCCAGACATTCCTTCGCGTGGTGCTCCCCGCGATCATGCCGGCCGTGGTCACCGGCTTCGCCCTGGCCTTGGCCCGGGCGCTCGGCGAATACGGGTCGGTCGTCTTCATCTCGGGCAACATGCCGTTCAAGACAGAGATCGCCCCGGTGCTCATCGTCGCCCGGCTCGAGGAATTCGCCTACGCCGAGGCGACGACCGTGGCCGTGCTGCTGCTGGCGATGTCGATCACGCTTCTGGTGGTCGTGAACGCGCTGCAGCAGCGGCTCGCCCGCAACGCCCAGTGAGATTGTCCGGACCCGAACCCATGCCCCACCTGAAGACCACTGCCGCCGCCTCGAAGCCGCTATCGGCCCTGCTTGTCGTGGCCGCGGTGGGCGTCGTCGGCCTCGTGATCGTGGTGCCGCTGGTGAGCGTCTTCTATGAGGCCTTCGCTCGCGGCGCGAAGCACTGGTGGGAGGCCCTCGCCGAGGATCCCGATACGCGGCATGCCATCTGGCTCTCGCTGACGGTCGCCCCGGTCGCCGTCGCAATCAACACGGTCTTCGGTGTCGCGGCCGCCTGGCTCGTGGCCCGCTTCCGCTTTCCGGGCCGGTCGCTCCTGATCTCGTTCTTCGACGTGCCGTTTTCCGTGTCGCCGGTCGTGGCGGGGCTCGCGCTCGTCTTGATCTTCGGCCGACAGGGCCTGCTCGGGCCGACGCTGGCCTGGCTCGACTGGAAGATCATTTTCGCCTGGCCGGGCCTCGTGCTCGCCACGACGTTCGTCACGCTGCCGCTGGTGGTTCGCGAACTCATCCCGGTGATGGAGTCGATCGGCCCCGAGGAAGAGATGGCCGCCGTGAGTCTGGGCGCGAGTGGCTGGCAGGTGTTCTGGCGGGTGACCCTGCCGAACATCCGCTGGGCGCTTCTGCATGGCATCGTGCTGGCCAACGCCCGCGCCATGGGCGAATTCGGAGCGGTCTATGTCGTCAGCGGCCACATCGCCGGAGCGACCGACACGATGCCGCTCCGCGTCGAGAAGCTCTTCCAGGAATATCGGCAGCCGGCGTCGATGGCGGTGGCGAGCGTGCTCGCGGGACTCGCACTCGTCACGCTCGTCGCAAAATTCGTGATCGAGCGGAGGCTCGAGGCCGAATCACGTGATCTGGAGACCGCCCGTTCGCTCGCCGATTCGCTTGACCACACGAAGGTGGAGGGTGCCGTAGCATGAGCATTCACGTTCGGAGCATTTCGAAGTCGTTCGGCTCGTTTCGGGCCCTCGACGATGTTTCGCTGGAAGTGCCGGAGGGCACGCTCCTGGCGCTCCTGGGCCCCTCAGGGTCGGGGAAAACCACGCTCCTGCGGATCATCGCGGGCCTTGAATTTCCCGATGCTGGCTCCATCGAGGAGGATGGCGAGGACATCACCGATCGGCACGCCCGGCAGCGGGAGGTGGGCTTCGTCTTCCAGCACTACGCCCTCTCCCGGCACATGAGCGTGTTCGAGAACGTCGCCTTCGGGCTTCGGGTGCGGAAGACGCCTCGAGCCGACGTGCAGACGCGAGTCGAGGAACTGCTCCATCTCGTTCGGCTCGACGGGCTCGGCGGCCGCAAGCCCTCCCAGCTTTCCGGTGGCCAGCGGCAGCGTGTGGCCCTCGCCCGGGCGCTTGCCATCCGGCCGAAGATCCTCCTGCTCGACGAGCCGTTCGGGGCGCTCGATGCGAAGGTTCGCGTCGAATTGCGGCAGTGGCTCCGGCGGCTCCATGACGAGATCGGCATGACGAGCGTGTTCGTGACGCACGACCAGGAGGAGGCGTTCGAACTGGCCGACCGCGTCGTCGTGATGAACCACGGGAAGATCGAACAGGAAGGATCGCCGGACGAGGTCTTCGACAATCCGGCCACGCCGTTCGTGATGGACTTTCTCGGCAACGTGAACGTCTTTCATGGTCGAGTCGAGAATGGACGGGCCTTCTGGCACGGCATCCCGATCGATTGCCCCGAATATGCCGATGCCCCGTCCCGCGAAGCCCGCGTTTACTTGCGGCCGCACGAATTGGAACTTTCCGCGCCGAGCGACGTGGCCAACCGGTCGGGCACCTATCTTCCGGCAAGCGTCCTCAGGGTCAGCCGCGTTGGAGCGGTCGCCCGCGTGGCCTGCCGGCCCCATGGCTCCGAGCACGAACTGCATGTCGATATTCCTTTCGAATTGGCACGCAACTTGCAACTGGATGTGGGGTCGTCCGTCGCGATCACGCCGCGGCGGGCTCGGGTGTTCCTGCCCGGCCCTGAGTACGTGATCTGACCAGCGATCCAGCACAACCTCGAAGCCCAGAAACCACAATCACCCACAGCGGAATCATGAGCACCGACGCCATCAGGGAAACCACCCAACAGGCCGACCCACGGATCGATCCCGGCCTCCGTCGGATCGGCGATGCGCTCACCGGGCTCCGGTATGGCTCCGTGCTCGCGATCGTCCAGGACGGTGTGATCGTCCAGATCGAACGGACCGAAAAAACAAGGCTCGACAAACCGGTGCCGGTGACGCCCAGCCGCCGCTGAAGTCCAGCCCAGGAATACCTGCAGCACACCCACTCACTGCACCGACCGGAAGGACCGGAGGACGCGATGACCCGAAAGGATCATGCCGATGTCTTCCGCCACGTTTTCAAATCCTCGCCATGGTCTCGTCCGGGCGGTGGCCCGTGATGCCGCAGGGCGAGTGACGGGCTCCGCATCCGCGGCTGCCGAGGATGCGCTCTCGCAGTTTCAGCCGGACGAATTCCGCCGAGCCGCCCGCGTCCGTCGGTCGTCTCGAAAGCGTGCCAGGAAGGGGCTGGCGGGGATCATCGACGAGGCCGTCGCGGTGGCCGGCCTCATTCCTTGGCGAAGGCTGATTCTCGCCATCGTCGGATTGGGGCTGGTGACGGTGTGCGTCGTTCCTGCCGTCGTGTTCCTGACCCGTCCCAAGCCGCCATGCGAACTCTATCCGGTGCGAGGAAGCCTCGTCTTTGGCAAGACGGTGCCGGTCGGTGCCCGCATCGTGCTTACGCCACAGGAAGGTGGCTGGCCCTACGACTCCTTCCCGACCGCGACGGTCGGGAAGGACGGATCGTTCCGCGTCAGCACATTCGGCAAGGAGGATGGCGCGCCGGCCGGCACCTACGTGGCGACGGTGCAGTGGTTCCCCATCGCGAGCGACGGAACCGTGGGGAGGAATGCCCTGCCCAAGAGATATGCCTCGCCCAACACCTCGCCGCTCACCGTGTCCGTGTCGCTCGAATCCACCAGCCTGCCCCCGCTGCGGATCAGCCGTTGATGGTGATCGGAATTCCAGAACTGTTCGTGTCCGTTTCGTTCCTGTCGGTTTCAACTCTTTGAAAGGAGACATTTCGATGCGATTGCTTCATTTCTCATATTCCCCGGTCAGAAATCGACCCCGACCGCCATCGCGCCGTCCGGGCTTCACGCTCGTCGAGCTTTTGGTCGTGATTGCGATCATCGGCGTGCTGGTCGGCCTGTTGTTGCCTGCCGTGCAGGCCGCCCGCGAGGCCGGTCGCCGTTCAGCATGCTCCAACAACCTCAAGCAGCAGGGGTTGGCGATCCACAGTTACCACGACAGTTACAAGAAACTACCGAGTAGCGGTCGGCCACCCGAGGCATCGACGACTCGCTGCGGCCTGTTTACCTACATGCTTCCCTATCTCGACAAGAAGGTGTATTGGGACAAGTACGACGTCGAGCAGAATTGGAGCCACGCCAACAACCTCCCCGTGACGAGCGTGCGCATCGCGGAGTTCGAGTGCGCGTCGTCCGTTGGCAACAGGACGGTGCTCGATCACAACCCGGACGGCACGACCGGGTGGGGCGCCGGGATCGTCGCAACCGGCGACTACGGCGGCTCGCTCGGCATCGCCCCGGGCGTTGCCACGGCCTCAGGGACGACGGGGGTGATCGACAGCCCCGCCCGCACCTCTTCGGCATCGTCGCCCACCAACGGGTTTTTTCCCAAAAACTGCTCGATCACGTTCGCTGACGTCACCGACGGCACGTCGCGGACGGTCGCGATCTTCGAGTCGGCCGGTCGTCCGTTCGTCTGGCGGAAGGGCAAGCAGGTTTCGCAGAGCCTGAGCACGGCCCATACCAATGGCGGTGGCTGGTGCCGCCCGGCGAGCGACATCCTCTTCGAGGGATCGAATGCGGACGGCGACACTCTTCCCGGGAAATTTTTTGGGCGCACGAATGGCTACAACCACGGCTCGGATGCCTATGGAAGCAGCGGGTATCCGACCTACGGAACCGAGGGCTCGAGCCAGCCATTCTCCTTTCACCCCGGCGTCGTGCAGGCGGCGATGGGCGACGGGGCGGTTCGGACGTTTACCGACAAGATCCCGATCGACGTGATTGCGGCGCTCATCACCCGCAACGGCGGCTCAGATGAGAAGATCACGGAGGGGGCCGGTCAATAACGGCCCTGAGCGGCCTCACGTGGCCACCACCATGTGATGCTGTGCAGCGAACGTGACCACCAGGTCGCCCGGTGCTGCGGCGCTCCGCCGCAGCACCGGGCTCTGTCGTTTCCGGCGCATCCGCAGCAGAGATAGGCCACTTTTCGCGTGACGACGGACACCTCCTCATCGGAGGTCTCCTTCTTCAGTTTCTTGCACGAGCGCACCCGGCTGTGGCACCGGCATGGCTCGTCACAGCAGCTGGTGCAGGCGACGCGGGCGTGACGGTCGCCCAGGGGCCACGGGAGGTGGCCGCACGACGGCACACAGATCGGTTCACAGGTCGTTTCGAATTCGACCTTCGGCTGCTTCTTCGTGCCGGGCTCGCAGATGCAGGTCGGCACGAGGCAGCAGGTGGCGCCGCATTGCATGCAGGTGGGGGGCTCGTCCTTCTTCGGGGCGGCTCCGGCGCAGGCCACCGCGACCGCAAACATGATCAGCGAGAATCGTCGCATGTTCATCGTGTCACTCCCCTCACTCCCCCAGTGCCAATCGCTCAAAAGTCGTAATCGAACCGCATCCCGTAGGCGTCGGTCATGCTGTTGCCGACCCGCTTGTCCTCGAGAAACGCGCGGACGTAGTTGAACTTCCAGCGGGTGTAGGGATTCAGATACCAGTTGAGGCCGACCGTGAAGTCGGTGAGGTTGTTCCCCTTGATGTTCTTGTCGTTGAGCGTGATGTTCGAGAACCGGGCCGCGATCTCCCAGGCCCCGAGGCCCGTCTGGATTCCCTGCTTCTTCGTCCGCACCCGGAAGAAGTCCTCGAAGGGCTCGAGCCGCTTGTGGATGCCCTGTTTTCGGTCGTAGGGCCTGTGCTCGCCTGTGAGGAAGTAGCTCAGTTGGGCCATGTAGCCATTGAAGAAGAGCGGCGGCCCGCCGATCTGATCGACCGTCGCGAAGGCGTACTCGGACTGGAGCGAGAGCGGCCCGAGGATCAGGGCGAATTCGGGGTCAAAGAGTTGGAAGTTGTCGGCCTTGATGTTGCCGGTGTCCACGAAGATCGGCGCAAAGGGGCTCGGGAAGCCGTTCTGGTAGTTGCTGGGAGGCACCTTGATCGGCCCGAGTACGTCGGCCGGCTGCTGCTTCCGTATTTCCGGCGTGTTGCGGAAGCGGACCTGGTTTTGGGAGGCGTCACGCCAGCTGTAGGCGCTGCCGAGATGCAGGTAATAGCGGCCATCGCTCGCCTCGTCCCAGAAGGGAAGCCACGTGCCCCGCATCGTCAGGGCCTGGCCGCTGTCGAACGAGTCGTTGCCCGTGTTGTCACTGTTGGTGCGGAACGTGCCGATCGCGTAGGTGGCCCGCTCGTCGATCACGGTGCCGTAGGTCATGATCCCCATGTTGCGGGCCGGAGCGAACGTGTCGACGAGCGACCGTTCCATGAACGTGTTGTTGCGGTTTTGCGTGACGCGTTCGAGTGAGAAGGGCTCGAAGTAGTGGCCAGCCCGCACATTCTGCAGCCAGGGCAGCTGCTTCCACTCGATGTAGTTGTCGAGGTAGCTGGGGTTGTTGGCCAGCGCGAAATCGACGCCGAGCGAGTACTCGAGAACCTGGAAGCTCGTGCCCCGGGCGCCGATGCGGAGACGGCGGAATCCGGCACCGTCCTGGAGGTCCCCGACGCTCAGCCGGCTGTCTTCGTCCTGGCTGAACCAGACCTGATCCGCCTGCACCTGCCCGGAGAGGACGAGCGACGGCTTCTTGGCATCGTCGGCCTTTTTCTTGTCGGCGGCGTCGACGAGCTTGCCAAGCCCCTTCTCGAGCGATCCGAGCCGGTCGGCGATCGACGGCGTGTCGCTCGCGACTGGAGTGGGGAGCCGTTCCTGAGCCGCAGGAGGTCGGGGAAGTGGCTCGTCGGCCACGACGGGCGACGCCGCCCGCCGGGCAGCGTCGCGCTCGTCTCGAAGCCGCGCAACCTCGGCTGCGAGACGATCGACCTTTTCTTCCAGCGACTCCTCGTCCGCCGTGCCTGCGGAGGCGGCCTCGGGAATCGGCGGCGGCACCTGGAGAGGTTCGCCGGCCAGCGCCGTCGATGTGGCGACGAGGCCGACAAGCAGGACGAGGAGGCGGCGAGAGGACGACGGTTCGGCTGCCACGCGAGAAACCCTGTCACCCGGTCTTCCGGTGCTTCCGGTCGGACGGTGGAAACCGGGCTCGCAGCCTCCCGTGCTTCGGGTCGGCCGGCGCGCGCCACATGCGTTGTTATCGGCACAACCGGAACCACCACTCAAGTCTCCCCAGATTGCCCTGGCTGCCGGAATTGAGGGCTGCGTACAAAGCACACGGCCGGCAGTCGCTGGCGCGACTGCCGGCCGTGCATCGAAACCGGAACCGCCGCCCAGGCTCAGAGGCTGCCGATGGTCACCTTCGGCTCATTCCCAGATCCGTTTCGGGTGATCAATGCGGAGATTACTTCGATTTTGATTGCCTCATCAATAAAACGCACCGCCCCGTCACCGACGAGCACGAGCAATCCCCCCGGGTGAAACGAGTACGGCTGACTCGATCCCTCTGTACCGTACACGGGATAGCCCTGCTGTCCGTATTCCTCAACACCATGACCGTATCCATTCGTTCGTCCGAAATATGCACCTGGAATGATATCACCTGTTGTATTGGAGCCGGCGAACAAGATGTCACTCGCGGGACGGCACCAACCACCACCATTTGTGTGGTTACCAGTGGGCCCCACAAGTACGCTGGCAACCTGTTTTCCGCGACGATAGACGAATGGCCGTCCACCTGACTCGAAAACTGCGATGGTATTTGATAACCCGTCCGTGATGTCATTGAACGAAATCGCGGCGTTTTTCGGA
>JBJTOU010000149.1:0-3363 GCA_046074725.1 Planctomycetia bacterium
GCCTTCGAGGGAGGTGCCGTTGAAGATCGGCACGCCGGCCTCGTCGCCGACGGCCCGTGCCACGGGAAGGGCGAGGCAGTTGGCGAGGGTGAGCAGGGCGAGGGCCGCGACTCGGCGGCCGACGAGCGGAAGCGTGGAGCACTTCATGGTAAGGCCTCGGAAACGAGAAGTGTCGGGAAGGAGACGTGTCTCCGGACTCGACCGCCGGAGGCTTTGACGGTACCTTTTTTTCAGGCGGACATCAATCGGCCAAGCGAGCGGCGGCGTGCGGCGGAGTGTAGAGGAGTCGCTCATGGCAGACGATTCCACCGGCAACCCCGGGTGATGCGGGCGTCGGCATCGATAGAAGATCGCCGCACAACATTCGCATCTCGATGCGCAAAAACTCTGGCCGCGATCACTCGCTCTGCGCGGCGTGCACTCTTGTGAAGTCGCGTGGTCGGGCGGTATCCTGCTTCGAACAAATTGGACATTTTTGTACGGAATTCAAGGATGCGTTTTTCGAGTGTATGTCTTCTCGCGGCCGCGGCGCTCGCCGGTGGCTGCTCGCGGGTCCCGGAATCGACGTTCACGCTTCGCACCGATGCCGAGAAGCTCGACCTTCCGGCCACGCACAAGCAACAGATCGCCGACACCCTCGAACACTTCCACGGCACGCCCGACAACCCGCGAATGTTGATCCCGGCTGCGGACGATGTCGGAGCGGATGCCGAAAAGCCCCAGGCCACCACGGCGGCGAACGCGAAGCCCGCGACGATTTCGATCGCCCGCATCGACAAGCCGGGCTACGACCGGCTGAGGCTCAAGCTCGGCCACCAGGTCTACACGGCCCAGTGCGCGGGCTGCCACGGCACGACGGGCGATGGAAAAGGGCCCGCCGGGCAGTATCTCAACCCGCCGCCGCGCGATTACCGCAACGGCGTCTTCAAGTTCACCTCCACGCCGCGTGGAGAGAAGCCGCGGCGGGAAGACCTGCGGCGGATCCTCCGCTACGGCGCGAGGGGCACGTCGATGCCCGCCTTCCGCTTCCTCCCGCAGGAGGAGACGGAGGCGGTGATCGACTACGTGCAGGTTCTGAGCGCCCGCGGCGAACTGGAGCTCACCCTGATCCGCGAGGCGACCGACGAGCTGCTCGAAGACGACGACTTCGACCCCGAGACGGTGGCCGGGATGGTGACGACGATCGCCAAGTCGTGGGACCGCGCCGAGGGCCAGCTCGTCCGCGCCGTCACCGTCGAGCCGCCGCGCACACCCGATTCGATCCGTGCCGGCGCGGTGCACTTCGCGGGAATGTACTGCGTGAAGTGCCACAACCGCGACGCCCGCGGCAGCAAGACGGCAGACGTCGGCGTCGACATCTGGGGCCGCGTCGCCTACCCCGCCGACCTCTCCATGGGCATGCTCCATGGCGGCCGCCGGTCGATCGACATCTACCGCCGCATCTACTCCGGCATCAACGGCACCCCGATGCCCTCCTCGAAGGATCCCGACTCGACGAAGAAGGAAACCGCCGAGGAGCGGTCGCAGAAGATCTGGGAACTCGTCCACTTCGTCACCACCGTGATCGAAAACAACGGCATCCCCGCCGCGGAGCAGCAGCTCATCGACGAGACCCTGCAGAGACGCTCCGCGCCCGCACAGCCCGAACAGAAGGTGGAGGAGGCCCCCGCGAAGGCGGCCGACCTCTCCCCCCAGCCCGCCGACCTCGCCCTCACCGGAGCATTGCGATGAACGAGTCGCTGGAAGCAAAGCGGGCCCGTTTGGCCCGGCTGCAGGCCGAGGCCGCGGAACTCGACGCCGAGATCAACGCCGAGACCTTCGGCGAGCGGGCCCGTGACTGGGCCCGGAAGGGCTACTACACGGCCTACTACGCCATGGCCGGGTTCTTCCTCGGCATGGTGGCGGCGCTGGCGAGCCTGATGTTCAACATCATCGGGGCCACGCTGGCGGGCAAGGATCCGCTGCAGCTGATCCGCGTCTACCTCACGTTCGGCATGGGAAGCAAGGCCCTCGACCCCGGCTTCGACAACGGCCTGGCCCTGGCGATGGGCTGCGCCCTCTACATCGCCACTGGCATGCTCCTGGGCATCGTCTTCCATCTCGTGCTCACCCGCCATGCCTCGCATGTCGGCCTCGTCGGCCGGCTCGTGTGGGCGTCGGGGATCGCGGTCGCGATCTGGCTCGTCAACTTCTACACCCTGCTCTCGTGGGTCCAGCCGCTGCTCTTCGGCGGCAACTGGATCACGAGCACCGATCCCGCCTACCTGCCGTGGTGGGTCGCCCTCGCCACGCATCTCGTGTTCGGGTGGACCATGGCCATCGTCTATCCGTGGGGCCTGTTCCATCCCTATCAGCCCCAGGCCGCGACGCTGTCGTCGGAGCATCAATGAACCACGCCGCCTACGATCCGCTCACCACGCCCCCGACCCGCCGGGAGATCCCCCAGGATCTCGTCGATGAGAAACTCGTGATCGCGTTCTTTCTCGCCGGACTCACGTTCATGACGATCTCGATGCTTGCAGGCATCCTCATGGCGCTGCAGTTGGTCCACTGGAACGGCCTCGCCGGCATCGAGCTGTTGTCGCCGGGCCGCTGGCGGATGATCCACACCAACGCCATCGCCTACGGCTTCCTCGCCAACGCCTTCATCGGCGCCCTCCACTGGGCGGTGCCACGGCTCACGTTCCACAAGGTGGCGAGCAAGGCCCTCAGCTGGTTCATCTTCGTCGCCTGGCAGGCGATCGTGCTGCTTACGGCCGCGGGCATCGTCTTCGGCCCGTCGCTTCAGGACCAGCCGTGGGTGATGAGCCTCGCCAAGGAGTTCAAGCTCCCCATGGGCCTGGGCGCCCAAGGGCTCGAGTGGGGCGAGACGCCGTTTTGGATCGACCCGGTGGCGCTCCTGGGCCTGGCGCTGCTGGCCGTCAACTTCATGGTGCCGATCGCCAAGAGTTCGGGCCCGCTTTACGTGACGCTCTGGTATTTCATCGCCGCCTTCATCTGGACCTTCCTCACCTACGCGATGGGCAACCTGCTGCCGGAATACGCGGTGGCGGGAACGAGCGCGGGTGCGATCGGCGGCCTCTTCATCCACGACCTGGTGGGCCTGTTCGTCACGCCGCTCGGCTGGGGCCTGATGTACTACTTCTTGCCGATCCTCCTCAAGAAGCCGATCTGGAGCCACGGGCTGTCGCTGGTCGGCTTCTGGGGACTGGCCTTCTTCTATCCCCTCCAGGGCATCCACCACTTCCTCTACACCCCGATCCCGATGTTCCTCCAGTACGGGGCGGTGATCTCGACGATCGCGGTGGAACTCGTCGTGGCGACGGTGGTGATCAACTTCTTCGGAACACTCGTCGGCCGGGG
>JBJTOU010000150.1:0-3620 GCA_046074725.1 Planctomycetia bacterium
GCCGACATGGTGGGGGTCGTGCCGCACACGCACCAGCTCGCCCGGTGGCTCGAGATCAGGGCTCACGTGCCGGGCGAGCAGCAGCCGCTCTTGGTCCTGCGGGTGCCGCAGTGGGACTACAACTGGCAGTCGTCCTACGACCTGAAAGAGCCCCGGACGTTTCCGGCCGGCACGCGGTTCGAGGCGGAGGTTTCCTACGACAACTCCGCCGCCAACCCGCGAAACCCGTTCGATCCGCCCCAACACGTCTGGCACAACGAATCGATCCACGACGAGATGCTGCTGCCGATGTTCGCGTTCGCCTCCGAGCAGCCGCTCGACGGCGAAGGCAAGACCTTCGCGAGGTTTGTCTCGTGGCTCCAGCGGTCGCGGTTTCTCCGGCGGCTCGTGGACCAACGCTACAAGTACGTGGCTGATCCGCAGGGGAACGTGGTTCTCTCGCCCGACTACGACCCTGACGCCCACGGCTATTGACGGGCCTCGCCGCCCGTGTGGAACTCATGCGGGTCACGCTTGATCCTCACGCGTGATCCGACCCGTGGTCCGGTTGCCTCGCAACCGGATTGTGCGGCCGATCCGCGGGCCGGATTCCAGTCGCGAGGCGACTGGACCACGTGATGGCCTCATTCCAGTCGCGAGGCGACTGGGCCACGAGACGAGGTGATCGCGGAAGCGCGAGGCTCATGGGGGAGCCGTAGAAGACGCAGGCGTGATCTGCCGGGTCCATGCCGCACACGTGGTCCGGTTGCCTCGCAACCGGATTGTGCGGTCGATCCGCGGGCCGGATTCCAGTCGCGAGGCGACTGGACCACGTGATGGCCTCATTCCAGTCGCGAGGCGACTGGACCACGTGATGGCCGGATTCCAGTCGCGAGGCGACTGGGCCACGAGACGAGGCGATCGCGGAACCGCGATGCTCATGTGGGGGCCGTATCACGCGGGCCGTTGAGCAGCGTCCCGATCGGCGTGTACCGCACGCACCAGCGGTAGCTCGCAAGCAGGATCGGGATCACGATGCCGAGGATGAGGAGGAACTTCACGCCCGGGGGCAGCGGCCACTCCCGCACGAGCATCTGCACCGCGATGACCAGCGGCACGTGCACGAGATACATCCAATACGACGCATCGGCCAGCCACGAGACCGCGAGGCGGGGCTCGGGCAGCAGGCGGCGGAACAGGCCGATCAGGCCCAGCGACATCGTCCACGCGTAGGCGGGCTGAAGGACGGCCGACAGGACGCGGTCGTTCATCGTCGCGAGTCCGGCCGCGAGCAGCACCGCCGCCGCCGGCAGCAGGATCTTCCACCGCCGGCCGAGCCGCGTGTGGAGCCCGTCGGCCGCGAACGTGGCGACGCCGAAGAAGAAGAAGCAGGCGTAAAAGCCGACCATGTGCGGCTTGGGGAGGAGCCCGAGCGGCGTCTCCGGGCCGAAGGATTGCGTCGTGGCCATGACCGCCTGCAGCAGACACGAGGCCGCCATGAACCACCACCGCCGCCTGCCGGTCGGCAGGAGGTCCGTCACGGCCAACAGCGCGAAGATCGCGACGAGCCAGCAGAGGAACCACAAAAACCAGAGGTGGTCGAAGACGTTCGTCTGCACGAGGTGGAGCGACCACGACCCCACCCGCACCCGCAGCGCCTCCGATGACAGCAGCCGCAGCCAGGCGAGGTTGAGCCGGTCGAGCGTGCCGCCCTCGGTGCCTTCCGCGTTCGGACCCTCGGGGAGCATGGTGCACGTTCGCGTGCGGCCCGCGAGGACCTCGTCGACGCCGAGGGGCTGGAGGCCGATGAGCGGCGCGAATTCCGCGGCCACGTCGGGGGGATTCGCGATGGCCGCCGCAAGCGGCAGCCGACCGACGGCGTTCGCGGCACGCGGATCGGTTCCCCGCTCCAGGAGCACCCGGGCCGCCGCATCCCGCCCCAGGAAGGCGGCCGCATGGAGGGCCGTATTGCCGTTGCGATCGCACTCGTTGGGGCTCGCGCCGGCATCCAGCACCGCCGCCACGATCGCCGGGTCGCCGTGCAGCACGGCCCAGCCCAGCGGCGTCCGGCCGTAGATGGAGTCCTTGCTTTCGACGGCCCCGGGCGCGGCGAGCCGGCGGCGGACGGCGGCCTCGTCGCCGGCGAGGATCTCCGCGACGGCGGGCTCCGGGCGGATCGTCCCCTGGGCGAACCGCTTCAGGAACGTGTCGAGCGGCATGATGGTGGCGACCGCGATCACGAGCGGCAGCAGAATTCGATGCACCCGCTGCTCGAGCAGGCTCCGGAGACCGCGGCGGCGGTAGACGAGCATCGTGAAATAGCCGCTGAGCAGGAAGAAGAGCGGCATCCGGAAGCCGTGCACCGCCACGAAGAACAGCGGCAGGATGTCGCTGTGCCGGGTGTCGTGTACGGGCCACGGAATCGGGAAGAAGCACAGGCAGGCGTGGAGCGCGATGCCCAGGAGCATCGCGAAGCCGCGCAGGGCGTCGAGATCGGTGCGGCGCTGCGTCATGCGGCGAGCCATACGGTCATGGGGGCACGGTATCGGACCAAGATGGTATCCTGCGGCGTCTCAAAAGACCTCGGTGTTCACTTCGCAGTACAACCGTGCCCCGCCGCGATGCCCGACGGCGGAACCTGCCCTCGATGACGCACCCACGACAGACAGGCCTCGCGGTGGCGGCGGAGGGCGTGACCGTGTCGGTGCCCGACGGCCGCGCGGGCGGCGGGCGGAAAACGCTGCTCGACGAAGTGACCTTCCGGATCGAGCCGGGCGAGTTCGTCTGCGTCCTGGGCCCCAGCGGGGCGGGCAAGAGCACGCTCGTGCGGGCGCTGCTCGGCGACCGGGAGATCACCGCCGGTCGGCTGCTCGTGGGCGGGCACGACGTGTTCGGCGAGGCCGACGCCCTCCGCGGGGCCATCGGCTACGTGCCGCAGCGCGACGTCAATCCGCCGGCCCTGCCGGTGGAGCGGGCGCTCCACTACGCGTCGGAGGTCAGGCTGCCCTCAGATGCGTCCGACGCAGAACGCCGGGCCGCGATCGATCGGGTTGTCGCCGAGGTCGGCCTCGAGCGCGTGCGTGACCAGCCGATCGGCAGCCTGTCGGGGGGCGAGATGAAGCGGGCGAGCCTCGCCGCCGAGATGCTCGCCGCCCCGGGCCTGCTCCTCATCGACGAGGCGACCTCCAGCCTCGATCCGGCCACCGAAGCCCGCATCATGACGCTGCTCGCCGGCCGCGCCCGCGCCGGCACGACCGTGATCGCGGTCACGCACCACCTCGACAACGTCGATAAGGCCGGCAAGCTCCTGATCCTGGGCCACGGCGAGGTGGTGTGGTTCGGCTCACGCGTGGAGGCCCTCGGCCACTTCGGGGTGCATCGCCTGGCCGACGTCTACGTCGCCATCGAGGACAAGCCGCGAGGATTCTGGTCCAACCGCTGGCGGGAGCGGCTCGCCGAAGACCGCGTCGTGGCACGAGCCAGACCGGCCGACGAGCTGCCCCGCGCCGACGCCCCGGACCGGGTGGCCGCGCTCGCGGCCGTCTCGATCCCCGGCTTCTTCCGCCAGTTCACCACGTTTTTCTGCCGCGAGCTCGAGACGGTCGTCCGCGACCGCGTGGGCATCGCGATGTCCGTGCTCC
>JBJTOU010000151.1:0-9765 GCA_046074725.1 Planctomycetia bacterium
TTGTGGTAGTTGTTGAACTGAAGCAGGTGACGGGCATGGGCGAAGGCCGGAATGAATCGCTCGAGCAGTCCGATCTCGTGGAGCTTGCGCAGAATGCCGCCCGTCGATGGCGGGCGATCGAACATCGCGAGAAAACGACCGCGTGCCGATTCGCCGATGGCATCGGTGATCCGCGACGCGGCAGCCCGCACCATGAGCCAGGCATGGTGATCGACCGGCATCCCGTAGAGGGCCGATAACTCGAGCAACCGCATCACGCCATCCAGGCTCGAGGCGGTCTCGGAGGGAGCGTGTGGCACGAGGTCGATCGACAGCGGACCGACGCGATACCGGCCGTCCATGCGATGGCCCAGCAGCCCCGAGAACCAGCTCCTCAATCGGTGCGGCCGGCGACAGCCCTCGGCCATCGCGTCGGCGATGTCGGCCACGCGACGGCTGTGGTGGAAATACTCCCGCATGAACCGCTCCACGCCGAGCAGACCGCCCGCTGCTCCGATCCCGCGGGCCGCCGCGATCCGCACCTGCTCGTCCCGGGTGAGTTCGTCGGCGGCCTTGCCAGCGTGGATGTGAAGTTCGTTCCGCAACCGCATGAGAAACTCGGCCGCATCCCGAACCGCATCGGCATCGCCGCGAGACAGTCCGCCGACGAGCACGAGGTCGTCGAGCGTGACCGAGCCGGCCCACGATTCGTCCCCCCACCACACGAGGCCCAGCCACCGGATCAACTGGATGTCGCGAAGGCCGCCGGGCGACCGCTTGAGGTTGGGCTCGAGCAGGAAAACGGTCTGGCCATACTTGCCGCGTTCCTCGCCACGGGCGGCCGAAAGCAGGGTGGCCATCCGCCGTCGGCCGCGGGCGGCGACGCCCCACAGACGGCCGCGGAGCCGCCCGACGAGGTCGTCCCTGCCGGCCAGCGTGCGACAGTCAAGAAGCGTGCTGAAGATCGTGGCATCGCGGGCCGCCAAGTCCGCCGCCTCGGCCACGCTCCGCACGCTCTGCCCCACCGACAGGCCCGCATCGAACAGGTCCTGCAGGAGGCGTCGGGCGAAGGGCGCCACGAGGTCGGGGGCGATGGCCCCGTCGTGAAGCAGCATCAGGTCGATGTCGGAGAAGGGGGCCATTTCCCGCCGTCCGAATCCACCGTGGGCGACGAGGGCGATGTGCGGCCCGATCATGCGAGCCTCCGCATCACCGCGGTCGGCGACCACCGCACGCCAGGCATCCGATACCAACCCATCGAAAAGATCGGTCGCCAGACCGCAGGTTGGGATCCCCATGCCACCGGCAGCATGCTGCGCGGTGATCCGCCCCCGCAGATGCGCCAGGGCCTGCGTCGCCCGCTCCACCGCCGGCCCGAGGGAGGTCGTCACGGAGGTGGATGACGGCAGGGTCATGCAGGATGCCAGGGATCGTCGGCGACGCCCTCGCGGTGGTTGGCCAGCCGCGCGAGCACGAAGAGAAGATCGCCGAGCCTGTTCAAATACTCGATCGCATTGGCCGGGATGGTGGTCTCGAGACGGCTTGCCAGCGTGACGACGCGGCGCTCGGCCCGTCGGCAGACCGTGCGGGCCACGTGGAGTTCGGCCGCCAGAGGCGTGCCGGTCGGCAGAATGAAGCACTTGAGCGGTTCGATCTGGGCTTCGTGGGTGTCGATCGCCCGCTCGAGGTACTCGACGTGTCCCGCCGTGATCCGCTCGTCGGAGTCGCCAGGCGTGGCGAGCTGCGCGCCGAGGTCGAAGAGTTCGCACTGGATCCTTCGAAGCAGCGGATCAAACTCGGCAGCAGCCGGCAGGGTGCGGACGATGCCGAGGTGGCTGTTGAGCTCGTCCACCGTTCCGAATGCCTCGATGCGGGCATGGTCCTTCGACACTCTGGGGCCGCCGAAGAGGCCCGTCTCGCCGGCATCACCGGTCCTCGTGTAGATCTTCATCGGCGAGTCTCCTTCGAGCGGCGGTGCTCTGGTCGTCTGGCTCCAGCCCTTATACTGGAACGCATGAGCCAAACCTGCAACCCGCAGCACATCGTCGCCCGTCTCGCCTCGGCCGCGGCATGCATCGCATCGGTGCTGGGCGGCGTCACCCGAGCGGCCGAACGTTCGCCGCTGGAACGGACCTTTTTCTCGTCCCCAGTCCGGATCACCGAGGGCTTCGCAAAGGCGGGAGAGGCCTATGCCTCCCCGGACGGTCGGCAGATCTGTTATCAGGCCGTCCCGCAGGGCTATCCCTTTTACCAGATCTACGTTCAGCCATTCGATCCGGCGGCGCCACGGGCCCTGGCGCCGCGGCGGATCAGCCCGGGCCGCGGGCGGACGACCTGCAGCTGGTTCTCGCCCGACGGCTCACGGCTGCTCTTCGCGTCGAGCCATCTCGACCCGCAGCTCGATGCGACGGAAACCGCCGCCCGCGAGCAGGCTGCCGAAGATGCGCGCACAGGGCGGCGCCGACGCTACCAATGGGATTTCGATCCCGCGATGGACATATTCTCGGCCAATCTTTCCGACGTCGAACCGACGCTCCGGCGGCTCACCGACACGCCCGGCTACGACGCCGAATGCTCCTCTTCACCGAACGGCGACGAGGTTCTCTTCGTGAGCGACCGCGACGGCGACCCCGATATCTACCTGATGGATGCCGACGGCGGGAACGTGCGGCAACTCACGAACCAGCCCGGCTACGACGGCGGCCCCTTCTTCTCGCCCGACGGTGCCTGGATCGCCTATCGCACCGATCGACTTGAAAAGGACCTGCTGCAGATCCATGTCATGAAGGCCGATGGCTCGTGCGATACCGCGATCACGAGCGGGCAGGGGGTGCGATGGGCGCCCTTCTGGCATCCGACGCGGCCTTGGCTCATCTGGACCGGGGCCGACCATTCCGATCCCACGCAGCGGCCCAACTACGACCTTTGGATCGCCCGCTACGAGACCAGCG
This sequence comes from Planctomycetia bacterium, assembly GCA_046074725.1. Classification (GTDB taxonomy): domain Bacteria; phylum Planctomycetota; class Planctomycetia; order Pirellulales; family UBA1268; genus CACORA01. The sequence continues at coordinate 2,931 of JBJTOU010000151.1, forward strand.
GAGATTCCTTTCGCATCGGCTTGCCTGTGCGGATCACCGACCACCCGGGCGCCGACGTCCTTCCCGCGTTTTCACCCGATGGCGGGCTGCTGCTCTGGACCGCCGGGCGCGACGGCGATGCGGGCGGCCGTGGCCCGACGAGCCATGTGTGGGTCGCCACGCTCGACCTCGCCGCGATCGACGACGCTCTCGATGCCCCCTCCGGCAAGGCTCAGGAGAACGACCATGCGCGATGACGCGGCGATCGCATTCATCGGCGGCGGCCAGATGGCCATCGCCTTGGCGGACGGGTTTCGTCGGGCCGGGCTCGTCGATGCCCGATCGATGATCGTCGCCGAACCAGATCCTCAGGCCCGCGAGCGATTCGCCGACCGTCTTCCGGGAGTTCGGTTCGCCCCCGGGGCCGAGGCTGCCGCCGCGGCCGATCTCGTGATCCTGGCCGTCAAGCCCCAGCAAGCGACCGCGGCGTGCGGCGAGTTCGCCGGGCGGCTCGCTCACTCCGCGGTCCTGGTATCGATCGTGGCCGGTCTCTCCACGAAGGCCCTGGAACGGCTGGCGGGCACGAACCGCATCATCCGAGTGATGCCCAACACACCCTGCCTGGTGGGAAAGGGCGTGTCGGCCGTTTGCCATACTCCCGCTGTCCAGCCCGAAGCAGTGCGTCGGGTGGTCGATCTCCTCATGGCGGTCGGCACGGTGCATGAGGTCGATGAATCGCTTCTCGATGCCGTCACAGGCGTATCCGGATCGGGCCCCGGCTACATCGCCATGATCACCGAAGCGCTCACGACGGGGGGCATTCAAGCGGGACTCCCCGAGCCGCTTGCCCTGGCCCTGGCGGTCGAAACACTCGCCGGTACGGCCGCATTGCTCGAGCAGACGGGCGATCACCCCGCCGAGATTCGCAAACGAGTATGCAGCCCGGGGGGCACGACGCTCGCCGGTCTGGCAGCCATGGAGACGGCAGGCGTTGCCCGAGGCATCGCGGCCGGGGTCGTCGCAGCCCGCGACCGGGCCCGCGAACTCGGCAAGGGCTGACTACCGACGCTTCGACGCCTTCTTGGACCGCTTGGCCGGCCTGGGCTTTGACGCCTTCGGCTTTGCGGCCTTCGGGGTGGCGGCCTTGCGTGTCTTCGCGGACGACTTCTTCCTAACCTTTGCCGTGCCGCCTCCGAAGATGGTATCCCAGCCGCTGGCGTAGGTGCCGCTGCTACCGACTCGAATGACCGACATGCGGAATCTCCTCTCAACGTGTGGTTGTCGCGTTCGACCCCGTTCCTACCGATCGTCCGCGGGGAGTGTCAAGATTTCCAACGATACTCGGCCGATCCATTCAGGAAGCGCTGCCCGACCGTGGGCGTCGAGCCGTTGACGCTCGACCGCGATTCCGACAGCCGCGGGCATCACCACCAGCATATTCCGGTGTTCGAGCAGGTTCGTGACGTCACACTCCCATCGGACGGCGCTCGTCACGGGCTCCGGGAAGACGACGCCATTGAGCGACACCTCCGCCACGGCGGGCCGATCGATCACGAGCATGATGCGGTCCGCCAGGCCGATCCCGCCGGGTTTCCCAAATGATCGCCGCCACGACGCCTCTCCCGCGGCCGGCGGCTCCCAGACGGAATCGAGGCGAATGGAATGCGGGAAGGGACCGTTCTGGTCGTTCATGACATCTTCCGGCTATACTCCGCGATTGTCAGGGCCGGCACGATCGCCGGCCCGTCGCTCACCCAGCATCCTAAGGAGCCGCCTGACGATGGGACATGCCCTCGAGTTCACCGACGCCAATTTCCAGACGGAAGTCCTCGATTCGCAGGTGCCGGTGCTGGTCGATTTCTGGGCCCCGTGGTGCGGCCCGTGCCGCATGATAGGACCGACGATCGAGGAGCTCTCGTCGGAAAATGCTGGATCGTTCAAGGTGGGCAAGGTCAACGTGGACGAGAACAACAGGCTCGCCATGACCTACAACGTCGCCAGCATCCCCACGATCATGATCTTCAAGGGGGGCCGCATGGTGAACCAGTTCATGGGCGTGCAGTCCAAGGCCCGCCTTCAGCAGGCGCTCGACGAGGCCAAGACGGCGTAGCGGCGAGGCCGAGGCTCCCACTGGGAGGCCGCATCAGGTTTCGCACGGCGCCCGCAACCGGTCGAGCGCCGTGTCGTCCACGAATCCGGAGATGTCGAGCTGGAATTCCGGCTGTCGCAGTTTTTCCACGGCCTTGGCCTCGATTTGCCGCACCCGCTCGCGGGTCACGCTGAAGATCGTGCCGACCTCCTCGAGCGTGTAGCTGTAGCCGTCGGCGAGGCCGAACCGCAGGCGGAGGATCTCCCGCTCGCGGTAGCTCAGTCCATCGAGCGCTCGGGCGACGCACGACTTCAGCGACTGCTGATGCACGCTTCGCAACGGGTCGTCCTCGCGATGATCCTTCACGAATTCCCCGATGCCCGACTCGTCGCTCTCACCGACCGGCTGATCGAGCGACACGGGCCGCCGCGACATCCGCGAGATGCATTCCACTTCCTCGATCGACAGGCCCGATCGCTCGGCGAGTTCCTCCACCGTCGGCTCACGACCGTTTTCCAGAAGAAACGCCCGACCGACGTGCCGCAGCTTGGTCATCGTGTCGATCATGTGCACGGGCACCCGGATCGTGCGGCTCTGATCGGCGATGGCGCGGGTGATCGCCTGGCGAATCCACCATGTCGCGTAGGTGGAAAACTTGAACCCACGGGCGTGCTCGAACTTGTCGACGGCCCGCATGAGGCCCGAGTTTCCCTCCTGGATGAGGTCGAGAAACGACAAGCCGCGATTGCGGTACCGCTTGGCGATCGAAACCACCAGTCGCAGGTTGCCGGCGGCAAGTTCCCGCTTGGCCTCGTCGTACCGGCTCCGAAGGTCGTCGAGTCGCTCCAATCGCCTCCGCAGCGTGCGTCGGCTCTCCCTGCTGACGAGCTGAATCCGCCGCGCATCGAGGTCGCCCGGAAGGGAGTCGAGCCGGGCGCCGAGTTCCTGCAGCTGCCGCAGCAGTGGATAGAGCTTCTGAATGCGCAGGTTCATCTCCTCGACGAGCCGCACCGATTTGTTCCGCTTGCGCACCAGCAGCCGCCATGCCTCGCGCCGCTTTGGCAGGGGCACGCTTCGTGAGAGCGCCGTGCGAAAGAGCTGCCGCTTCTCCCGCTCCAGCCGATGCAGCGTGTCGAGATTGGGCCCAAGACGCTTGAGCAGCCGCTTCTTTTCGGCGGTATTCGTGACGGAGACTTCGATCGTCCGATCGAGCCGCAGGCCACCATCCCGGACCTTCTGCAGAAGTCGCACCGCCCCGGAGAGCACGAAATCGTTGCCCAGCAACGTCCGCCGAAACCGCCGCCGCCAGCGCTCGATCTCCTTGGCGCTGGAAACCTCGGTCTCACGTGTCAGGAGTGGGATGCCTCCCATCTGCAGCAGGTAGAGCCGCACCGGGTCACCGATGGCGCCCGCGGGAATCCTCGACGAGCTGACCTTGGCAACGGGTGTGCGGTGCGGCGCGGCAGCGACCATGAGACTCTCCCTGGGGGTTTCGGAATCGAGGTCGGGCAACGCGGTGCCTGCCCGGGCCTTGGTCCGACACTGCACGTTCGATGCCAATCCCCCCGGAACAGCACCGAGGCTTCACGGACCCCTGAAAAATGGACGGAGTCGCCTGGAACCGGCCTTTCCTGCGGTGACACCGCGTCGTCCACGGGCGACGCGCCCCACCCGCGCGTCGCCACCCGGCGGCGCAGAGCCCATGCCCTCACAATCGGCCTCGTCATGGCGGGGGAGGGGATGTCTATACTCCGGTTCCCCGAGTTCGACCTTATGGAAACCATCCCGCTTGTCCTGCTGGCCCTCGTCACTCTTGTCGCTTTGGCGGGAGTGATTGCCTTCGGCGTCGGCCACAAGGGCTGGAATTGGGGAACCGTCGCCGCAGCGATCCTGCTGCTGCTCAGCGCCGCCGGATTCGTCTATCTTGTGGCGAGAGTGGGCGAACGTGAGCGGATCTGGCGGACCAAGGTTCGTGACCTGGAGGCCTCCATCGCGAAGGAACGCGACGCTGCCAGACTCACGGAAACGGGTGAACTCGAACCAATTCCAAACGAGCCGTCGATAGCCGATCTCGAAGACCAGCGGAACCGATGGTCTCGGGCCCTGGAGCGGGTGGAAACGTGGCATGGACGATTCTGGCCCAAGGGAGCCTTCCGTCCTCCACAGGGAAATCAGCCAGGCCAGATCCGATTTGCGATGCCGGCGGGTGCAGCCCCGAATGCGAACCCATTCATCAATCCCGGCGCGCAACTATTTCTGTTCGATGACGAACCGGCCGACAACGGTGGACGGTTCCTCGGGATCTTCCGCGTCCGTGAAGCCGCAACCGATCAGGGGGCGCTCGTTCTCTCCCTCGATCCGGCCGCACCTCCTGGCGCCGGACAAGCGGCGAGATGGCGTCAGGAGTACGACAACGTGCGGGCGTTCGAGAGCCTGCCCGTCGATCGCTGGCTGGCCTTTTACCGGATGCCGCGAAAGGGCGATGCCGCCGACGAGGATTCGTCCGCCATGCCTCGGCCGAAGAAGGACGAGTCGCAGGCCAAAGCGCTGCTGGAAGAACTCGAGAAACAGTTCGCGGATTTTGAGCACCACGCACGATCAGAGCCGAAGGACGAGTGGGAGTCGTTGTCGCAGGATGGGGCGCCGTCACAGGGTAGTTACTGGGCTGCGGTGACGTTCAAGGCAGCCCATGCCATGACCACCCGAGAGGCGGGCAGGGATCCGAAAACGATCCAGTTCGAAAAGGGGGACACTGCCGACATCGAGCTTTCGGCGGCCCGCGGCCTCGCCGACGAGGGAGTGGTCGAGATTCGCGATGTCGTCTACCGCCGTCCCCTCGCCGACGCGGAAACGGCCCTGCAGGGGGCCATGGTGCCGGTTTCGGGCGAATCGACGTTCAACGTACGCGGTGCCTTCACGATCCGCAGTGTCCTCGAGGACGAAATCGCCCGTGCCAAGCAGGCCATCAATGACCTGCAGGCAGCTACCAAACACATGCAGAATTCGACCGTGATGCTCGAGAAGGAGAAGGATGAACTCCGTGAGGATCGGACGAGGTGGGGCAGGGACGTGACCGGTGCCGACAGCGTGGTCGGCGGCATCAAGAAGCGACTCGACCGGACGTCACTCGCACTCGACGAGGCCTGGAAGGCGGTGATCGAGCTCGGACGGGAATACGACGGCACCATGGCCCTCCTGCAGGCCGACGCCGCGAAACGTGCCGACGGACAGCGGTGAACCCCCGGGCATCGACGCTCCCGGTGGCGGCCGGTAGACTCTTGCGACCGTGCCCGGGGATGTTCCCCACCACGCCGCTGTTCTCCAGGTTGCAGTGATGTCGACGCTTGCCGCCCGCCAGGGCAACACGGACCGCCTCCGGAAAGCCGTTCACCACCATCGGCTGGCCAGCCGTCGCGGTGTTCTGGAGCGGATGTTCACGCTCTGGTTCCGCGGTTTTGTCTACAACCAGATCTGTGAGGATCCCCGTGTCGATGCCGCGGCCCTGCAGATGGGGCCTGAGTCGAGCCTGCTGACGATCTCGAGCGGCGGCTGCAACGTACTCAATTATCTCGTCCATCGTCCCAAGCGGATCGTGGCCGTCGATCTGAACGCCAACCACATGGCGCTCACGCGGCTCAAGCTCGCCGCCCTCGAGCATCTGCCCGACTACGATTCCTTCTACAAGTTCTTCGGCCTCGGCAAACATGCCGACAACGTGGCCAACTACCGGCGGTTCATCCGCGACCATCTCGACCCCGAAACCCGCCGGTTCTGGGAGACGACCGATTGGCCGGGCAACGTGGTGGGGCCGAAGCGGATCGGGTATTTTCGACGGGGACTCTACGAGCAGGCGAAACTCGGCCAATTCTTCCGGGTCGTGCATGGCATCGCCCGCACGATCGGCCGCGATCCCGCCCGGCTCATCGCCGCGAAGACGCGTGAGGAGCAGGAGCGCATCTTCGATCAGTCGTTCGGACCGATCTTCGATAACTGGCTGGTCCGCTGGCTCGGCCGCCAGCCAGTGGCCGTCTACAGCCTCGGCATCCCCCCCAGCCAGCATCAGGCGATGCTGGAGGAGCACGAGAACGACGGCAGCAAGCTCTTCGACATGTACAAGCAGCGGGTGCGGCGGCTCGCCTGCGGCTTCCCGCTCGACGACAACTACTTCACATGGCAGGCATTCAGCCGCCGCTATGATCACGAGGGCCGGCGAGGCCTGCCCGACTACCTGAAGCGGGAAAACTACGACACGATCAAGTCGCTCGTGAACCGCGTCGAGACCCACGTGGCGTCACTGGGCGATTATCTCGCCAACGAAACCCCCGGGGCTCTCAACGGCTTCATCTTCCTCGACAGCCAGGATTGGATGCCGCCCGCCGTCATCGAGGCGCTCTGGCAGCAGGTGGCCCGCGTGGGTGGCCCCGGCACGAGGGTGATCTTCCGCACGGCCGGCGAGAAATCTCCCGTGGAGGCGGCCCTCTCGCCGGCCACACGCAGCCGCTTCGTCTACAACCGGGAGCGGGCTGCCGAACTCCACGAACAGGACCGCTCGTCCATCTACGGGATGTTTCATCTCTACGAGATGGTCGATCGCGGATCGGACGTGTCCGCGGCCGGCAGGGTGGCCGAGCCGGCCTCATCATGAGCGACGATCCGGCCCGAAGAGCGGCGGGTCCGGCGGAGGGTGAATCGGGCCAGCCCGACCCGGCCGTGGCCATGGATCGGATGTACCGCCTCACGCGGCACATCTACGACCTGACGCGGGCC
>JBJTOU010000152.1:0-8588 GCA_046074725.1 Planctomycetia bacterium
CGCCAGAGTGCCGTGCAAGCGAACCCCCTCGGCGATCTGGCTCCCGATCGTGAAGACCGGATTGAGGCTCGTCATCGGCTCCTGGAAGATCATGCCGATCCGGCCACCACGGATCTTTCTCAGCTCCGGCTCCGGCAGCGACACCAGATCGATCGCAGTCGTCGATTCCGCCCCACGCCCCAGCGCGAGCAGAATCTGCCCCTGCTCGATCCTGCCCGGCGCGGCCACCAGCCGCAGGATCGACATCGCCGTCACGCTCTTCCCGCAGCCGCTCTCGCCGACGAGGCCGAGCGTGCGACCCCGCTCGATCGAGAGCGACACGCCATCCACCGCCGGCACACGGCCCGCCGGCGTATGAAACGCAGTCACGAGGTTTTTGATTTCAAGGAGCGGCATCAGAAAACTGGCCACAAGCCTGTTGGCGAACTTCTATGTGAACGAGTCAGGAAGCGAGGGGCTGCCCGTGTCACAGAGCCGGCGTTGCTGGCGAGCGCAGGCAGGATGCCGGAAGCGAAGCCAGCATCGAGTGAGCGAAGGCCCCAGAGGGCCGTAGCGAACGTCCGGCGAGTGGCACGGGCAGTCCCTCGCGGGCCACCGAGACAACGCTTGCGGGCCAGGCGATTCATTTTCGTGCCTCGCGGAGTCGTGGATCGGTGGCCTCCTGGAGTCCCTCGCCGATCAGGTTGTAGGCGAGCACGGTCAGGAAGATCGCGACGCCTGGAAACACCACCAGCCACCACATGGCCAGGTTGCTCCGCGCGTCGTTGAGCAGCGAGCCCCAGCTGGCTGCCGGCGGCGGCGGCCCGAAGCCGAGGAACGAGAGCGAACTCTCCATCAGAATGGCCGACGCGATGCCGAAGGTGATCGGCACGAGGATCGGGGCCAGGGCGTTGGGGAGGATGTGACGGAGCATGATCCGAACCGGCCCGGCGCCGGTGGCACGGGCGGCCATCACGAACTCGCTCGACTTGAGCCGGAGGAATTCTCCGCGGGTGAGCCGTGCGATGCCGGTCCAGCCAGTGCAGCCGATGATCGCCATCGTCTTCCAGATCGTCGGCTTTTCCACGATCGCGACGAGCGCCAGGATCAGCACGAGCGTGGGCACGCACATCACCACCTCGGTGATGCGGCTGGTGAGCGAATCGATCCATCCACCGAAATAGCCCCCGAGGGCCCCGACGACGATGCCGATCGTGCCGGCGATGCCCATCGAGAGGAAGCCGACGAGGAGCGCCACGGTCGTGCCATGCACCATCTTGGCGAGCACATCGACGCCGTATTGGTCCGTGCCGAAGATATTCGTACCGCTCGGGCGCCCCTCGTCGCGAGAGGGGTTGGCGGGCCTACCGGGCCATTCGTTGTTCCGCACGGCCCGGTAGGGATCCTGGAAGAAGAGCGGCCAGATGGCCCAACTCTCGGGATCCTTCTGCTCGAGGTTCCGCGGATACTCGCCGCGAAACTTTTCGGTGGTGAAGATCACCGGCTCGAGCCGTCGGTCGAAGTAGCCGAGGCAGGGGGCGTAGAGCTTCCCCTTGTAGCGGCAGAGCACGGGCTTCGTGCCGGCGATCGCAGGGGCGAGGATCGCGACGGCGACGAGGAAGCCGACGAATCCGATCGCGGCCATCGCCAGCGGCCGTCGGCGATACCGCCGCCAGGCCTCCGCCCAGAAACCATATGATTGGTGCGGCATCACTCCACGCTCACCCTCGGGTCCACGAGGCAGTAGAGGATGTCGGCCAGGAGCTGGCCTAGGAGCGTGAGCACGCTGAACATGAGCGTGAGGCCCATGATCGTGGGGTAGTCGCGCTCGCGGATGCTCTCGAAGAAGAGCCTGCCCATGCCGGGCCAGGTGAAGATCTGCTCGATGATCACCGAGCCGCCGATGAGGGTCGGCAGCGACAGGCCAAGGAGCGTGACGAGCGGGATGAGCGTGTTGCGGAAGGCATGGTGGACGAGCACCCGCCACCGGCCGGCCCCCTTCGCGCGGGCCGTGCGGATGTAGTCCTGCCGCATCACCTCTTCCATCGTCGCCTTGATGAAACGGCTGTACCATGCGAGGCTCACGTAGGTCTGGCAGGCGACCGGGAGGATCGCGTGGCGGGCCACGTCGGCAGCGCGTCCGGCCCAGCCGGCATCGGCGGGAAGGTCCGTCATGCCGAAGAGCGGCAGCTCCCATCGGCTGCCGCGGAGCCAGACGGCAAAGATGATCTGCAGAAAGAGGGCCGCCACGAAGGTCGGGAACGAATAGAGGATGTACAGCAGCAGGCTCGTGCCCCGCTCATCGACCGATCCGCTGCGGGAAGTCGCGTAGAGGCCCAGCGGCACGGCAATCAGCCAGGTCAACACGAGCGACAGTCCCGAGACCAGAAACGTCGGGCCGATTCGCTCCCCGATGAGCCGCGCGACCGGCTGCTTGCGCGAGAACGAACGCCCGAGATCGCCGCGGGCCACGTTGCCGATCCAGGTGGCGTAGCCGACGTACCAGGGCGTGTTCTCGTCGATGCCGTAGATCTTCTTGAGTCGTTCCTGATCCTCTGCCGTAAGCTTGCGGCTCGGATCGACCTCGCCGAGTTGCACCGTGAGCGGCGAACCGGGCATGTTGCGGGCCAAGCCGTAGACGATGAACGTGATCGCCAGGAGCGTCACCATCCCGAGCAGCATACGACGGACGAGGTACGTGACCATGGGTCACTCACGCGGCATCCACAGGCTGCCGAACCCGGGCGAGTAGTGAAACGGTCCACGCGGACTGAAGACATAGCCGCGGAGCTGCTTTGAGAAACCGTAGAAGCTGTTTCGCCAGAAGAGCCAGGTGTACGGCTGGTCCTCGTAAAGGATCTCCTGGATGCGGGCATACTTTCCGGCCCGCTTGGCACGGTCGAGCTCCCGCCGCCCCTCCTCGAAGAGCCGATCAACTTCGGGATTGGAATAGTTGACGAAATTCCGCATCGCGCCGGTCTTCCAGATATTCTCGGAGGAGTCGGGGTCGGTGCCCGCGCCCCAGCCGCCGAAGTAAGCCTGAAACCTTCGCCTCTGGGTGAGGTCCTGGAGCACGGTCAATTCGACCGGCTTCACGTTCATCCGCACGCCGATCCGTTCGAGGCAGTCCTTCAGGAGGACGCAGATCGCGACCCGCAGGGGTTGCTGGTTGACGAGCATCGAGAACTCGAACGGCACGAGCCGTCCGTCGATCTCCTTGTCGCGGATGCCGTCGTTGTCGTGGTCGATCCAGCCGGCCTCGTCGAGCAGGGCCTCGGCCTTGTCAAGATCCTGTTTGTAGGGCTCGAGCTTCTTCGTGGGCGCCATCCAGGAGTCTTCCGGGAAGTGCCCGGCGCACGCCTTGTAGAGGCCGTAGCAGAGTTTCTCGAGCATCGCGTCGTAGTCAAAGGCGTAGCTCATCGCCCTGCGGACACGACGGTCGGCGAAGAACGGGCTCTCGATGTTCCATCCGAAGTGAAAACTCAACCACTCGGGTGCCGTCGCCTTCGTGTTCCGCTGGTAGAAGTCCCCGCCGGTCGTCTGGGTCGTCCACTGTTCCGGCAGAAGGATCATCTCGTGGATGTCGCCGGCCTTGAGCGCCAGGAGCGAGGTATTGGGATCCTCGATGATCCGGAAACGTACCTCTTTGAAAAAGGGCTCGTCGCGGACCTTTTTCCCGCCGACCATCGACCAGCCCGGGCGGCGGCGGAGCACGATCTGCTGGCCTCGCTGCCGCTCGATGATCTCATAGGGACCACCGGACACCGGCGATTGCTCGAGCGCCACATGCTCGGGGCTTTCCTTCAGCGTGGGATCAGCCTCCAATGTCTTTTCATACACATGCTTAGGCAGCACCGGGAAGTTGATGTTCCAAACGTTGGTTGCGAGCGGCTCCTTATGGAAGAAGACGATCGTGCGATCGTCATAGGCATGCACGCCCCGCATCTGGTCGGTGCCGCTTCGAACGGCCGGCACGGGCACCCGCGGATCCATGATCACGGTGACCGTGAAGGCTATGTCGTGAGCCGTGATCGGCCGTCCGTCGCTCCAGACGAGGTCGTCGCGCATCACCACCTTGTCGAGCAGCCCATCGGCACTCGTCTGCCAACTCACCACCGTTTCAGCGGCGGCGAACGGCTCCAGGTCGCGGCCGAAGGAAAAAAGCCCAAACCCGGTCAGGCCGAGGATGTCGAACTCTGCCGACGTGCTGATCATGATCGGGTTGGTGCTGCCGAGGTCGCCCGTCACGTGCCGGTCGATGCGGGCGTCCATGTCGGCCTGCCCCTGTTCCGGCAGCCGGCCGAGGGCGGAAAGGATCCGGGCGTTGTTCGTCGCCGACGTGTTTTCCAGCGCCAGCGCGGCCTGCGCCGACCCGGGCGGCGGCTCCGCGGCCTGGGCCGCCCGGAGCATCGCGAGCCCATCCTTCACAGGGCGGTCGATCCATTTGGTGTTGCGGTCGAGATCGGCGAGCGAAGGCGGCTCGAACGGCGTTTTCGCATCGGCCGCCGGCTCGGGAACGGGCTCCTTCCGAACCGCCTCGCTGGTGGGCAGTTCCGGCTTCACAGCGAGTTTCGAGCCGATGCCGAGATCGTCGGGCGGCGGCGAACCGCATCCGGCGATCGACAGCACGGCTCCGGCCGCCCACGCGAGCCATGTCCCGAATCGGCCGTTCATCCTGTCGCGTCGCCTGGGCATCTCGGACTCCGTTGGGAGAAGGCATCCGCCGCGAGTGCGATGCTACGGGCTGCCGCGCGCCCCGGTCAAACCCTGCCGACGAACCAGATCCGAAGCCATTACTCCGGAAACCGATGGCCGAGTTTTTCGCGTTTGGTGGCGAGATACCGCTCGTTGAACTCGTTGACGGGAGGAAGGATCGGCACCTGGTCGATCACTTCCAGGTCGAAACCGCCGTAGATGAAGGCGTCGGTCTTCTTGGGATTGTTCGTCAGCAGCCGCACCTTCCGCAGGCCGAGATCCTTGAGCAGCTGGATGCCGATGCCATAGTCGCGGGAGTCGGCCTTGTAGCCGAGGGCGAGGTTGGCCTCGACGGTGTCGAGCCCCTTGTCCTGCAGTTCGTAGGCGCGAATCTTCTCCACGAGCCCGATGCCCCGCCCCTCCTGCGGCAGATAGACGAGCACGCCCGCCCCCTCGCGGCCGATCATGTCGAGGGCCATGTGGAGCTGGTCACCGCAGTCGCATCGAAGGCTGTCAAGCAGGTCGCCGGTGAAACACGACGAGTGCAGCCGCACCAGTGGCGCGGCCACGGAGGCGGGGTCGCCCAAGATCAGCACGAGCGGCTGCTGCGACTCATACTTCACGCCATAGGCGATGATGCGAAACCGTCCCCATGTGGTCGGTAGGTCAGCCTCCGCGATCCGCTGGACGAGCTTTTCACGGATCCGACGCTGCCGGATCAGCTCCTCGATCGAGATGATCTCGAGACGATGCTCGTGTGCCAGCGTGAAGAGCGCCTCTCGATCGGCACGGTTGCCCGACTCGTCGAGAATCTCGCAGAGCACGCCTGCCGGCTGCATGCCGGCCAGTCGAGCCATGTCGATCGCGGCCTCCGTATGGCCGGCTCGGCGGAGCACGCCTCCTTCCTTGGCGACCAGCGGGAAGAGATGACCGGGCCGCACGAAGTCGGCAGGCGTGCTCACGGGATCGAGGATGGCGAGAATCGTGTCGGCCCGCTCGGCCGCTGTGATGCCGGTACGGGCGGAGCGATGATCGACCGGCACGGTGAACGCCGTGCCAAGCGGCGTGGAGTTGGCCTCCACCATCATCGGCAGTTCCAGCCGCCGTGCGACGTCGGGCAGGATCGGCATGCAGACCTGCCCGCGGCCATGGGTGATCATGAAGTTCACGATCTCGGGCGTGACCTTCTCGGCCGCGCAGACGAAATCACCCTCGTTTTCCCGGTCCTCGGCATCGACCACGATGACGACCCGCCCCTGGCGGTAGGCTTCCACGGCGGCGTCGAGGCTGCTGAATCGATTGGGCATGCTGGCTCCGTGCCTGTGACTCTCGGCGGCGATTTCTGATGGCCGGCTGATGGGGACCTCTCTCGATTATAGGATGGAGGCCGTGGCCGAAAGGCCGGCGGGCGGGCCCCGGAAGGCCGCCCGAAACTGTTTATGCCGAGGAAACGGGTTCGCCGATGCTCGACCGTGAGGAATACGTCGAACAGGCCTACCTCTTCAGGAACCTGGCCGAGCGGATCGCCGCCGGCACCGCCGCCCAGGAGGCGCTCGCGGCGATCGGCGAGGAGGTGCTGGCGACGACGAAACTCCCGATGGCCCTGAGTTATCTCGCCAGCGAACTGAAGCTCGTCGGCACGATCTCGACGGCGATGTCGCGGTTGCCGCACTACTTCTCCGCGTTCCAAACGTTCGTGATGTCGCAGGCCGAGCATGAGGGCGGCCGGTTCGACATACGAACCGGGCTGGCGATCCTCGAGCGCGAAGCTGCCTACCGTGCGGAAGGGGCGACGCCGCAGGGTCTTTTCTTCTACCGCTTCGAATGCCTGTCGCGCAATCGTCTCGACTATGCGCTCGGACTCACGGCGCTCGCCGAAGACGAGATCTTCGACGCGGACTGGAAAGCCTGGTCCTCGATGGTGGCCCGGCAGGTGGGCTTCGTCGATCTTCCCGATCTCGTCTACGTGCGAAGCCCGGAATACTGGAGGCTCGAGCAGCGCGACGCCGCCATGGCCGGCCGTGCCGTCCCGGAGCCCGACCGCGCAATCCTCTTCGGCGAGAAGGAGGGGCGGATCGCGCGGGCGAACCGGGGCAAGGATCCGCTCTTCTTCTTCGCGGCGCTGCAGCGGCAGCTCGGCTATCCGTCCGTACCCAGGCCGCCGCGGCCGAAGCCGGCGGATGATTCTCCCGCGCTCCTGGCCCGCCGGCTCGAACGCCTGGAGATGCGGGTCAAACTGCTGGAGGAAGAGGGGTCCGGTGGAATCGACCTCTCCCGGTTCGATCCGAAGAATTTTCCACAGGCGACCGACGAGTGATCGCATCGTCCCTGATCCGCGACGACGCCCGCGCGATCTGGATGGCCGCGATCGACGCCGTCCGTCCGGAACGGCTCGTGTCGGAACACTCCGCCTCGCATGACCTGCTCGCGGCATGCGATGGCTGCAAGCGGATCGTCGTCGTCGGTGCCGGCAAGGCGGCCGCAGGCATGGCGGCGGGGGTCGAGGCGGCGCTGGGGGCCCAACGCATCGCACGGCATCGCATGACGGGTCTGGTGAGCGTGCCCGAAGGCTGTGGCCGAGCTCTTTCGGCGATCGAGGTGCGGGAGACACGGCCCGCGGGTCTGAACCTGCCCACGCCAAGGGTCGTGGAGGCGACGCTCGAAATGCTCGATCTCGTCTCGTCGCTCGAGGCCGGCGATGTCGTCATCGCCGTGATCGCAGGCGGCGGATCGGCGCTCTTGGCCGCGCCGCGGCCCGGCATCACGCTCGAGCAAAAGATCGCGGTCACCACGCGTCTCTCCAAATCGGGCGCGTCGATCGCAGAGCTCAACGCGGCCCGCTGCACGATGAGCCGCGTGAAGGGGGGCGGCTTGGCACGGGCCTGCACGGCCGGGCGGCTGATGGTGCTCGTGCTCTCCGACGTGATCGGCGACGATCTCGATGTCATCGCGTCGGGGCCGTGCATGCCGTCGGAGCCCGGCTCCGCTGGATGCTGGCGCACCGACACGGGCTGCCGCGTGCGCCACATGATCCTCGGCGACAACGCAACGGCCGTGACGGCGGCGCGTGCCGAGGCGTCGCGACGTGGCTACGACATCATCCCGGCGACGATTCCGGCGGAGGCGGCCGCCGAGATCGTGGGATCACGGCTGGCCACCGAAGGCGTTGCGGCAGTGGCCCGGTCGGCCAGCGACGGCCGGCCGCGGGCGATCATCGGGGGCGGCGAAGCCACGGTGCGGGTGCCTGCCGATCATGGCACGGGCGGCCGCAACCAGCAGACGGTCCTCGCGGCGATCGACACGCAGCAACGCGGCGGCAGCCCGTGGCCGGTCGGATTGCTCGTGGCAAGCGTGGGAACCGATGGTGAGGATGGCCCCACCGATGCTGCTGGCGCGGTGGCCGACTCGGGTGTCGTCGCCGAGATCGGGGCACGGCGGCTCGATGTTTCAGGCGTGCTCGCCCGGTGCGATGCCTACCCCTTCTTCGCCGCCGTGGGCGGGCTCATCCGCACGGGTCAGACCGGCACGAACGTCGCCGATCTCCGACTCGCCCTGGCTCGGGGGGAAACACCTGACGCAGCCCTCGCCTGATCCGTTACGATTGCGACGATGTTCTCACATGTCTTGGAGACTTCCATGGGCTCGATCAAGCGGATTCTCGTCACCGGCGGCGCCGGTTTTCTTGGCAGCCACCTGTGTGAGCGGCTCGTCGCAATGGGCCACGACGTCATCTGCGTCGACAACTTCTTCACGAGCCAAAAAACCAACTTCGCCCACCTGCTCGGCGGCGGCAACTTCGAGCTCGTCCGCCACGACGTGATCCATCCTCTGTGGCTGGAGGTCGACGAGATCTACAACCTCGCCTGCCCGGCCGCCCCTGGCCACTATCAATACAACCCCATCAAGACGATGAA
>JBJTOU010000153.1:0-2780 GCA_046074725.1 Planctomycetia bacterium
CAACTTCGAGGCCCTCGCCATCGGCACGGAGCACCCGGCCCGTGATCCGCTCGACAACTTCTACCTGGCCGTGGCCCGCGGAGCCGATCCGATGCTCCTGCGATCGCAGACGAGCACCGTGCAGATCCGCGTCATGGAAAACCGCGAGCCGCCGCTGCGGATCGTGTCGCTCGGGCGGGTCTACCGCCCCGACACCGCCGATGCCACCCACTACCCGATGTTCCATCAGGTCGAGGGGCTGCTCATCGAGCCTGGCACCACCATGGCTCACTTGAAGAGCGTGCTGCGGTTTTTCGCATCGAGCTTCCTCGGCGGCGACGTGAAGGTTCGGTTCCGCCCGTCGTTCTTCCCGTTCACCGAGCCGAGCGTCGAGGTGGACATGGAATGGGGCGGCCGCTGGGTCGAGATGGGGGGCGCGGGAATGGTCGATCCCGCCGTGCTCGAAGCGGTCGGCTACGACCCCGATCGCGTCACCGGCTTCGCCTTCGGCCTCGGCGTCGAACGGATCGCCGCCCGCCGGTACGGCGTCGCCGACATCCGCGACTTCTACCGCAACGATGTCCGCTTCCTCCAGCAGTTCTAGAGTGCCATGATCCTCTCCACCCACTGGCTGGCGGATTACGTGACGCTGTCGGCGCCCATCGACGAGATCGTCGAGCGGCTGCTGATGTCGGGGCTCAACCATGAGTCCACCGAGCCGAAGGGGGCCGACACGGCGATCGAGATCGAGGTGACGAGCAACCGCCCCGACTGCCTCGGGCATGTCGGCGTGGCCCGCGAATTGTCGGTCCTTTTCGATCGCCCGCTCCACATCCCCGATCCGCAGCCCGCGACGGGCGGCGGCCCGGCGGCAGGCGAGATCGCCATCGAGATCCATTCGCCCGAGATCTGCCCCTTCTACTGTGGCCGCGTGATCCGCGGCGTCCGGATCGGGCCGAGCCCGCAGTGGCTGGTCGATCGGCTGGCGACCGTCGGCGTGGCGAGCGTCAACAACGTGGTCGATATCACCAACTACGTCATGCTCGAGTGCGGTCAACCGCTCCATGCCTTCGATCTGGCGACGCTCCGTGGCCGGCGGATCATCGTCCGCCGGGCCGTGGCCGGCGAGCCGTTCACCGCCATCAACCACAAGACCTACTCGCTCACCGACCACATGTGCGTCATCGCCGACGCCGAGCGGCCGGTCGCGCTGGCAGGCGTGATGGGGGGCGCTGATTCGGAGATTTCCTCCGGCACGACCGACATCCTCCTGGAGTCGGCCCAGTTCGCACCGCTGGCGGTGCGGGCCGCGGCCCGTGGCCTGGTGCTGGCGAGCGGATCGTCCTACCGGTTCGAGCGCGGTCCCGATCCGGCCGCCGTCGAATGGGCCAGCCGCCGTGCCGCGGCGCTCATTCTCGAACACGCCGGCGGCACGCTCGCGCCGGGCGTGGCCACGGCGGGCCAGCTCGCCTGCTCGCCCGCCACGATCGACCTGCGGGATGGTCGCGTGTCCGACGTGCTCGGCGTCGATATCCCCACCGATCGCCAGCATTCGATCCTGACCGGCCTCGGCTTCGTGCAGGAGAAGACCGCTGCGGGTCGTTCCATGTGGCGGGCTCCGACATGGCGTCGCGACGTGTGGCGGGAGATCGACCTCGTCGAGGAGGTGGCGCGGATCGAGGGCTATGGCCGCGTGCCCGAGGATCAGCCGATCACCGCACGCCCGGTCGAGCTGTCGCCTCGTGAGTTGGCCGTGCGTCGGGTCTCGGAGGTGTTCGTCGCCGCCGGGTTCTGCGAGGCGATGACGCGAAGCGTCGTGTCGAGTGATCTTGAAAAGACGAGAAGCCCGTGGACCGACGCGTCGCCGCTCGTCTGCCAGCCGGCCCTTGTCCGCGGGGCCGACTGCCTGCGACGCACGCTCCTGCCGAGCCTGCTCGAGGCCAGGGGCGGCACGCTCGCCGTCGGTGCCCCGCATGGCGACCTCTTCGAGATCGCCCATGCCTATCTTTCCCGCGGTTCACAGCCGTCGGCCGATCTCCCGGCCGGATCGCCCGTCGATGAGCCGCTCCTGGTCGCGGCCGTGACCTCGGGCGACTATGCCCGGGCCAAGGGGCTCGTCGATGCGGTGCTCGCAAGGCTTGGCGTCGGCTCGGCCGCGCTTCCCCGCGGGGGCGATTCCTGCATCGAGTATCGCCCGCTCGAACTCGACCTCCTCGCCGTCGGCCGGACGGCCGAGATCGTGCTTCATCGCCGCGACCGTGATCCCGTTCGTGTGGGTGTCGTAGGCGAGGTGGCCGGGGCCGCGCTGGGGTCGTTATCGCTCGATGGACCCGTCGCCGCGATGGAACTGCGGCTCGATCGACTGTCGTTCGCCGTCGCCGACGAGCGAAAGCTCGTGCGTCCGAGCGATTTCCCGGCCGTCGAGCGGGATATCAACCTCGTGGTGGACGAAGGCATCCCGTGGTCACGGATCGTCGCGGCGGTGCACGCCGGGGCGGGCCCGCTCCTCGAGCAGTGCCGACTCGTGCAGGTCTGGCGGGATGCGGAGCGGCTCGGCCCCGGGAAGAAGAGCGTGGTGGTGTCGCTTCGGTTGCGAAGCGATTCGGGCACGCTCTCCGGCGAGGACGCCGGCCGCACGATCGACGCCGTGGTGACCGAATGCGCGGGCCGCGTCGGTGCGACGCTTCGGAAATGACGCGGCCCATCACCGGCAAACGTGTTTCACAGTCTGCTAGAGCGCATCAGGCCTATGTGTATTACCTGCTCGGGGGCGGCAAAAGCCTCGTCGCGGGGCGAGGATA
>JBJTOU010000154.1:0-7313 GCA_046074725.1 Planctomycetia bacterium
CGAACATTTAGGCATCAGCCTAAAATGACGTCGCGATGGCCCCGCGCCGACCGCGAAGGCGCGAACGATAGCAGCCTCGACACGAAAGACATCGAGCGATTTGCGTTTGACTCTCACGCCGATGCACGAGCCGACGTCTCAGGCAAGTACGGCTTTGCTGGCGAGCTCCTCGACCTGTTCGTCCAAAACTCGGGGGCTGTCGTTCACAAGTGGCATCACTATATCCCTCTGTACGATCGCTATTTTGCACGTTTTCGCGGTACCTCACTGCGATTCTTGGAAATTGGCGTGAGCAAGGGGGGGAGCCTACAGATGTGGCGCAAATATTTCGGTGACTCGGCGGTCATCTTCGGTATCGATATCGATCCGTTGTGCCGACAATACGACGGGAAGTTCGGGAGCGTCCGAATTGGCTCGCAGGTCGATACCTCGTTCCTTGATGAAGTCGTCCGGGAAATGGGCGGGGTCGATGTCGTGCTGGATGACGGGAGTCATCACATGGATCACATCCCCGTGACGCTGCGTCATCTGTTCCCTCTCTTGAGTTTCCGCGGCATTTACATGATTGAAAATCTTCACACCGCGTATTGGCGGCAATGGGGGGGCGGATTCGGGGTGGAAAAAAACTTCTTTCGATACACGGGCGACATCGTTGACAATATGCACCGGTGGTACCACGATGACGCACCTCGATGCGCCGCGTTTGCCGATACCTGCTCCGGCGTGCATATCCACGACTCGATCGTCGTCCTCGAGAAAGACGCGGTCCATCGGCCAACGCACTCCCGACATGGCTGAACCCATCTTACGAAGAGGTTCAGCCAACTTCGCCCGGGCGATTGAGATCGACGCCGTGCTGCGTCTCGAGTTGCGAAAGTTCTGACGCGCTCATCAGCCGGCTGGAAACCATCCCGCCCGCGGTGTTGAGACTCCACGCCGCGTACGCACCAGAGGTGTTCCGCCAAATTAGTTCGTAGCCGCTCCCGGCCGTCCGGGCTCCGATGGCGGCCCATCCTCCACCCGGGTTGTTCGCCGACGCATAGCCCCTCGAACACTTAACCTGGATAGGCGTCCCGCCTGACACCCGCACCGCATACCCAAGTTGCGTCGTGCCCACCTCCACCGTCCCGAGACGCGCGCCGATAGCGGTGAAGGCTGGGGAGGTAGCAGGCGCTGGCGGCTGCGTGACAGTCGGCAGTGACCCCAGCGACGCCATCGCCTTCGCGATATTGAGCCGGCCGCCCGTCGCTACCTTGCCGGCAAGGCTCGGCACCACGTCGACCGATCCGAGAATCGCGGCTCGCACCTGCGCGACCGTGATCCCAGGCCGGGCCGCCGCGAGGAGTGCGACCGCCCCGGTCACCTGCGGTGCGGCCATCGACGTGCGGGAAATCGAGCCGTAGTTGTTGTTGGGCAGCGTCGAGTACATTCCCACCCCCGGAGCCCCGAGATCGACCGTCGTCACGCCGTAATTGGAAAAGCCGGCGACATTGTCGGTAGAGTCGGTGCCGGCCACGGCGATCACGTTCGGCAGGTCGTAGCTGCTCGGATACCGCGCGGTGACGACGTTATTGGCTCCGCCGTTGCCCGCCGCCGCGACACTCACCGAGAAGCTTCGCTTCCGATGGAAACTGTGGACCCGCTACGGCCGAAACTGGCTCCGAGCGTGGCAATGGTGTTGACGGCGGTCGAAAACGGCGGCGCGGGGGACGTGTCGCGGCGGTCCAAAATGGCGGCGCACAACCGTGCAGTTTTCTGGGAGGGGAGGATCGGGGCGATAGCCCCGACCACACCCCCCTACAGAGAGAGGCACAGGAGTGCACAGCGACATGGAGATCTGGAGCGAGATTCGGCGTGAGGTGCTGACCGGGGCCTTGAGCAAGCGGGCCGCGATCGCGACGTACAAGGTTGGCTGGCACACGCTGAAGAAGATGCTCGCGAACGACGAGCCGCCGGGCTATCGGCAGGCGAAGCAGCGGCCGAAGCCGAAGCTCGACGCGTTCCTGCCGGTGCTCCGGCAGATGCTGGAAGACGACGGCAAGGCCGCATCACACAGCATCCACTCGCCGAGTCCCTTGGGCGAGCAATCCTCCGCAGTGGCTTCGCATCGTCTCTTCTGCGAATGTCGTCCGGATGCGAAACTCGTTGATGGAGAGGCCGCGGCCATTGGACTCGCACTTGAAACTCAAGCCAAGACACTTCTCATCGACGAACGGGACGGAACCCGGATCGCGCGTGGCCTTGGCATTGCTACGGCGGGTACGCTCGTTAGCCTGAACTTCGCGTCGGCAAAGAATCTCCTGTCACTCGAGCAGTCCTTCGCTGCGCTCGCCCAAACCTCTTTTCGAGTTCGCCCTTCGCTGCTGACCGCCCTCCTCGTGCACGAGCAACATCGGCGCCCCCAAGGCGAATGAGCGCCTGTTTGCGTCAGAAGATCCTCGGGGCTGGGCCGACTGGATACGCTATTTCTGTCGGGTGGCAAAAGGCAACGCGGCGGACGCAACTCATTACAACCCCTGGCCCCAGACGCCGCTTTTGTGTCGGCCCTCGAATACCACGGCCTGACGACACAGGTTCCCCATGCCGTCTGGATCATGATCCACAAGTCGGCCCACCGCCCGACCTTCACTGTTCCTAATGTGCGAGTTGTTTCCGCTTCCGGTCCGGCGCTCACCACCGGCGTAGAGAAGCACAAGATCGAGGGCGTCGTGGTGCAGGTGACGACGCCAGCGAAAACCGTCGCCGACTGCTTTCGCTATCGCGATACCGTCGGAACCGACGTCGCCGTGGAAGCGCTCCGGGATTGTCTCCGCAAGCGGAAAGCAACGCCGGCTGACATCTTCGAGATGGCCACAGTCGATCGGGTTGCCCGCGTCATGCGTCTCTATCTTGAGGCTCTCGCATGACGAAGAAGCCCATCAGCAATGTCGGGGCGTCGAAACGACAGAGGCCTCGATGCGTCGAAGAGTCGTGAACATGTGGTGCCGCTACGCCCGATTCATCCACGTAATCGAGAGCTGCAGCACCGTGGCGATCGACACCCAGACGAAGTAGGGCACCTGGGCCGCGGCCACCCAGCGATGGTGCGGCCAGACGGCCAGCATCATCCAGAGGATCGTGCCCCAGACGACGAGGATATCCACGGCGGCCAGCGGTAGATTCCGCATGCCGAACTGGATCGGCGTGAAGATCAGATTCGCCACGAGGTTGATGGCGAACGGCACGGCCACGAGCAGGCGCAGCCGGCCCCGCCCCGCCTGCACGAAGACAAAGCCGAAGGTCGCGATGATGACGGGATAGAGGATCTGCCAGATGAGGCCGATCGTCCGCGGCGCCGGCGTCCACGACGGCTTGGCCAGGCTCTGATACCAGTCGATCCACGGCACGTCGGGCATGGCGTCTCCTCACGACTCCCGCTACGCGGCCATGGGCAGCCGATCGTAGATCACTTGGGCATGGCCTTCAGAAACGAAAACGGCTCCGCGGGCCGCAGGGAACCGCTCGCGTCGCCACTATAGGTTTCGCCAGCCTTGAGCGGCAGCTTCTTCACAGCGGCCCCGGCCGTGAAGTCGAGCTTTTCCAGCGGCACCCAGAACACCGTCGGGCTGGTGGCCGAGTCGAAGTAGAGGGTCCGGGCCTTCTGGTCGTGCACCGTCCGCCAGATCGTGCTCGCGACGTTCGGTTCGCCAGGGGTCGTGATGCCCAGCGGCGCCGAGGCGTTGCGGATCACGCTGAACACCGATGCGATCGCCCGACTACCGGCGAGATTCTCCGGGATCGCATCGATGTAGAAGCTGGCCCGGACGAAGCGATCGCTGGCACGGATCGTGCCCGGCAGCATCACGTCGCCACCGATTTTCCGCCAGTACGCATTCAACGCGAGCTGCTCGTCGAAGGGAGGCGAGTTGGTCATCACGTTGTAGCGGCGACCGTGGTGCACCTGCAGGCGTCCGCCGAGATACTCGAAAATCGCCGAATCGCCCGACGGATCGGAGATCGACAGGTGCCCGACTCCCGGTTCACCATTCGGAAGCACCGGGGCCACGATGGTGAAGGGTTCCTTTTCCAGTGCCGCCACCGCCTCGGCGACCGTCGCGTAGTTGTCGAGCACATACTGCGCCCAGCCGCCGATCGACAAGTTCGGCCGCCCGGCAACACTCGTGCCGTAATCGCTCTCAGCGAGGTAAAGAATGTTGGCAACGAGCCCCTTCTCGTTCATGCCGTCGGCGGTCGCTATGCCGTAGAAACTCACGCCCACCGAACCAAACCGGCTCGTCCACTCGAGGCTGGCCGGCCCGGCATTGCCGTGCCGTTTCATCCCGCGCGGAAAGACCCACATCTCTGAACCAGGATCCTCGACCCAATCCATCGATCGCCCGACGACCACTGTGCCGTCGGCGAACGCTCGCATGCATCGGGTGCATGCGACAGCCGGCGTCGTGGCGAGGAGCGATCCGGCCAGTGCCGCGGTCGGCACCCATCGCATAAAGCTCGAGCAAGTCATCGGAAAATCCTCCGGGTGTGACACATCATGCAGCGGGAGGCATCAGTTTCCGAGCCCCGCGCAACCGCCCATCCCGCACTGCGGGCGACCACAGCCCTCGGCCACAGCCGAGTTTCCGCCTTCGCCTGCCACGTGGCCGCTGACGACGCTCAACAGCTTGGTGAGCTTGGTGCTCTGGCAGTGCGGGCACTCAGGCTTCTCGTCCCCGCGGATGAGCAGCTCGACTTTCCGGGTGCACTTCTCACAGGAATATTCGTACAACGGCATCGGTTTCGGCTCCCTGAGCGAGGCGTGCATTTTACGTGGAAGCCTTGAAGCCCGGCTACCCGCAGCTTGTGAAGGTTGGCTTTCCTGCCGTCGTCGGCAGATGATATGTCGGCTTCTCCACCCCACACCATCAATCGAGACATCGTCATGAAGATCCAGCAGTACTACCTCGCATGCCTGTCTCACGCGTCGTACATGATCACCGACGACAAGACGAAGACGGCCGCGGTGGTCGACCCCCAGCGCGACATCGACCAGTACCTCGCCGACGCGAAGGCCGGCGGGTACTCGATCAAGCACGTCTTCCTCACGCACTTCCACGCCGACTTCATCGCCGGCCACATCGAACTGCGTGACAGAGCGGGAGCGACCATCCATCTCGGTCGGCAGGCAGAGGCGGAGTTCTCGTGCGTGAAGATGAAACACGGCGATCTGGTCGAGTTCGGCGACGTGCGACTCGAGATCATGGAGACGCCGGGGCATACGCCCGAGGGCATCTCGATCCTCGTCTACGACCTGGCGAAGAGCCGCACCGAGCCGCTGGCCGTGCTCACCGGCGACACGCTCTTCATCGGCGACGTGGGCCGGCCCGACCTGCTCGCGAGCGTGGGCGTGACGGCCGATGAACTGGCGGACATGCTCTACGACAGCATCACGAACAAGCTCGTCACGCTGCCCGACGCCACGCTCGTCTATCCGGCCCACGGGGCCGGCAGCATGTGTGGCAAGAGCCTGTCAAAGGAGACCGTTTCCACGGTCGGCGAACAGAAGAAGTTCAACTACGCCCTCCAGCCGATGAGCCGCGAGGAGTTCAGGAAGATCGTCACGGCGGACCAGCCCGAGCCGCCGGAGTACTTCGTCCACGACGCGATCCTCAATCGCCAGGAGCGGGCCTCGCTCGACGACGCCATGCGAAAGACTCTCAAGCCGCTCTCGCTCGACGAGGTGCTCGCCCTCCGTAAGTCCGGCGCCCAACTCCTCGACGTCCGGGATGGCATCGATTTCGAAGGGGGACACCTGAAGGGATCCCTCAACATCCCCTTGAGCGGCAAGTACGCCACGTGGGCTGGATCGATGCTCTCGCATGAACAACCGATCGTCGTGATCGCCGAGGAAGGGGGTGAGCAGGAGGCGGTGATGCGGCTCGGCCGCATCGGCTTCGACAACGTGGCCGGCTACCTCGCCGCCGGCATGAATGCCCTGGCGTCACGCGACGATCTCGTGGAGCGGACTGACCGGATTACCGCCTTGGCCCTTGCCGAATGGCTCACAGGCAAGCGGCCTGACGCCGGCGTGGCGCCGACGGTCGTGGACGTGCGCAGTGAGGCGGAGTACGCGGGTGGGCATATCGAGGGGAGTCTCAACATTCCACTCACGCATCTCGATGAGCGGATTGGTGAGATTCCAGCAGGCCGACCCGTGGCCGTGCACTGCGAAGGAGGCTACCGCTCCGCCATCGCCGCCAGCCTGCTGCAGAAACTGG
The DNA here is from genome assembly GCA_046074725.1 of Planctomycetia bacterium. Lineage (GTDB taxonomy): Bacteria > Planctomycetota > Planctomycetia > Pirellulales > UBA1268 > CACORA01. The sequence continues at coordinate 6,255 of JBJTOU010000154.1, forward strand.
GCCACCGCGACGTGCATGACATGGTAGGCGGCTACAAGGCCTGGCTCGCCGCCGCCGTGACGCTGCCGGCCACGGCCTATGCTGCAGATTCCCCGCACGGCAATGCCGCGGCCATTCGGCACCCGGTTGGGTTGGCGGAGTTGAGGTCTTGTCGGTGATACTTTCGCTCCTTGGCGCCCAGGACTTCGTCGGACCATTCACCGGGAGTAACCGTGGGCCGAAGTGTCGTACGTGCCGGTGCCGCCCGCTGCCCGCGGTGCAGCCTGCCGCCGCGATGGTGCACGTGCGACCTGCTGCCGCCGGTTGAGACGCGGCTCGCGATCAACGTGCTGATCCACCGGCACGAAGCGGTGAAGCCGTCGAGCACCGGCAGGCTCGTCGCCCGGGCTGTGAGCGGAGTTGCATCCCGCGTCTACCAGCGCGAGACAGACTTCCATCCGGCGGCAACGTTCACGGCAGACTCGCTCGCGCCCATCCGCGAGATGTGGATCCTCCATCCGAGCGGTGAGCCGCTCCCCTCGGCAACCGATGGGGACGATGCCCCGTCGAATGTCCGCCAGCCCGTGCTGCTGCTCGACGGCACCTGGCGCCAGGCCTGCGAGATGCTGCGAACGGTCGAAGGCATGGGACGGTGCGTGCGACTGCGAGACGCGAGTGACGAGCCGAGTCGCTATTGGTTGCGCGATCAGGCCGAGTCTGTGCAGCTTTCCACGGCCGAGGCGCTGATGGGCGTTTTCCGCGGCGTGGGGGAGCCGGCGGCAGAGCAGAGCCTTCGCCTCCACTTCGAGTTGCACGTCTACGCGACGCTCCTCGCCCGCGGCAAGCGGGAGATGGCGGAGCGATACCTCGGGCATTCACCTCTGCTCAGCGAAGCGCCCGAAGCCGTCGCGCAACTGCATGCGCGGAAAGCCTGTCGTTAGAAGTCGCAGGGGCAACGGCTTGGTAAAAAAAGCTGCCGCCCCACGCGGGGGCGGCAGCCGTAGGAACCATTTGGTGGGCTGCATCAACGGCAGGCCCGTCGACTCGCCGCTATCGGCGCAGCCCTCCGGTACAGTCTTG
>JBJTOU010000155.1:0-31616 GCA_046074725.1 Planctomycetia bacterium
GGCAGGGCCGCGGGGTCGAACGACGCGTCGGCCTCGACGACGAACGTGCTGCCCGGCGGCGCGGCGTGCAGCAGTGCCGCCACGAGCGCCACGAGGTCCGCCTGCCGCTCGTGGAACAGCGCCCACGGGGGGGACACAAACGCGATCCACGGTGCGGAAGCCGGCAGTTCCGGGAGCCGCTTCGCCCAGGCGAAGGCGTCGCCCGGCCGCACGTCGACGCGGTCCGCGACGCCGAGGGACCGCGCCGACCTGCGCAGCGCCTCCGCGGTGGGGAAGTGGCGCTCCACCAACACGGCCGCGGACGCGCCGCGGCTGACGGCCTCGAAGCCGATCGCGCCGGACCCGGCGAACAGGTCGATCGCCACCGCTCCACGGACGGCCGGCCCGAGCAGGTCGAACAGCGTCTCACGGACGCGGTCCTTCATCGGCCTCGTCCGCGCGTGGGGCGCGAACTCGAGCCGGCGGCCCCGCAGCTCGCCGCCGATGATCCGCGGCGCGGAGGCCGCCGGATCGGGCTCTGGCTGGCTCCGGGGGCGGGGCATGGGATCTCCGTGTGCTGCGACGCGCGAATCGCATACTCTATAGGGGATCCTCGAGAAGTCATTCATCGAGGTCCCGACCATCCCGGAGCAGCCCCCATGGCCTGGCGCATCGCCGCCGCACTTGCCGCCCCGCTCCTCGCCGCGGCGACATCCTGGGGGGCCGACGTCACGCCGGCCGCCGCGGATCCGGCCGCCGTGCGGAACGAGTTCGACGCGGCGAGCGCCGAGATGAAGCGGATCGTGGGCGAGGCCGCGGTGCTCCAGGCCAAGTGGCAGCAGCCCGACGCCGACCGGCCCGCGATCGAGAAGAAGTTCGACGCGCTCCACACCGAGGGGCGGGCGGTCGGCCGCCGACTCGAGGCGGCGGCGATCGCGCTGGTGAGGGTCGAGCCCAAGCATGTCGAGGCGCGGAAGATCTGCGGCGCCGCGATCGCGGCGGCGCTCCAGGGCGACGACCCGGAGCGGGCGCTCGCGGGGGCCGCCGCCGTGGCCGACAGCGGCGCGGCGGACCCCGACGTGCTCGTCATGGCCGCGACCGCGGCGACCGTCCTGTCGCGGCTCGACGAGGCGGAGGCGTGGCTGAAGAAGGCCACGGCGGCAGGCGTGCCGGCGGAGCGGACCGGCGAGCTCGAGGAGGGCATCGCGAAGTCGCGGGACAAGGTCGCCGCCGAGATGCGGCGCCGCGAGGCTACGGCGGCCGCCGACGACCTGCCCAGGGTGCGGCTCCAGACCAGCGCCGGCGACCTCGTCGTGGAGCTCTTCGAGGACGACGCGCCCAACACCGTCGCCAACTTCGTCAGCCTCGTCGAGAAGGGCTATTACGACGGCACCCCGTTCCACCGTGTGATCGGGGGCTTCATGGCGCAGGGGGGCGACCCGACGGGCACGGGCCGCGGCGGCCCCGGCTACGCCATCGCCTGCGAGTGCGGCCTGCCGACCGCGCGAAAGCACTTCCTGGGATCGCTGTCGATGGCCCATGCCGGCCCGAACACCGGCGGCTCACAATTCTTCCTGACCTTCGCCCCCACCGAGCACCTCGACGGCAAGCACACGGTCTTCGGCCGCGTGATCGAGGGCCTCGACGTCCTGCCACTGCTCACGCGGACGCAGGACGCCCAGGGCCGCACCATGGCGGGCATCCAACCCGACCGGATCGTCAAGGCGACGATGGAGCGGAAACGCGGCCACGCATACGAGCCGCAGACCCTCCCGGATCCGCGAAAGTGACCGGCTCGAGCCCCCGAGGAGACGGCCCCTGATGTTCCCCACGTGCCTCCGCCTGCCGGCCGCGGCGCTCGTCGCCGCCGTGGCAGCCCTCGCGGCCCCCGCGGCCGATCCGCCGACCGACACCCCAGGAGCGAATGCCGTGCCCAACGGTGATCCCGCCGTGAACCCCGCAGTCGCCGGACGCGTGCCCGACGCCGACCTGCCGCGGACCGAGGCCGAGTGGCGGAAGCGGCTCACGCCCGAGCAGTTCGAGGTGACGCGGAAGAAAGGCACCGAGCGGGCCTTCACCGGCAAGTACACCGACACGGAGTCGCCCGGCACCTACCGCTGCATCTGCTGCGGCGAGCCGCTCTTCAAGGCGGGCGACAAGTTCCACTCCGGCTGCGGTTGGCCCGCCTTCTAGGCGCCGATCGACGGCGTGCGCGGCACGGCGATCGCCGAGCACGAGGACCGGTCGCACTTCATGCTGCGGACGGAGGTCACCTGCCGCCGCTGCGGGGCGCACCTCGGCCACGTTTTCGACGACGGCCCGCCCCCGACGGGCCTGCGCTACTGCATCAACTCCGCGTCGATCACGTTCGACGCGGAGAAGCCGACGAAATAGGGCTACGGCGACTCGTGCCCCGATCGCCCTTGTGGCGGCAGGTTTTTCAACCTGCCGAATGCGGCCGCCGCTCCGGATCACGTGCCGGTTGGAAAACCTGCACCCACGACTCAAACCTGCTCCCACGGCTTTGATCGGGGAGGTGCCTCCTCACTTCGCGGGCACGAGCTCGTCGAGGAGCCTCACGACCGCTTCCGGGGGTGTCGGCAGCGAAAGGAGCCGCCGCCGGCCGTCGACCCGGGCTGCCGTGGTGACGTCGCCCTGCCGGGCGTCGGCGATCAGGATCGCCGGCAGGTCCGCCAGGAACGGGTCGGCCGAGACCGCATTGAAGGCCTCGACCGCGGCGGAGCCGAGCGTCTTGGCGCTGATCACAAGGCAGTCGGCCGGCGGCGGCTGGCTGCCGAATCGCGACAGGGCCCGCTGCGGGTTCTCCGTGACCAGCACCCGGAAGCCGAGCTTGCCGAAGAACTCGCGGAGCGCCTGCTGCGCCGCGTCGCCCGACTCCACCACCATCACGCTTCCCCGACCGGCCGGTCGGGCCGCGGCCGGCGCCGCGGCGGCCGGCGTCGCCGCCCCGGAGGCCTCCCCCGCCGGTGCCCGGGCGGCCAGCTGCTCCACGCCGCGGCGGGCGTCGGCCGCCGTCTGGAACCGCTGCAGCGGGTCGAGGTGCATCATCCGCGTTACAAGGTCGATCACTTCCCTCGGCAGCGCGGGCACCCGCGCGGCGAGCGGCTCGACCCTGGTGAACCGCTGCGGGTCGGACCGCACGGCACGGTCCCGCGACTCAGCGAGAGCGGGGCGGCCCGAGAGCACGAGGTAGGCCAGCGTGCCCATGAAGTAGATGTCACAGCGGACGTCGTCGTCCCGCATGCCGGTGAGCTTCTCGAGCGCCGCGTAGTCGACGGTCCGCGGCTGCTCCATGCGGCCCAGCGCCTTGTCGCCCGAGTCGTCGACCCGGGCGAGGCCGAAGTCCACGAGTTTCGCCACACCCGTCGCCGACACGAGCACGTTGGAGGCCTTGAGGTCGCGGTGGGTCACGCCGCGGCGGTGGGCGTACTCGAGGCCCGCGAGCATCTGCAGGAGCAGGTCGAGGGCCCGCGGCACGTCGAGCGCGCCGCGGATCTTGACCAACTCGCGGAGCGTGCCCCCCTCCAGGAACTCCATCGTGAGGTAGGCGGAGCCGTGCTCCACGCCGACGTCGTCGATGGCCACGATGTTGGGGTCCGCAGGAGCCGCCCCATCTCCCCCTCGCGTTGGAACGACGCCCGCTTCTCGGCATCGGCCGCGAACCGCTTGCGGAGCACCTTCACCGCGAGCATCTCGCCGGAGTCGCGATGGATGGCGCGGTAGACGCGGGCGAAGGACCCGGAGCCGATCTGGTAGAGCAGTTTCGCGCGGCCGTACTGGTAGCCCTGCCGCTCGCCCTTCAGGAGCCGCTCGAGTTGGAATCCCGTGAGCAGTTCGCGGCGGACCAGGGCCTGGCCGAAGGCCGCCGCGTCGGGCGCGTCGCCGGCGCACTCCCGCTCGGCCTGCTGCAGCGCGGCCGCCGGCACGAGGTCGAGGTCGGCCGCGAACTGCGCGAGATGTTCTGCCGTCGTCGGCTTCATGGGCGGCACCCCGTGGCGCGGAATCGCTCCGGCACCGAATCCTTATCCCCCGCCGCACGGCGGCCTGCAACCCCCGGCACTGCGCATCCCGCCCCGCCACGCCAGCCTGCCGCCGGCGCCCCGACTGCTCTGGAGCCGTGCGGCGGCGGCCGGTAGAAGCCCGGGTTCGTCACCCTTTCCCGGCCCGCCATGCCGCTCCGGATTCCCCCAGCCGCGCCCGCGCTCACCGCGGTGGCCGTGCTCGTCGCGGCCGCCGTCGTGTCGCCGCATGCCGCGGCCGTCGAGGACGGCCACGAGACGGCCGCGACGTCGTGGTCGCTCAGCGAATCCGACGCCGCGCCGCGGATCACGTCGCACGCGCGGTCGGCCGAGTCGCCGCACCGGGGCAACCGCTGCGAGCGGATCCTGCTCGAGGCCTCGGCGGGCACCATGCTGCGGATCCAGGCACCGATCGGGCCGGCGGCGGTGATCGACGAGCTGCGGTGCGCCGCGTGGGTGCGGTCGAGCCGTCCCGACGTGCGGATCGGCGTGCGCGTGCGGCTCCCCGCGTACCGCTCGCGGAAGACCGGGCGGCCCGTCGAGACGATCGTGCCCGGCACGGTGTCGCGCGACGTCGGCCGCTGGGAGTCGCTCGAGGTGGCGGCGCTGCCGCAGGCCCTGGCCCGTCAACTGCCCGCGCTGCGGCTCGAGCACGGACCCGATGGCGACCTCGCCGGGGCCATCGCCACGCACGTCGTGCTGGATCTCTACGCGGGCCCCGGCGCCTACGACGTGGCCATCGACGACCTGTCCGTGCGCGGGGCCGTGGCGCCGGCGCGGGTTGATCCCGGGGTGATGCCCGCCGCCGGCGTCGAGGCCGCCGCCGTGCCGTCCCCCGCCGACCCGCCGGCCGGGCTGGCCCGCGGCGTGCTCGAGGTGGCCGGCCTGCCGTTCTTTCCGCGCGCGCTCGAACACAATGGCGAGCCGCTCGCCGCGATCGCGGACCTCGGTTTCAACTGCGTGCAGCTCGCCGCGCCGGCCAGCCGCGACCTGCTCGAAGAGGCGCGGCGGGCGGGGCTGTGGGTGATCTGCCCGCCCCCGGATATTCCCGACGTCGACCTCCGCGACCCCGAGTCGGTCCCGATCCTGCGGAACTGGGACCGCGTGCTCGCCTGGGACCTCGGCGCCGGCCTCTCCGCGGCCGACGCGGAGCCGCTCGCGGAGCGGGCGCGGCGGGTGCGGGCCTGCGACCCCCGCTCGGGTCGACCGCTCGTCGCGGCGGCCGACTCGGGCCTCCGCTCCCTCTCGCGACACGTCGACATGCTCGTCGCCCGGCGCACCGTCCTGGGCACGAGCCTCGAACTCGACGCCTATGGAACATGGCTCCGGGAGCGGCCGCGGCTGGCGCGGCCGGGCACGCCGCTCCTGGCGGCGCTGGCCACCGAGATCGACGCCCGTGCGGCGCGGCAGGCCGCCGCGATCTCCGGTGTCGGCGCGCAGGGGCTCGCGGTGGACCCCGAGAGCCTCTGCCTGGCCTCGTTCGTGGCCGTCGCGGCCGGCGCCCGCGGCATCCTCTTCTCCTCGTCCGCGCGGATCGACGGCGACGACCGCGAGACGCGGAAGCGGGCCGCCGCCTGCCGCGAGATGAATCTCCGGCTGGCGCCGCTCGAGCCCTGGGGGGCCGCCGGCCGGTTCGCCGCCGACGCGCAGGCCAGCGATCCCGAGGTCCGCGCGGTCGTCATGGAAGCGGCGCGGGCACGGATCGTGCTCGCCTGGCGGACCGCACAGGGCGCGCAGATCGTGGCCCGTCGCTACGGCGGCGGCGACGTGCCCGACGGTGCGCCGCCGCTGACGCTCCTCGTGCCGGGCGCGCCGGAGGCGCACCGGGCCTGGGAGATCGCGCCGGGCGGCCTCAGGCCGCTCACCCAGAAGCGCGTGACCGGCGGGGTCGCCGTGACGCTCGACTCGTTCCTCACGCACGCCCTCGTGCTGATCAGCGGCGACCCGGCGGTGACCGGACACGTGCAGGAGCGGATCCGCGAACTCGCGCCCGTCGAGCTCGCCAGCAAGCGGGCGCTGGCGGGCATCGCACTGGCCGACGCGGCCGGGCTCCTCGGACGGCTGCCGCCGCAGGCCTTCAGCGGGCCGCCCCCGGTGGCCGCCGGCCCGATGCTCGCGGCCGCCGACCGGCTCGTGGCCGACGGCGAGGGGCTCGCGGCGGCCGAGCCGGGCGAAGCCGTGGGGCGGCTCGCGCGGGCCGCGGCCATCGCCGGCCAGTTCGAGCGCCGCATCTGGGAGAACGGCGTGCGCGCCGACGGGTCGATGGTCGCGAGCCCGCTGGCGGTGGCCGACTCGGCGGTGGCGGAGCAGTGGCGGTTCGTCGCGGCGCGGGCCGCCGCCACGCCCGGCCCGGAGCTGCTTCGCGGCGGCGGCATGGAGGGCATCGAGGATCTCGCGGGCAACGGCTGGCGGCACTTCGCGCTGCCGCAGTCGGACCTGCGGACCGGCGTCGAGATCGTGCGGCAGTCGCCGGCCGCGGGCTCGGGCAGCCTGCGGCTCGTCGCCGCCGCCCCCGACCCGGAGGCGCCGCCGGTGGTCGTGGAGACGCCACCGGTGTGGGTGACCTCGCCGCCGCTGACGGTGCCCGCGGGCACGCTCGTGGAGATCGCGGCCCGCGTGCGGGTGCCGGAGAAGATCGCGGGAAGCGTCGACGGGCTGCTCGTGTTCGATTCCTTCGGCGGCCCGGCGCTCGCGGAACGTGTCGCAAAGACCACCGAGTGGCGGCGGCTCGTGCTCCACCGGATCGCCGACGGCGGCGGCGAGCCGCTCGTCGTCACCTTCGCGCTCACGGGACTCGGCACCGCGGAGATCGACGAGGTGTCGATCCGCGTGCTCGAGCCCGGCGCCGCCGGCCAGCCGCCGGCCAGCGCGGTGTCGGCGACCGACCGCGGCCCCGCGTTCCCCGGCCCCGCCGACATCCTCGCCCCGCGCGTGCCGCCGGCGGCGCTCCCGCCTGCGGCACCGGCCCGGCCCCAGTGGCCCGGCGCGAGCCTCGCGTGGCCCAAACTCCTGCCGTTCGGCCAGCCCGACACCACGCCTCCACCGGGTCCTGGCGGCGGCACGGTGGATCCCTTCAAGCGGGCCCGGCAGTCGCAGGAAGCGGAACAGAACCCGCCGTGACCGGGAGTCCGTCGCGGGCGGCACGCGCGGCGGCGTCGAGGTCGCGGAGTCGCGTCGCCACCTCGGCGGTGAGCGCGGCGTCGTCGAGGGCCGCGATCTCCGCCGGCCACATGATGCGGCCGAACTCCAGGCGGATCCGGCCCGGCCTCGGCCACCGGCGGCTCCGGGGCCAGCATTCGTAGGCCCCCACGATCGCGACGGGCACGATCGGCACGCCGGCCCGCTTGGCGACCACCGACAGCCCGCCCTTGATCTCGCCGAGCCGCCCCGTGGCGGTCCGGGTGCCCTCGGGAAACATGATCACCGCCGCGCCGCGCTTGAGCCGCTCGATCACGGCCCTCATGCCTGCCACGGGCGACGACTCGCGGTCGATGGGTACGGCGTCGAGCGCCGTGATCACGAACCCGAACGGCTTGAACCGGTAGAGCGTGCTGCGGGCCAGGCTCGAGAGCCGCCGGTCGGTCGCGAGGCCCAGCAGCAGCGGATCGAGGTGGCTCTGATGGCTCGAGAGCACGAGCAGGCCGCCGCGGGCCGGCAGCTTCTCGGCGAACCGCACGCGGAAGCCGAACACCGAGACGGCGAGCGTGCGGGTGAGCACCCAGAGCACGGCGTAGAGCGCCCGGCCAAAGCGGGTGTGACCGCCGCCGGAGGCCTCGGGCATCCGCGCGGTCGTGTCGGCGGCGGCCATCATGTCGCTCCGCCGCGGGCCCTTACGAGGGCCACGAGCCTCTCGACGACCTCCTCGGGCGACAGGCCGTCGGTCTCGAGCACCACGGCGTCGGCCGCCGGCCGCATCGCGCCGACGGGCCGCTCGCGATCCCCCTCGTCGCGGCGGGCCTGTGCCTGCGCGACGGCCTCGAGCGACGAGACCGCGCCCCGCGCGACCTCCTCGTCGTGCCGCCGGCGGGCCCGCTCGTCCGGGGAGGCCGTGAGGAACACCTTCACGTCGGCGTCCGGAAACAACTCGGAGCCCTGGTCGCGGCCCTCGGTGACCACGTCGATGCCGGCCGCCAGGCGCCGCTGCATCCGCTTGAGGGCCGCCCGCACCGGCGGCGCGTCGGCCACCGGCCGCGTGGCCTGGGTGATCCGCTCGGTGCGGATCTCCGCCGACACGTCGCGGCCGTCCGCGATGACGCGGCCGTCGCGAAACGCGATCTCGAGCCGCTCGGCCAGCGCCGCGACGAGCGGCGCGTCGTCGAGGGCCACGCCGCGCTCGAGCGCCGTCAGCGCGACCGCGCGGTACATCGCGCCGGTGTCCATGTAGCACCAGCCGAGCCGGGCGGCGAGCGCTCGGGCCGTGGAGCTTTTCCCCGCGCCGGCAGGTCCATCGAGTGTGACGATCATGCGAGCGGTAGGCTACCCGCGCAGGATGCGGCCGGTCCACCCATCGCCGCCATCAGATCGATGGCCGTTTCGGCCGGCCTGCCGAGCCCCACGCCGATCGCCATGCGGCATCGGACCGCAGGCCGCTCGTCGGCGGGCAGGAGCGAGTCGAGCATGTGCTCGCCCGATCGCACATGCCACGGAAGGCCGAGCGTGAGGATCTGCGTGGCGGGCCGCTCGTGCCGCGACGACGTCGGGCGAATCTCGATGAAATGCGGCGCCGTGAACCGCCACCGCTCCGTCACCACCGGCTCCAGATGCAGGCTGCGAACGATGTCTGGCATCTCGTTTTCGTGCCAGGCGAAGCGGCAGGCGACGTATGACTCCAGCGGCGGGCCGGCGAGCGGACCGGTCAGTTGAACCTCCATGTCGATCAGCACCAGCGGCAGCCCATCCGCCAGCGACACCCGCTGCAGGAACGATCCCACCGGCGCGCCGTCGGCGGCGACCAGCCGACCGCAGGCTGTGATCATGTCGCCCGAGCGGTCGATCGTGTCGGCGACCATGCCGGAATGCACGGCCCGCTCGTGGACATCCTCCCACGGCTGACCGGCGGCCGGCGCAGGACGCGTGGTGCGGAGGGCGAGCCGCTGCGAGACACGATTGCCGACGTCGCCCGGGATTCGGACCGAGAGCAGGCCACCGGTCGATTCGTGCACCTGCATTCGGATAAGGCCATTGTCAAGCACAAGACGCTGCGCGTCGGCCCGACGGCCGAAGAAAAAGCCATCCATCGCCTTTTTCCATGTGGTGATTCGCCGAGAGTTTCCTTGGTCACCATCCACCGCATGCCGCTCAGGCAGACTGGTTCCAGCGTCTGCTGGCCGTCCGGCGGCGATCCGCGAGGCGGCGCGGGAGGCCGCGGCAACCTCGGAGGCCACCTGATCCCGGATCGCCATGCCTTCCTTCGGCAGCGTGACAGGAAATGTATCGGGGGCAAAATCGACCACCGTGCCGGCGCCGCCCGTGCGGCGAAAGAACTCGTCGGGCGTGACGAACTCACCGAACACCTTGCTCCACGAGGCGATCCGTCGCACGTCGCCATGCCAGTGGCTGGCCGTGCCCGGATGGTGGGCGAACTGGATTGCGACCGTGTGGTCGTGATCCATTGCGTCGCCGATCCGCTCGGCGAGGCCGAGCACCGTGCGGGCCTGGCGGGCATCCAACGGTGGACGGGCGACGGCATCGATCCGGCCGGCGCCCGTGCCTTCCCACACGATCCTGCTGGCGCCCGGATCGGGAAGTGCCGTGCCATCGAAAAGGCTCCAGATCGCGCCGCCATACCCGCGAGCCTGAAGCAGCCGCGGGAGGATCGCCGACGCTCCGCCGGCGATCTGGCCGAACGTCACGGGCGCCCTGCCGGCGTGCTTCCGCCAGACATCCATCCCGGCATCGAGCGAGGCCTCGATCTCCCCGGCCGTGCACAGATCGAGCGGACTGGCATCGATCCGTCCGCCGACAGGCGCCACCGACTCGTCGGCGATCTTCTGACGCACTCGCTCGAGCGCCGCGGGGTTCACGACGGCCAGTCGCTCGATCACGTCGCCTGGTGCCAGGATGCCCATCGGCACGGGTGAGCGGAGCTCGTCATCGAGCGCGGACCCGAGCGTCGAGGGCGCAAGCAGCACGAGATCGAGCAGCCAGACATCGACGGGATAATAGTGCGACCTCGAGGCTTCGAGCGCCGCGAAACATTCCCGGAGCCGCTCACGGGCATCCTCGCCCCGGCCGGCGGCGGCCGCCCGCGACGCCTCCACCACCGACTCCGGGAACCCGGACGACTCGAGGCCGGTCTGCGACCTCATGCGGCGGGCGAGCAGCTCGGCCAGCAGCCATGCCAGCCCGAGCGCATGAAAGTCTGCTGCCCAGGCTTCCGCCTCCGGCCCCCACGCGATGCCCTCCGCACGCCGCGCGGCCGCGACGATGGCCTCGCGGCCACTCACACCCCGAACCCAGTGCGAGCCGAAGAGCATCCTTGAATCGGCCTGCGTGGCAAACCGCTCGTCGAACGACGCCGGCACGATGCCGATCGATGGCAGATCGCCGACGGGCGGCATGTCGATGCTCGCCCACTCGGGCATCCGCCCCACCGCGGCGATGAGGCCGGGGTGCCAGGCGGCGGTCCACGCCGCGAGCAGATCGTCGGCCTCGTGCTCCTCCAGCCACGTGGGAAAGTCGCCCAGCGAGTGGCAGGGAAGGAAAACCGTGATGTGCCGGGCGACCTCCATACGAGAGCCAGAGTGTACCCGCCGGCGTGGCGGCGTCGCGGCTCATGCGCGAGGTGGTTTGACACCCTGGAAAACACGTTCGTAAAGTGTTGGTGGCGAACGGTTTTCGCAGGCTCGGAACCATTTCATGGCCCGCTCTCCCTACGTATGGGGAATCGACATCGGCAAGGCGGCACTCAAGGCCCTGCGGTGCCGCCGGAGCGAGACCGCGCGGAAACTCGTGGTCGATACGTTCGACTACATCGAGTATCCGACCTTCCTCTCGCAGCCCGACGCCGATCCGGTCGAGTTGGTTCGCAACGCGCTGTCCGAATTTACCGGCCGCCACAACCTTGCCCGCGACACGGTGGCCATCTCCGTGCCCGGCCAGCTCGGGCTCTCGAAGTTCATCAAGCTGCCTCCGATCGAGGCCAAGAAGATCCCCGACATCGTCAAGTACGAGGCGCGCCAACAGATTCCCTTCCCACTCGAACAGGTCGTGTGGGATTGGCAGCGACTCGCCGGCGGAATCGAGGAGAGCGGATTCGTCATCGATGCCGAGGTGGCGATCTTCGCCATGAAGAGCGAACAGGTGGACAAGTCGCTCGCGCCCCTCATGGACGCCGGGATCGACGTGGACATCCTGCAGCTCTCCCCCGTCGCCCTGGCGAATCTCGTCATGTTCGATCTGCTGCCCGATCCGGCACAGATCGATCCCGAGAATCCGCCCCCCTCCATCGCGCTGGTCTCGATGGGCGTCGATTCGACCGACCTCGTGGTGACCAACGGACTGAAAATCTGGCAGCGGAGCATCTCGCTCGGCGGCAACAGCTTCACCAAGGCGATCGTGAAGGATCAGAAGCTGACGTTCGCACGGGCCGAGGAGGTGAAGCGCAACGCCGTCCGCAGCGAGGACCCCAAGGCGATTTACACCGCCATGCGGCCGGTGTTCGACGAATTCGCGGTGGAGTTGCAGCGGTCGCTGAGCTACTTCACGAGTACCGACCGCACCGGCGAGATCGGCAGCGTGTACATGCTCGGAAATGCCGCAGGACTGCGGGGCTTGAGCGACTTCATCGGAAAGCAGCTCGGGCTTCCCGTGAAACGGCTCGAGGTGTTCCGAAACCTCGAGGCCGACGAGGCGATGGAGAAGCCTGCCTACCGCGAGAACCGACTCGCCTTCGGCACCGCCTACGGGCTGGCCGTGCAGGCCGTCGGGGCGGGCGGAATCACGACCAGCTTGCTTCCCCGATGGATCGTGACCGAGCGGATCGTCAATTCCAAGAAGCCCTGGGCGGCCGCGGCGTTGATCGGCCTCCTGCTCTCGGCCTTCGTGGCGTTCATCGGGGCGTTCATCGCCCTCTCGACGTTCGATGAAAAACTGTATGCCGACGCCTTTCGGCAGGCCGATCAGGCCGTGAGCCGATCGAAGGCGGCCGCCAATTCTCTCGGAACGGTCGAACAGCAGCAAAAGGAGGCGATCACGAGGCAGGACTACCTCTTGGCCGTCGAAAGCCGCCGATTCCAGTCGCTCGACCTGCTGCGGGCCGTGGAATCGTTGCTCCCCCGCGACACCCAGGCCGGCAAGGACGGCCCAAAGCCGATCTCAGAGCGCCGCGAACTCTACATCGAGCGCATGGATTGCCAGTATGTGCCCGACCTGGCGGCATGGTTCACGAGCGTGAAAAAGCAGTGGGAGCAGACGAACCCTGCAGAAGCCGCGGCGATCGAGGCCGAGGGAGATGCCGAGTCCGAGACCACCGACGGGAGCGAGGACGGGGAGAAACAGAGCGATGCCGACGAGGCACCGGCAGAGCCGGCCGGAGATGCCGCCGTCGAAGCGAGCGGCGAGGCAGCACCCGCCGACAAGGGACCAGAGGGCGACGGCTGGGTCATCGAATTGGCAGGCCATCACTTCCACAACGAACCCCACCACAGTCCCGATGAATCGGCGCAATTTCTCAGGTCTACGCTGATCAAGAACCTGCTTGGCAAGGGGGATCAGGTGATCGTGTCGGGCGGCCCGCGAGTGGGAGAGATGGTGCCGGTCGCCGAACTGGGCATCAGCTACCCGGTGATCGTGGCATCGTCGCCGGTGCGGACCGTGCAAATCGTCGATGAAAGCCGAGTCGAGGTGGGAGGGACCGCCATGGCCCCGGGCATCGGGCCGGGACCGGCTCCCCGGGGCGGCGGCCGTGGAGCGGCGACGCCCGAGGGCGACGCTCCGGGGAACGCCACGATCACGCTGCGTCGCTACGACTTCGTCGTTCAGTTCGTCTGGAAGCCGAAAACTCCCGGCGCCCCCGAACCGCAGGCCGCCGAGGCATCGGCCGCAGCCGCACCGCCACGAGGAGGCGACTGATCCTCGCACGCGCCATGGTTCAAATCCCCGACTCCCTCCGCCCCTACGCCAACACCCTCGCGAAAATCCATTTCTGGATCCTGGCGGCGGCCGTTCCCCTGATCCTGCTGCCGCTGCTTTTTGCAACGCGATCGGGAATGTCCGGCCGGATCACGGAGAAGCGGAAAACGATCGAGAACAAAATCCAGGGCATCTCCGCGATCAAGTCGGCCAAAAACAATCCGCACCCGAACGAAAAATGGAGAAAAAAAATCCAAGAAAACGTTCAGGGAATCAATGATGAAACGCTGACAGTGTGGACCTCGCTCTGGAACGACCAGCGGAAGATCCGCCAGTGGCCTTCATCCCTCGGGCCCGACTTCGTGAAGAGGGCTTCGGATCTCAAGCCCGACGGCTCACTGCCCCGAGCCTTGCTCGAGCGCTACCAGAACGGCATCCGGCAGGTGGTGCGGCAGATTCCGGCGCGGATGGGAGTAGCCGATTTGATGACGGAAGCGGCGGCCGCTGCGCCCGGTGGAGCGGGTCGTCCCGTCGGCCCCGGCACCGGCGGGGCCAAGGACGACCAGCCCAAGCCACTGGTCACGTGGAGCGCCGAGGACCAGCGGCGGCTCTACGCCTCCTTCGACTGGGAAGAGACGCCGTCCACCACACAGGTCGTGATGGCGCAAGAAGAACTTTGGATGTATGGCGTGCTCTGCGATGCCATCAAGAAAATCAATTCGGCTGGCTCCAATCCGTCAAACATTCCGATCCCGCTCATCTCGGAAGTGATGGTCGGATATCCGGCGGCCGAGGACGACCCGGGGGCGAGCAACGGCACTCGAATCCTCAAAATCCAGCCCTCGGCTGCCGCGGGGGGCATGCCGCAATTCGACATGATGGGGCCCGATCCGAATGGTTCGCAGGGTGGCTTGCTTCGGCCGCCCCATCCGCGGTTCACCGGTGCCGAGTCGAGGGCTCCTGGCATGCCGGTCGGCATGGGCCCGGGCATGCAACCCGGCATGCCGCCGGGCGAACCCGGTATGGACGGCCCGCAGGCTGCACCCGATGAGTCCCTCAAGGCATGGGTCTACGTTGATCTCAAAGGAAAGCCACTGACGGCCTCCGAACTGTCGCAGGCGCCGCACTCGAAGATGGTGCGGCTCATGCCGTTCGTGCTGCGGCTCACGATCGACCAGCGATCCCTCGACGCCCTGATGCTGGAACTCGCTTCGGCGCCCATACCGATCGATACGCGGCAGGTTCGTGTGAATCCAAATGATTCTTCCGGCCGGAACATCGGCCCCGCTGCCCCAGGTTTTCCACCCGACGCCAAGGGCTCGGATGGGGATCGTCTTCGACGGCACGATGTGCAGGTCGAGCTGCGGGGCACGCTCGCCATCGCCATGCCACCTGACCGCACCCTTCTGGGAGCCGGGGATTCCGCCAATGCCCCCGGGGCCACGGACTAGCCATGAAAATCGCCGCACCGAGCATATCCAAGGATTCCATCGTCGCGGGGCTTCTCGCGCACGGCGAGAAAATCGTCGTCGGCATCGTCCTCCTCCTGGCCCTCTGGCTCGTCTGGATCGGCATCTCGTCGATTCGCAGTGATGTCGCAGCCGAGGCCATGAAACCGGACAAGATCGTGTCGCAGTCGCAGGAGGCGCTGACGCACATCGACAAGGAGCCAAACCCGCCCAAAGACAAACTCATCCAATCCTCCGACCTGCCCGGAACGTTCGCCGCATGGAAGTCGCCGGGCGACCAAAATCCTCGCAAGCCGATCCTGAGCCGGCCACTCTTCGAGGATCGCGCCCGACGGACGAGACCCGACGTGTTCGCGGTCGAAGACCTCCAGGCGGTAAGTGGCATCGCCGTCCTCGCGAAGCCGGTCGATCCTGCGAACCCCGGAGGCCGAGACCAGAAGCCGCGGTTTCGGCCAGCGCAACCTGCCGATCCGCTTGGTGGGATCGGCCCGAACCCTGCGGACAAACTGGATCCGGCGGAGAGGGTGCCGCCGGGAACGATCGTGCCGTATGTCGTCGTCACCGGCCTGATCCCCCATGCCAAGCAGACCGACGAATACACCGAGCGGTTTCAATCAGCGAGCTTTCGCGATCCCAATCGTGATGCGCCGCTCTGGTCCGATTTTCTGGTGGAGCGGGCCGACGTGACGAACAACCCGACCGAGAAGAAATGGGAGAGGATCAATCTCAAGACGGCGGCCAAGAGCATGCAGACCGAATGGGCCGGCACGCAGCCAGACGTGCTGCCGTCCGAATTCTTCCTCTCCCCGACCGAGCAGTCAGGATTGGCCGACGCGACCTATGCATGGCCCATGCCTCAACTGGCCATGGAGCCGTGGGGCGCGGAGGCCATTCATCCCTGGGCTGCAGCCGAGTGGAAGCGCAGGCTCGAGGAGACACAGGCGTCGCAGGTCGCCCCTCCGGGAATGCCCGGCATTCCCGGAGGAAGCCAGATGGGGATCGGCCCTGGCCGGCCGACCGAAGGGGGTGCAGTGCCCCCTGGATTCGATGATCCGACAAGGACCGGAGCGGGAATCGATCCTCCCGAACAGTCCGACGCGGAAAAGGCTCGACGGCTGGAGTACCGCGTCTTCCGATTCGTGGATACTGGAGTCACATCGGGACGCCAGTATCAGTACCGCGTGCGGCTGTCGGTGTGGAATCCAAACCTCCGCGTTCCCGCCCAGCACCTCGCCGAACCCGATCTCGCCACGGCGATGAAACTCCCCTCTCCGTCGAGCAACGAGACGAAGACCGTGGCCATTCCGGACCTCACGAGCTTCCTCGCACGGCTCACGCCGAAGGAACTGAAGCGAGACACCGCGGAAGTGCTCGTCATGTGGCCCAACGACAAGACGGGCAACTACGCGCTGCACAGCGTCGTCCTGGGGACAGGTGGCATGATCTCCGTGCGCCGACCGATGGACAACGAAGGAGGCGATCGGAAGCCCACGAAGCCGGGCAAAAAGAAGGAGCCCCAGGCCGAGTCGATTCCCGTCGGTGTGCTGATCGACTTTGTCGGAAAGCAAAACCAGCCGCCGCAGGCCACCGGGGACCAGCCGGCAGTGCGCCGAGGCGGCAAACGAGCCCCGCCGCAGGAGCCTTTTGAAGTTCTCGTGGTCGCCGAGGATGGCTCGATGGCCCGGGCGACCGTCGTGGATTCCGAAGAACAGTTCATGCGGTATGCCACCACCCTCCCCGCCGACTTGCTCGGCGAGCCGGCAGGCGGGGCGGGGCCAAACCGCCCGCAGCCAGGTTTGCCAGGATTCTAGGTATGGCCTCGCTTCCCCTTCATCATCGTGCCGCTTTCGCGCGACGCTTGCACTGCAGACGTGGGATCGTCGTGCTCGCGCTCATGGCATGCTGGTCGGGCACGTGGCCGACAGAGGCCCGAGGACAGGACCAGGCCGACGGGTCGCCCAGTTGGAAAAATGTCGAAGCCTCGCAGCAGTTCAAGGATGTGGTCACCGCCCTCAAGGGACCCGGCCCCCTCACCGACGAGGCACGGGCATTCCTCGAACAATCGATCCTCCCCCAGCTCGAAAGCGATGCCAATCGTGCGACGCTCGACGACACACGGAAAAAAATCCGCGACCGGATATTGCTTGTCATCGGCAACGACGCGGCCTTCACGGAGGCCTGCCAACTGGTCCGCGACAGGATGGGCGAACTGGCTCGCAACGACAAGGTCGATCCGATCATCCGGGTGCAGGCGATGATGCTCGTCGCCGACCTCGTCGATAAAGCCCGCCTCCCCTGGACTCCGGCACTGAAAACGCTCGCTGAGGCGGCCCTGGATGCCTCGCTCGCGCCGGGCCCACGGGCGGCCGCGATGGTGGGCATCGCGAATCACGCAAGCGCCCTGAATCGTTTGACCGGCGACCCAGCCAAGATGGTCAAGGAAACCGTCGTGCGAGTGCTCAGCGGGCTCCTCACATCCCCGGTCGCGCCAGGCGAGAAGAAGCCGGGCGCGACCCGGCCTGTCGATGTGGCATGGATGGCATCCCGCGGCCTCTCGATGCTCCCGCAGGCGATGAGCCCGACGACGCCCGAGATGGCCGCGATCCTCGCCACGACGATCGATGATGCCTCGTGGCCGATCGACGTGCGGGTGCGGGCGGCAATGGCCCTGGGCCGGACCGCCGGACCGGAGTCCGGCGTCGATGGTCCGAAAATCGTGGCTGCGATCAAGGAGCTTGCGATCGCGGCGCTGGAATCGGATCGGGCCGATGCGAAGCAGATTCTTGAAAGCCGTGCTTACAAGGGAGGTGGAGGCGGACCGGCAATGCAGCCGCGGTCAGCCATGCCAGCCATGCCAGCCATGCCAGCCAGGGCTCCGGCAGAGGACGGCCTGCGCGAGTCGGTGTGCCGCCGGGCCGCCTGGAGGCTCTACGCGCTTGGCGACGCCATCGATCCAAAGACGAGCAAAGGGGGCCTGGCATCGCTGCTCGGCAAGAATGACGGAGAGGCAAAAAAGCTCGCGACCAGCCTCAAGGAAGCTGGCGAGGCACTCGATGCCGCCCCCTACGGTGATAATCTCCTGGCTTCGCTCGACACGCTCGACCCGGCCGGAGCCAAGAGGCGAGCAGCAGAGGCGGTTCGAGCAGCCGCCGCCGAACCAGAGCCCGATGCGACGGGCGACCGTCCGGAGCCAGAACAAGACGGCAAGCCTCCAGCCGACGACAAGCCGGCACCAAAGCCTGACGACAGCCCCTCCTCCGATCCATTCGGCTGACACTGTCAGCGGATGGCCCGTCTTTGAACGCAGGCCGCGAGGGTGGTGGCGATCGATTCAAGTGGCACGACGGCGTCGGAGAGACCAGCCTCCGCGACCGCCTTGGGCATCCCATAGACCGTGCAGCCCGCGGCTGACTGGGTGATGACGTAACCGCCCGCGGCCTTCACCATGCGGCAGCCGGCAAGGCCGTCTTGCCCCATGCCGGTCATCACCACCGCCATCAGCTTGGAACCGTAGATCGGAACCATCGACTCCAGCAGCGAGTCGAACGATGGACGGCAGCCGAGCCGGAGCGGGCCGGCGTCGAGAACGCACTGGACGGCGTCGCGACGCCGTTCGAGCGTGAGATGCCAGCCCCCGGCCGCGACATGCACGCATCCTGCAGCTGCCTGCATGCCGTGGGCGGCCTCCACGACCCGCACCGGCGACACGTCGTTGAGCCGGACCGCCAGCGATGCCGTGAAGCCGGCCGGCATGTGCTGAACCACGAACACCGGCACCTGCAGATCGGCGGGCAGGGACGGAATCACGCCCCGCAGCGCCTGCGGCCCGCCGGTGGAGGTGCCGATCGCGATGGCGTCGATGGCCCGGCTTCCGGTACCGGTCAGCGTGGTTGCCGTCGCAGACCGACTGGGCACGGATGGAACGAAGAGCATGTCGGCGACAATCGCCAGCTTCTCGACGAGCGCCTCGTGGATGCTGATGCGGGCGACATGTGGATCGACGCCGACGGGCTTGGGCACGACGTCGAAGGCGCCTTCCATGAGCGCCTCGACCGTGGTCGGGGCACCGTCGGCCGTCAGGCTGCTGACCATGATCGCCTTCGTCCGGCTCGCGCGGGCGCGGAGCTCCCGCAGCACGCCAAGCCCGTCGAGTCGCGGCATCTGCACGTCGAGCGTGATCACATCGGGCCGCAGTTCGACGACTTTGGCCACCGCCTCGACACCATCCGAGGCCATGCCCACGACCTCGACGCCTGGAATCCGCTGCAACACGTTTTGCAGCATCTGGCGATAGAGGGCGGAATCGTCGGCGACGAGAACGGAAAGGCGTCGGAGACTCATGCGGGGCATCCTACTTTCTGCCCGGCTCCCCAGACAGGGTGGCCAGGAGCGGAGGCCTGTCGCGCCGGATATGCCGATCGTGCCGAGGCTGGCGGGATTTTTGACTGGCAAAATTTGAACGGCGGCCGTTTCGGGGCTATATCCACGAAGACAGAGTCGGGCGGGCATCCACAGCGCTGGAAGAACCCGAAACCGACACGACCGTTCATAGGAATTCGCCACGCATGGAATCCTCGCTTGCCGGCCCTCCCGCCGGCTCGGCGACCACCGCCGGGGCCCCTCAGTTCGTCGGGTTCGAACTCGCGGAGCAGCCGTACGCGTTTCGCATCGATCGCATCCGGGAGATCATCATCCCTTCGAGCGTGGCACGGCTTCCGGACGTGCCCGCCTATGTCGATGGCGTGAGCAACCTCCGAGGGACGATCATCCCGATCATCAATCTCCGGGCCCTCTTCGGCCTTCCCCGGCGACCGACCGATGCCGAGACCCGCACCATCGTGGTGTCGGTCGGGCCGCGGACGATGGGCTGCCTGGTCGATTCGGTGTCGCGGGTGATGCGGATCGCCGCCGACCAGATCCAAGCCGCTCCTGACACGGTCGCCACCGCCGGGCACACGTATATCGAAGGCTTCGCACGCGTCGGCGAGCAACTCTGCATCCTGCTCGATGTTGATTCCCTGCTCGACCCAGCCCACCTCGACGAGGTGCACCGGGCCGGTGCCACGCACCTTTCCGCCCTCACGATGCATCCCGCCCCTTCCGGAGCCGCATGACATGGCCGTTCAGACCAAGCCGTTTCCCGCCCGCAGCCTCACGGCCGCACTCGACCGCTCGATGGCCCGCATCGAGTTCACGCCCGACGGCACGATCATCGACGCCAACGACAACTTCCTCGACCTGCTGGGCTACACCCTCGCCGAGATCCGTGGCCATCACCACTCGATGTTCGTCGATGAGGCGAGCCGAAACAGTCCCGCCTACCGCGATTTTTGGGCCCGGCTGCGGGCCGGAGAGTTCGTGAACGGGGAGTTCGGCCGGATCACGAAGAGCGGCAGTCGCGTCTGGATATGGGGCAGTTACAGCCCGATCCTCGGTGAACGGGGCGAGGTGAAGGGGCTCGTCAAGTACGCCCTCGACATCACCGCACAGGTCGAACGCCGGGAGGCAGACCTGGCGCTACAGCAGCGGTATTGGCAGATGGTGGAGAACACGTCCGTCCGCCTCATTCTCGCCGATCGCACGGGCACGATCGTCTACATGAACCCGGCTTCTCTCTCAGCCCTGCGCAAGCTGGAACGGCTTCTGCCATGCCGCGCCGACGAGATCGTCGGCAGGTCGTTCGACATCTTCCACAAGCGGCCCGAGCATCAACGAGCCATCGTTGCCAATCCCGACAACATGCCCCACCGCGCGAAGTTTCCGCTGGGCGACGAATGGCTCGACCTCACGGCCTCGGCGGTCATGGACAGAAACGGCGAATTCATGGGCCCGATGGTCACCTGGGAGGTGATCACCGAGCAGGTCCGCGCTTGCGAGCGCGAAGAGGCACAGCAGCGAGAGACCCTTCACAACAAGGAGGATCTCGAGAGGAAAGTGAAGGGGCTCGTCGAGGTATTCGAGGCGGTCGCGCAGGGTGACCTCACGCGATCGGTCGAGTTCGCCGGTGATGACGACATGAGCCGTCTGGCAGCCCGCGCCACCGCGATGTTCCAGGATCTTCGGGACCTCGTGCGGCAGATTTCCGAGGCCTCCGACCAGCAGAACGAAGGAGCCCGGATGATCGCGGAAAGTTCCAGCGGCTTGAGCGAGGGAGCTCAGTCACAGGCGGCGAGCGTGGAGGAGATGACGGCGGCCGTCGAGCAGCTCGTCGGCTCCATCGATGCGATCTCGAAGGGGGCGTCGGATTCCCGTGCCCAGGCCGAGGAGACCAAGGGCATGGCGCAGGTCGGCGGCGCCGCGGTGGCCGACGCCATCCAGGCGATGGGGCTGATCCGAAAGTCGTCCGAACAGATCACCGACATCATCCAGGTGATCGGCGACATCGCCAGCCAGACCAATCTTCTTGCTCTCAACGCCGCCATCGAGGCGGCACGAGCCGGGGAGCACGGCCTCGGCTTCGCCGTCGTCGCCGACGAGGTCCGCAAGCTCGCGGAGCGGGCCAGCGAGGCCGCCAAGGAGATCACGGCCCTGATCAAGGAGTCGACCAAGCGGGTGCAGGAGGGAGCCGGCCTCTCCGAAAAGGTCGGCCACTCGCTCGAGGCGATCGTGGCCGCCGTCGCCAAGACGGCCAACGGCATCGGCGTTATCGCGGCCGCCACCGAATCGCAGGCGGCCAGCGCCGGCGAGGTGAAGATGGCGATCCGCTCCGTCTCGCAGACGACCGAATCGAATGCCGCCTCCGCGGAGCAGATGGCCGCCAGCGCCGAGGAACTCGGCGCCCAGGCACAGGGCCTCCGCGACCTCGTGAAGCGATTCAACGTCTGACGCCCGCCACGGAGGGAGCCGGCTGTGTGGGAAATGACGAAGCTGACCCCGGAGCAGTTCGCCCGGTTTCAGCAGTTCATCTATCGCGAAACGGGCATCCACATGCAGGAGGGCAAGATCACCCTCCTGAGCAACCGGATCCGACGACGGCTGAAGGAGCACGGCCTCGAGTCGTTCGAGGGCTATTACGACATGCTCACGAAGCGGCGGCTCCCGGGGGAACTGGAGCACTTCATCGATGCCGTCACGACCAACGAGACGCACTTCTTCCGAACGGAAAACCACTTCGGATGGTTCGGCGGCCCCTTCCTCGACGACCTGATCGCCCGGGCCACGGCCGGTCGCCGCGACCGCTCGCTGCGGGTCTGGTCGGCGGCCTGCAGCTCCGGCGAGGAGCTCTACACGGCGGCGATATGTCTGGCGGAGGCGTCCGGCAGGCTGGGGGGCTGGCAGATCTCGCTGCTCGGCACCGACATCAGCGAGACGATGCTCGCGGCGGCGCGGCGGGCGACCTACCCCAAGCGTTCACTGGAACACGTCTCCCCCGAGCGGCTGAAGCGTCACTTCACGACGGCCCCGGGGAGCGAGGAATGGACGGTCAGGGAGCCACTCCGCGCCTGGTGCGAATTCCGGCGGCACAATCTGCTCGAGCCGTTTCGCGGCCCCAAGCAGGACTGCATCTTCATCCGCAACGTGATGATCTACTTCGATCGCGAATCGAAGGAGAAGGCCGTCCGCACGCTGATCGACGCCTTGGCGCCGGGCGGTTTTCTCGTGGTCGGACCGGCCGACGGGATCTACGAGATGCTCGGCCCGCTCCAAAAACGATCGATCTTCCTCTACCAGAAACCGTGAGCCCCGGCCGCTTTGGCGACGATCCGATCCGATGACCGATACATCCTCCTTCCCGAGCGATCTTTCCTCCGACGAGATGGCGGAATACCTCCGCCTCTATCTCGACGAGACGACCGAACACCTCGACGCCCTGGTCGAAACGCTTCTCGGGCTCGAGGCGGAGCCGACCAGCACAGCCGGACTCAACGAGGCGTTCCGGCTGATCCACTCGATCAAGGGCTCCTCGGCGCTTCTTGGTCTCGATCGGATCACCTCGCTCACGCACCACCTCGAAACCCATTTCGAGCGGCTTCGGTCGGGCCGCCGACTGCTCGATACCGCCACGATGAACGTGGTGCTCCGCTGCATCGACTTTCTGCGCGAATCGAACCAGAGCCTGCGGCATGGGCAGGCCATCGCGAGCGCCGTCGAACTGCTCGAGCAGGTGAAGGGGCTGGAGGCGACGGCCGGTTCGGCGGCCTCTGCACCAGTTCACGCGCACGCACCAGTTCCAGCGAACGCACCACCAGCACACGCCGCAGCGCCGCAGCCGCTCGCCGCACAGCCCAGCGCCTGGAGGCTCGGGGTGCGGTTTTGCGAAGGCCTCCCGATGGCCGAGATGAAGGCCGAACTGATCCTCACGCGGCTCTCGTCACTCGGCACGATCGCCGATTGCCAGCCGCCCCGCGACGATATCGCAGGCCACGCCGGCCTCCGCGGCATTGAAATCATCGTTTCCAGCGCCGCAGACAGGACCTCGATCGAGGAGACGGCCCGCGTCGCGGGCGTCGATGCGATCACGCTCGAGCCGGTCGATGCTGACGCCACGGCACGCCCGCTCGAGCCGGCTGCGGTGGACGCAAAGACATCCGGGGATGAGCCCGCCGCGGCGGCAGCCCGAGGATCGGATACGTGCTTGTCTGCGGTTTCGACACCAGAGGCCCGCGACCAGGCGGCCTCCCAGCCGGCGGGGACCACGGCATCATTGGGCGAGACCGTGCGGGTCGATGTCGATCGGCTCGACGTGCTTTTGAATCTGACGGGGGAGCTGGTCATCAACCGGGCCCGTCTGACCCAGTTGGCCGGCGAGATGGCGCCGACCTTCAAGAAATCGGGCGTCTCGGGGCGGACGCAGGCGGCGGCCGGGGCGATCCGCGAGCTGCTCCGTGACCTTGCCGATCGCAGCACCGGCGCCGGCAGCGAGCGACTGGTGATCGAGGAACAGCTCGATGCGCTCGAAAGCCAGGCCCGCCTCTGGGACGAAAGCCGCCACGCCTTCGGCGAACTTTCGGCCGCCATCGACCAGCTCACGCGAGTCTCCGACAGCCTGCAGCGCGGCGTGCTCAACACGAGGATGGTGCCCGTCGGCCCGCTCTTCAACCGATTCAAACGGTCTGTCCGCGACATCGCGCAGGAACTCGGCAAGCGGGTGAAACTCGAGATCGTCGGCGAGAAGACCGAACTCGACAAGCGGATGATCGACGAGATCGGCGACCCGCTCAATCACCTCATCCGCAACTGCATCGATCACGGGATCGAATCGGCCGACACCCGGATCGCCCGCGGTAAGCCCGACACAGCCACTCTGCGGCTCTCGGCGGCCCATCGGGGCAACAACGTCTTCATCACCGTCGAGGACGATGGCGGCGGCATCGACACCCAGCGGGTGAGGCAGATCGCGAGGGAGCGAGGCTTGATCTCCGCTGAAACGGCCGAGTCGCTCTCGGAAAGCGAGGCCATCGACCTCATCTTCGAGCCGGGGTTCAGCACGGCCGCACGGGTCTCCGGCATCTCGGGCCGCGGGTTCGGCATGGACATCGTGCGCACCCGGATCGCCGCGCTCAATGGCACGATCGAGGTCGATTCCGAGCGCGGCCGCGGCACCCGCTTCACGATCCGCCTTCCCCTCACGCTCACGATCACACGGTGCATGCTTTTCCGGCTCCCGCAGGGAGTGCTGGCGGTTCCCATCGAGCACGTCCGTGAGATCACCCGAACGGCCGCCCACCGGAGCGTGGTCGTCGATGGCCGGCGGTGGTGCGACATCCGCGGCGAACTGCTGCCACTCGTGGGGATCGACGAACTGTTCACCTGGCATGACATCCGCCCGGAAGCCTCGCCGGCGCCGCATGTCGCCGTGCTGCACGCCGGGAACCGTTCGCTCGGCCTCCGGGTCGATGAACTGCTCGGCGGCCAGGATCTCGTCGTCAAGCCGCTCGACGAGAACTTCATCCATATCCGTGGACTCGGCGGGGCGAGTATTCTCGGTGACGGCATGGTCTGCCTCCTGTTGGACGTGGCAGCGTGCCTGGAACTCGTCCGACGCGGGGCCGAGGCGTCTTCCAAGGCGGCGATCCCGATGGCCCCCTGATCCCAGACACTCTCCTTCTCCACGAGCCACCCCATGCAGCCACGCTCGATCACAAGCCAGAGCGATCTTTTCAACCGTGCCGCCGAGGAGGCTTCGGCAGCCTTGTCGAAGTGGCTCGGCCGCTCGACACGCATCGCGATTCGCGACGTGCGAGCCGTGCCGCTGGATCAGGCCGTGGAACTGCTCGGCGCGGCCGATACGCCGATGGTCGCCTGCGCGATGCGGATCACGGGCGCCGTCGATGGCGTGCTCATGCTGGCATGCGACGACACGAGCGGCCTGGCCCTCGCCGACCTTCTGCTCGGCCGCGACGCCGGGGGCTCGCAGGAATGGGGCGACATCGAGACCTCGGCGGTGGTCGAAACCGCGAACATCATCGGCTGCGCCCATCTCAACGCGATGGCCGATTCCGACGGCGCCGGCGCCGCGAAGGCGCTTCTTCCGTCGCCGCCATGGTTCGTCCGCGATTTTGCCGGAGCGGTCATGGAAACGGCCGTGATGCCCCAGGCCATGCTCGCCAACGAGGTGTTTCTGACGCACACCGATTTCACGATCGAGGGCTGCCCGATCACCTGTTCGCTCGTGTTCATTCCCGAGGCGCAGACGCCGGCATGACCAAGCCCCCCCTGGCACAGCAACCGCAGTCGGAACGGTTCCATACCAATTCGCTCGGGATCGGCGAGATCGGGGTGGGCCGCGAGAGCGGCCAACTTCGCACGTTCGTCGGATCGTGCGTGGGCCTCGCCCTGTATGATCGTCGGAAGCGGATCGCAAGCCTGGCCCACATCATGCTCCCCGATTCGAAGGGCGCGGGCGAGCCGGTCGGCAAGTATGCCGACACGGCGATCCCCGAAATGCTCAAGCGGCTCGAGTCACTCGCCAGCGGCGAGCCTCTGCGGCTGTCGGCGAAGATGGCCGGAGGGGCGAAGATGTTCGCCTTTCAATCGGGCCTCACGATCGGCGACCAGAACGTGGCCGCCATCGAGGCCATTTTGGGCCGACTCGGAATTCCCCTGCTGGGCCGTGAATGCGGCGGCGAGCGGGGGCGGCGACTCTCGTTCGACATCGCGACCACCGACCTGACGATCGAAACGCTCGGCATGCCCCATACGACACTCTGACCCCTGGCTTTGAAGCGAGGACCGACATGAACGCCACCCAGAAACCCCGCCTGCTCGTCGTCGATGACGCGCTCATCATGCGGACGATGATCAAGGACATCGCCCGGAACGCCGGCTGGGAAATCGCCGGCGAGGCCACCACGGGGGCCGAGGCCGTGGCACGCTACCGCGAACTCAAGCCCGATCTGGTGACGCTCGACATCGTGATGCCGGAAATGGACGGGGTGGAGGCCCTGCGGACGATCCGGGGCGAGGATCCGGCCGCCCGGATCGTGATGGTGAGCGCCATCGACCAGCGGGCCAAGCTCACCGAGTGCATCCACCTCGGGGCCCACGATTTCGTCGTGAAGCCGTTCGACCGGCAAGCCTTGCGATCGCTTTTTGTCGGGCTTTTGCCCTGAAAAAGCGTGGCCGCGACGTTTCTTGCAAATTTGTTGCAAAAGACTTTGGGCTGTGGTAGCGTGCCGGGAAAGGAGATTTCGCCATGCAAACTCACCTAACACGTGCTGCCGCCGCTCCCCTTCCCCCCCACCGCACCGCGTTCACGCTCGTCGAGCTTTTGGTCGTGATCGCGATCATCGGCGTCTTGATCGGCCTCCTGCTGCCGGCCGTTCAATCGGCCCGCGAGGCGGCCCGCCGCAGTTCATGCACCAACAACCTGCGGCAGATCGGGCTGGCGATCCACAATTTTGCCCACGCCAACGGGGAGCGATTCCCGGAGGGATGGCTGTGCAATCCGACCGACGGCACCACGGGCACAGGCTGGGGCTGGGCCTCTCGAATCCTTCCACACATGGAGGATGGCACCGTCGGGGCCACGATCACAGGACACATTCAAAACAATCAAAAGCTGATCGATCCGAATCCCACGGTGGCGGACGCGACACGGAAAGCCGTGATCCGCAGTTTTCTCTGCCCATCCGATCCGAAAAATAGCAATCCGATCTTCGAGGAGCACGATACCCACATCGACTTTTCCCGGTCCAACTATCCGGGTGTGTTCGGCCCTGTGCACGTTGAAGAACAAACAAACACTGAACTCTTTCAGGGCGGTGGCATCTTCTTCGCCAACAGCCGCGTGGAATTTCGAAACGTCACGGACGGCATGAGCAAGACCGTCATGGTCGCGGAGCGAGATGCCAGGGAGATTCTCCACCATGGCGATAGCGAGCAGTTCGACAGCGTCTGGATCGGAATGATCGAGGGAGGCCATGAGGCGGTGGTCCGCGTCGTGGGCGGAGCAGAAGAGATGTTCAATGGTGCCAGCCCGCATCCCGAGGACTTCCGCAGCAGGCATTCCAACGGCATCAACGTCGTGTTTGCGGATGGTCACGTCGAGTTCCTGCAGAATTCACTCGATCCGGTTGTATTCAAACGAATGTCGTCCCGCGCCGGCGGCGAGGTGATCCCCAACTACTGAGCCCCTTGCCCAAGGCGGCTTTCGCAGCATGGCCCACTCGGCGGCGGTGGTCGGCGGCAAAAGCCCTGGCCATCGCCGCCTTGCTTTGTGAGGTCAGTGGGCCGGTTCATCATGAGGAGGGGGTGCCCCTGCCATGTCTCCGGGCTATGGGAGCAAGCGAAGGCATGGATGCCGAAGCGCCGCGGACATGCAGTGAACGGAGGCCTGGAGGGCCGCAGAGAACGTCCGGAGGCGTGGCAGGGGCACCCCCTCCGCACACTGGACGTCAGCGGCCGACGGGACGGCGGGGCACCTTGCCGGCAGCCGTCGTCGCGATCTTTCGCACGATGTCGAGCACGCGAGGCACCGCCTCCGGCTCGACCGCCCCACGGCAGGCTGCCAAGGCATCGGCCCGTACGCCACCGGGGGAAAGCTCCGCCGGCAGCGGATCGGCCAGCACGATTTCCGCGGCGACGAGTTCGCCCGTAAGGGCGCTGGGAAGGCCGTAGACACGGGCATCAACGATCCCCGCGACGCCACGAAGCACGTCCTCGATCCTGCGTGGATAGACCTTCGCACCGCTCACCACGATGACGTCGCTGCGACGGCCCGTGAAGAGATACCGGTCCCCGACCAGTTCGACAACGTCGCCGGTGCCGACTTCGGCAGAGTCGCGGGAGAGCTGCACCAGCAATTCACCGTCGCGGCGTTTTGAAAGCCGGCTGCCCCCAGGCAGGGCTCGCCCGAGCCAGGTGGCCGGGAAGCCCGGACGGCCGTCCGTGACCCGAAAGACCTCGCCCAGTTCCGTGGTCGCGTAGACCTGCGAAAGCTTCGCCTGAGGGAAGGCGGCGCGGGCTTGATCGAGGATCGCGGCATCGGCAGCTTCCCCACCAAGCGTGATCCGATCGACCGCCGCCTTCTCGAGCAGCTGCCGATCACCGGAGGCGATCAGCCGCCGCAGGAGCGTGGGGGTACTCGGGATGATCGCCACGGCCTCGTCGATGATTGCCCGAAGCACGACATCGGGCTCGCGTGAGGCCGGCACGACGAGGCGGCCGCCTGTAAGAACCGACTGCAGCCACACCTGGATGCCAGCCCAACGGGTGGCGTCGTAGACGAGCAGCCAGCCAAGCCCATGCCATTGCTCCGCGAGCCTCGCCGAGGCCAGCAGGGATTCCCAGGAATGATCGACCAGCCGCGGCGGGCCGCTCGTGCCCGACGTCGCGACGACCACGTTCGGCGGCACCGGCTCGAACTCGCTCCGCAAGCGAATCTCGGAGGCGTCTGGAAGTGCCAAAGAATCATCGACGGCCACCCAGTCACGGAGTTCGCCGACCAAATCGCGGGCGTCATCGGCCAGAAAGGCGACGGGCACATGCTGGCGGCCACATGCGGCCGCGATCGTCACGAGCGATTCAGAACGCCTGGCCCGGGCGACGATTCCCACCGGACGCCGTTCATCCAGCCTTCGCTCCAGATCCGCGACTGCCGAGGCGAGGGTCGCATAGCTCACCGTGCGTCGGCCGTCGATGCCCGCATCGGCCACGATGGCGATGCGATCGGGAAACTGCCTCGCAACCTCCCCGATGGCGAATGCGAGCCGATCCTCGACGGGAGCATCGGCAAGGCCGGGAAGCAGGACGGCGGTGGCGGTCATGAAACGTTCTCTCCGCACACGGAAACGAGATCAATCATCGAACGGCCGACGGGCTTTTCGAGAGGCTTCGACGTCGGCGCCCGGCTCGGCGCCGACATCGGTGGCCGAAACGCCTTCGAGCCCGGCCTCCTCCGTGGTCT
The DNA here is from genome assembly GCA_046074725.1 of Planctomycetia bacterium. GTDB lineage: Bacteria > Planctomycetota > Planctomycetia > Pirellulales > UBA1268 > CACORA01. Next base: position 28,908 of record JBJTOU010000155.1, read on the forward strand.
GCCGTTCGCGCCAGGGCTTTTCCGCCTCGTAACTCTGCAGCTCCTTTTCAAGCTGATCCTTGACCTCTTCGGTCTCGGAACCCACCTCGACGGCCTGCTTGCTGTATTTCTTCGCCGTCTCGAAGTCGCCTGTCTCGGCGTAGCCGGCTGCCAGCGTGCTGATGATGTGGGCCTCTTTCCATTCGGTGCCCTCGCACGCCTTCTTCGCCAGCTCGATGGCCCGCGCGCCGTCTCGGATCGCGTCCTCCGGCGACGTCGCGAGCAACCAAGCGAGATTATTGAGCACCCCGTCGTCATCGGGCTTGAGTTCCAGCGCCTTCTCCATGTCGGCCAGCGCCGATACATGGTCGCCAATCGAAATCTTGGCATCGCTCCGTCCCCGCCAACTGGCGTACAGCCCCGGATCGAGTTCGATGGCACGGTTGAATTGTTCGATGGCCGCCCGTGGCTGCTTTGCCGCGAGATGGAGCATGCCGAGTTGGCCGCGCACGACCGCGTCGTCATGCTGCTTGGCCAGCCGACGGAAATCACGGATCGCCGACGCAAAGTCCTTCCGCTCGGCCGCGATGAGTCCCCGCAGTTCGAGCGCCGCAGGATGGTCGGACTGTTTCTGGAGGACTCGCTCGAGGTCGGCCACGGCCTTGTCGGTCTCGCCCGCTTGCTGCAGGATCCGGGCCCGCAGCACGAGCGGGATTGCTTCGTCGGGCTTCAGCTCGATCGCCTTGTCGAGGTCGGCGATCGCCCTGGGTTGCTCCCCCTTGATTGCGAGCACCCGGGCCCGTTGCAGCAGCGCCGTCGGGGCCTGGGGATTGATCTCGATGGCTTTGTCGAATGCCTTCTGTGCCTCCTCGAGTTTCTCGTCCATGAGGTAGGCCATGCCGATCGCCTCGCGGAGTGTCCCGTCGCGTGGATTTTGCTCGATGGCCACCTCCAGATCGGCCTCGGCCTTGTCGAAGCGTTCCTTGACCAGATGGAAGAGGCCGCGTGTACGGCGGGCCTCGGCATCCCGCGGGGCCAGTTCGACGGCCTTGTCGAAGGATTCGGCCCGGCGGTCGTCGTCATCGGTGAGCGTGCCGAGCACGAGATGCGCACGGGCCGTGGAGAGTGCATCGTCGCCGAGCAGATCGATCGCCTTCTCCGCGGCGGTGCCGGCCCGGTCGCGGTTGCCACCGGGCAGGGCTTCAAGCCGGGCAATCATGAGATGCGCCTGACCAAGCGTGGGATCCCTTCGGACCGCCTCGTTGAGGTCTCGCATCGCGAACGAACGCATCCGCGGCCACTGCGGATCGGGGACGGGTGCATTGAAGATCGCATCGACGACCATGCCGGCCCGATCGATGAGGGTGCCGGTGTAAAGGGCGTCGGCAAACTGTTTCGAATCGTCCGACAATCCCTTGTCGATCGCGCGGCGGCACAGATCGATGACGTTGGCAAAGTCGTCGAGGCTGTCGGCGTTCAGCTTGGCGTCGATGGCCGCATCGAGATCGGCCTGGCCCCTCGGCTCGTCCGCGGCATGGGCCGGAGCGAGGGGCAGGAGGCTCAGGAACACGGCGATCAGGGCCGGGGCACTCACCATCCGCAGCGGCAACATCATGTCAGAACACCTCTTCACCGTGCCTGAATCCTACGCCAAACCCCGGAAAAAGCCGACAGAGAAAACCGCCCGTGGGAGCGTCGATTCGGTCGATTCATTTCAGAAAATAATAGCAGGCCAGCCCGAAGCCGATCACGGCCACCAGCCGCCGCACCACCGGAGCCGGCATCCGCCGTGCCAGGACCGATCCTCCGATCGCTCCGATCACGGCGGCGCCGGCCATGATCGCGGCATGGAGCCAGGCCACCTCGTGGGTGCCGAGGAGGGAGCCGCCGGCGAAGATGGCCGCGGCGGTGCCGTTGACGACGGTGCCGAGAACATTCTTGACCGCATTGAGCCGGTGGATGTCGCCCAGCCGCAGCATGCCGAGCATCGCAAGCATCAGGATGCCGATGCCGGCGCCGAAGTATCCGCCATAGACAGCAACCACAAACTGAAGCCCGCAGGCCAAAGCCAGCGATGCCGGTCGCGCGGTGCCGGTGGCTCGCACCGCCCGCGAGGCGAGCCAGGGCTGGATCGTGAAGAGCACCGCGGCGAGCAAAATCAACCACGGCACGAGTGATGTGAACCATGCCGGCGGCAGCACCAGCACGAGCGCCGAGCCGACGATCGCGCCGGCCGCGCTTGGCAGCAGCAGCCATCTCGCCCAGGCCGGCTGATCAATGCGGTCCCCCCGGTAGGCCCACGCGGCGGCCAGGGCGCCGGGCCACAGACCGATGGTGCTCGTCGCATTGGCGACGACCATCCTCGCCGGGCTTTCGGGCAGGATCGCCACGAGCACGGGAAACGTGAGGATCGTGCCGCCGCCGGCGACCGAATTCACCGCCGAGGCGATTGCCGTCACCAGCGCGAGCACGGCGAGGCCGAGACCATCGGCCGATTCAGCCAGCAGCATGATCCCGCCGCCGATCATGGCGCGGCCTGCGGAGCAGGGCGGACCACCGGCGTGGGCGCAACACGCTGCGGCGGCGCCGCGGCCGGAGCCTCGGGACGGTTGCCTGGCCCGCAGTCGATGAGCATGAGGCCCGACCAGATCATCGGATGGCGGCCGTCGGGGAGGAACGCATCGGCAGATTGTGTCAGGCGAGGCTCACTCGTGACGTCGGGCTCCTCGG
>JBJTOU010000156.1:0-7734 GCA_046074725.1 Planctomycetia bacterium
AACTATGGAACCCGAGGCCAAACTGCTTCAAGTTGTTTGAGCAGGCCGACCGACGGGACGACTCGCGGGCCGACTGGACGGCCGGAAGGAGCAGACCGATCAGAACGCCGATGATGGCGATCACAACGAGCAACTCGACGAGCGTGAAACCACGATCGAGCCGCGGCGAGCGATACAAAGACCGAAACTTTTGCATGACGGCACCTTTTCAACACGGGAGGTGAAAATGGAATGAAGTCAATCTAAAAGGCCGGTTCCAAACGATTTCAAGACAAGAACGAGAAATCAATGATGTTTTGCGTTTTGGTCGTACCCTACCCAACTCTTAATTGTCATAACAATTCATCGGCACGGTGTCAAGCCTGGGGGCAATATTTTGCCTTTTCAGCAGAAAATGGGGAGTGAAATTGGGGCGGACCGGCGTCAGTCGCCGCCGGTCGGGGTGGAAGGAGCCTGCGGGCTCGACTCACCCGGGCCGAAGAGTTCATCGAGCGTCATCGGGGACGTCGAAAGCGGAGGATCGTCGGCGTCGAGTACGCCCGGGTCGTCGGGCAGCGGCGGGACGCCTGCAGTCGCCGAGTCGGACGGCGAAGGTGCCCCCCCCCCGGCCACGTCGCGATCCATCGGCCCGCCCGAGCGGATGGAGGCGGCCAGCCGCTGCGCCGCTGCTCCGTAGAAAGAGTCGCGGTGCTTCGCGGCGAAGGAGTCGAGCTCCTCGAGAGCGGCCTTTGAACCCTTGCGGGCCCGGAATTCCAGCTGGTGATAGGCGAGGCCGACCCTCAGTGCGTCACGGTGATCGTCCGACTTGAGTTCGTGGAGCAACTCCCGGGCGGGCGACTCGAAGGCCTCGATGCCCCGTACCTCGGCGACGAGTTTTTTCAGGCCGTCCGCGGCGGCGACCACGTCGCCCACGTGGAGCCGACTGCGGGCCAACTCGAGGGCGGGGGCGAGGTGCTTCTCCTCGACGTACCGGACGAACGCTGCCGCAACGCCGCGCGGGTCGCTCGGAATCGCGTCTGCGGCTCCGCCCTCGCCTTTGGCAGGCTCGTTCGGAGTGGGTTTGCCCGCGCCGCCTTCCGCCACCCGCGTGGCCAGCCGGTGGGCTTCGCCGTATTTCCGCCGCCGCATGGCGGCCGTCGCCTGCTGAAGCCCCGGCGAGGTGGCGAGCACCGCGGTCGAAAGCCCCGGCACGCCCGGCATTCCGCCGTAGAAGGAGAGCCGCTCCTGGCCGGCCGCGAAGATGAACGCCACGGTGGCGTTCATGATGCTGTTGAACCCGTCGTTCTCCAGGCCGCGAAAGCCATTGAGATAGAAGTCGCCACCGGTGTTGTTGGGGCCGCCGACATAGGCCAACTCGCGGTCGCTGCCGGCGGTGGGCTGCCATGAGAGGGTGAAGTACCACCGCCAGTGCTGCATCAGGGCGTGATGAGCGTTTACGTCGAACGACGCCAGGCCGGCCGTACTCGCCGTCAGGCCGAGCGAGCTGACGGCATGGGCCTCGAGCAGGTCGTCGGCGTGCCGAGTGGGCCAGGAGGCCACGGCCGTGCGATACGTCACCAACTGTCGGGGCTCGGCCGCGAGCCACGCGGGAACCTGCACGACGTGATTGCAGGCGAGCGCCATGTGGCCGGATCGCATGCACGACTGGTGGTCGTCGGCCCAGGCATAGCCCACGCCGCCGCCGGCGTTGGTGTCGTCACGTACACGCTTGAACGCACGGGAGAATGCCGGCTCGAGGGCCGACGGCTCGACCCCCACCCGAGCGGCCGAGGCGAAGAACCAGAGGGCCGCGGTCGTGGTGGCATTGAGCCCCGCGCCGCCGTACGGCAGATCCTCCGGGTCGGCGTCGTTGATGTTATGCCCGTAGCGGCCATGCCGCGGCACTTGCTTCACGATGATCCCCGCGATGCGGCGAATCGCCGCATCCACGACCGGGTCGGGCGACATCATCTGGTACTCGCAGAGCATTACGCCAACGTAGGAGAGGACCCAGATGTTCCGCTCCCGCGGATCGCCGGCATACTCGCTGGCGATCCGGAGGACTGTGGGACGGGCGGCCTCGAGGCCGCGGCCCGAGCGGTCGCCCATCAGCCCCATCGCGGCGAGGGCCGTGGTGAGCTCGCCGCCGGGCAGCGTGCCACGCTGCAGCTCCGCTGCGAGGGTCGTGCAGGCGTGCCGATAGATCAACTCGGATTTCGGGCACGCATAGGGATAGGTCGCGGCGAACCTGCCCGCCTTGGGCAGGCGGACGGAGATCTCCCGCGGCCTGCCACCGCGGCTGATCGTGAGCTTGAGCACGCCGTCGCCGCCCGCGGCGGCGTCGAGCATCGCGCCGAGCTGCCGGAGCGGCATCATGTAGCCCTCGCCGAAGGGCGAGCCGGCGAGGCCCTCGATGACGTCGCCCTCCGCGATCCCCGCCGCCGCAGCCGGCTGCCCCGGGTGCACCGACACGATCCGCAGCTGCCGCGGCTGGCCTTCCACGAGGGCTGCCCGTCCCCCCAGGTCGCCGAGCGGATAGCTGCCCTGCCCTGCCAAGGCGCCGGCATGCCATGCCGCCCCAGCGAGGCCCACGATCAGGCACAAGATCTCGATGGCTTTATTCGTGAGTGACATCGCGATCACGATGGTACGGCTACGGATAGCACTGTCAACAACACTTCGGCAGGGTCTCCATTTACAGCAGCCGCTCCAGCGGCACGCATGGCAGCCCGTGCGCCTCGGCCACTGCACGGCAGGTCACGTGGCCGGCGAACGTGTTGACCCCCTTCGCGAGCGGCTCCGAACTTTTCACGGCATCGGCCACGCCCTTCGCCGCCAGCATCCGCAGGTAAGGAAACGTGGCGTGATTGAGCGCGAACGTGCTCGTGCGGGGCACGGCCCCCGGCATGTTGGCCACGCCGTAATGGACGACGCCATCGACCACGAAGGTCGGCGCGTCGTGGGTGGTCACCCGCATCGTCTCCACGCACCCTCCCTGATCGACCGCCACGTCGACGATCACCGATCCGGGCTGCATCTGGCCGAGCAGTTCCCGGGTCACGAGCCTCGGCGCACGGGCCCCCACCACGAGCACGGCGCCGATGACGAGGTCGGCGGTCCGCACCTGTTCCGCGATCGCGTGCTTGGTCGAGTAGAGGGTCTGCGCCCGCTCCAGGAAGATGTCCTCGAGGTAGTCGAGCCGCTCGAGCGAGTTGTCGACGATCGTGACGTCGGCCCCCATGCCGACGGCGACCTTCGCCGCGTTCATCCCGACGACGCCACCGCCGATGACGACGACTTTCGCGCGGGGCACGCCGGGCACCCCGCCGAGCAGGATGCCTTTGCCGCCATGCTCACGTTCGAGGCACCACGCCCCCACCTGCACGCTCATCTTGCCCGCCACCTCGCTCATCGGCTTGAGCAGCGGCAACGCCTGCCCCACCTGGATCGTCTCGTAGGCGATGCCCGTGACACGACGATCGACAAGGGCCCGCGTGAGGTCGGCCGCGGCGGCGAGATGCAGGTATGTGAAGAGGATCTGCCCCTCCCGCATGCGGGGAAACTCCTCCGGCAACGGCTCCTTCACCTTGCAGATGATGTCGGCACCGGCCCAGACGTCGGCCGCGTCATCGACGATCCGGGCCCCGGCCGCGATGAAGTCGTCGTCGCTGATGCCGGAGCCCGTGCCCGCGCCGCGCTGCACGAGCACGCTGTGCCCGGCGGCGACGAGCTCGAACACCGAGGCAGGGATCATCCCGATCCGGTTTTCGCGGGTCTTGATCTCGGTTGGACAGCCAATGATCATTCCGTCGTCGGTCTTACGACTCTCTCCTGTCTCAAAAAGGAAATCCAGCCCCCTCCAGCCGGTCAATGCGACGACCTGTGCGGCGGAGCATTCGAGTCACCCGCCGAGCCTGCGTTGCACGGCCTCGAAGGCGCCGACGGCACGCTCCAGATCCTGGCGCGAATGCGCCGCCGAGACCTGTGTGCGAATCCGGGCCTTGCCCTGCGGCACCACGGGATAGGAGAACCCGACCACATACACGCCCTCGTCGAGCATCATGTCGGCCATCCGCGCCGCGCGGGCCGCGTCGCCGATCATCACCGGCACGATCGGGTGGCTGCCCGGGAGGATCGCGAACCCGCGGGCCTCCATCGCGCTGCGGAAAAAACGAGTGTTTTCCTCGAGGGTGTCGCGAAGCGCGGGCGACGCATCGAGCATCTCCAGCGCCTTGAGCGCGCCCGCGGCCACCGGCGGCGCCACGGTGTTGGAAAAAAGGTAGGTCCGCGACCGTTGCCGCAGCCACTCGACGAGTTCGCGGCGGCCGGAGGTGTAGCCGCCGCTGGCGCCCCCGAGAGCCTTGCCCAGCGTGCCCGTGAGGATGTCGATCCGCTCCATGACGCCGAAGTGCTCGTGGGTGCCCCGGCCGCGAGGCCCCACGAAGCCCACGGCGTGCGAATCGTCCACCATGACGAGCGCATCGTGATCGTCGGCCAACTGACAGATCGCCGGCAGATCGGCGAGGAAGCCGTCCATCGAGAACACCCCGTCGGTGGCGATCAGCCGAAACCGTGCGTCCTTCGCCTCCTCGAGCCGAGCCTTGAGGTCGGCCATGTCGTTGTTGCGGTATCGAAGCCGCCGCGCCTTGCAGAGCCTGATCCCGTCGATGATGCTCGCGTGATTGAGCTCGTCGGAGATGATGGCGTCCTCGGGGCCCAGGATCGTTTCGAAGAGCCCGCCGTTGGCGTCCCAGCAGGAGTTGTAGAGGATCGTGTCCTCCATGCCGACGAACCGGCTGATCCCCTCCTCGAGATCGCGATGCAGCCGCTGCGTGCCGCAGATGAACCGCACGCTCGCCAGGCCATAGCCCCAGGCGTCGAGGCCGGCACGGGCGGCCGCCACGATCTCCGGATGGCTGGCCAGGCCAAGGTAGTTGTTGGCGCACATGTTGAGCACGGTGCGCCCCCCGGCAACCCGCACATGGGCACCCTGGGGCGATTCGATCACCCGCTCCCGCTTGAAGGTGCCCGCCGTCCGCATGGACTCGGCCCCGGCGGCCAGGACTTCGTAGAGCGACTCCCGGCTCATGCATCCCTCCAGTGGAGGATCACCTTGCCGCTCTGGCCCGACTGCATCGCCGCGAAGCCCTTTTCGAACTCGGTGAAGTGGAAGCGGTGGGTGATCACGGGCCGAATGTCGAGGCCGGTCTCGATCATGACCGTCATCTTGTACCAGGTCTCGTACATCTCGCGGCCGTAGATGCCCTTGATCGTCAGCATGTTGAACACGACCGTGTTCCAGTCGATGGCGATCGGCTCCGACGGAATCCCGAGCATCGCGATCTTGCCGCCGTGGCACATCGATTCGAGCATCTGTCGCAGGGCGGCGGGCGAACCCGACATTTCGAGCCCGACGTCGAATCCCTCCTTCATGCCCAGCTCCCGCATGACGTCGGTGAGCCGGCCCGACCGGACGTCGAGGGCCACCGTCGCCCCCATGCGGCGGGCCAGTTCAAGACGGTAGGGATTAACGTCGGTGATCACCACGTGCCGCGCCCCCGCGTGCTTCGCCACCGCGACGGCCATCAGGCCGATCGGGCCGGCGCCCGTCACGAGCACATCCTCGCCGAGCAGGTCGAAGGAGAGGGCCGTATGCACGGCGTTGCCCAGCGGATCGAAGATCGAGGCCACGTCACGGTCGATCCCCGGGTCGTGGTGCCAGACATTGCTCATCGGCAGCACGAGATACTCGGCGAAGGCGCCGGGGCGGTTCACGCCCACGCCGAGCGTGTCCTTGCAGAGATGCCGCCGACCGGCGAGGCAGTTGCGGCAGCGGCCGCAGACGACGTGCCCTTCGCCGGAGACGACCTCGCCCGGGAAGAAGTCATGCACGTTCGCGCCCACGGCCACGATCTCGCCCACGAACTCGTGCCCGACGACCATCGGCACGGGGATCGTCTTCCGGGCCCAGGCGTCCCAGGTGTAGATGTGCAGGTCGGTGCCGCAGATGCCCGTCCGATCGACCCGGACCAGCACGTCGTTGATGCCGATCGTCGGCACGGGCACCCGTTCCAGCCAGAGGCCGGGGGCCGATTCCCGCTTCACGAGCGCGTTCATCGTGTCCGGGAGATCCTGCGATCCGGTCATGCCATGCTCCTGGTGGGCGGATGGAAGTCTTCGCGCCTGCGGAGGGCGTGACCAGGCAGCCTCATCGAGGAGACCGCCTGCTCCATCGCAACCGCCGGCCCGAACGATCCTTCCCAATTCTACCGTAAACCGATCGGCAGCGGAATGCCATCAGGGGAGGCGGCGGCACACGCTGACCCATGCCTCTCCCGGATTGATCAAGAAGCGAAAGAAAACCTCATATCACCGTGCACGTAATTCGCATCGACACAACGTGCCCCTCGCGTTGGCCGCATGAACGATGCTGAACAGCTGCCGAGTCGAGCACCGCATCGTGGCTGATACCGGCACGGTTGTGGCGGCCGCGGAAGCCGCGGCAGGGCGACTGGGCCACACGCTCGTGTCGGCGATCCACTGACGTCAGACGTCGCAGATCGCGACCGCCTCGCGAAGCCCGGCGAGGGCATCACGGGTGGGAATGAATTCGTGACCCACCCAGCCCTTGTATCCGATCTCGATGAGTTTCCGCATCGTCGCCGGGAACGAGATCTCCTGGCTGGCGTCGATTTCACCGCGACCCGGATTGCCGGCCGTGTGGATGTGGCCGATCACGTCCTTGCATTCGCCGAGCCGACGAACCAGATCGCCGTTCATCACCTGCACGTGATAGAGATCGAACAACACCTTCACGCGATTCGAGCCCACCCGACGGACAATGTCGGCGACGTAATCGATGTCGTCTCCCTGGTAACCAGGATGGCCCTTCATCGGATGCGTGTCGTCGCGGGTGTTGAGGTGCTCGAGGCACAGCGTGACGCCCTTCTTCTCCGCATGGCGAGCCAGTTGCTTGAGCGCTTTCACGCAGTTGTCGGCCCCCTCCTCGCGCGAGATCTCGCCGCTCGTGGGATCCTCCGCGTCGCGCCACTTGTAGCCGGTGAATCCGATCACGGACGGAATACGATTATCGGCACACGCATCGATCATCTTCGAGGTCCGCTCGATCACCTCCGCGTGGTAGACCGGATTATTGAAGCCCTTCATGAAGGGCGCGCCCGGCATGCCATTCGGCGCGATCGCGCAGGTCAGCCCATGCTTCTTCAGGGTCGGCCAGTCCTCCGGGCCGATGAGTTCGATCGACGTGACCCCCAATTGCTCGGCGACCTGACAGGTCTTCTCCAGATCCCACTTGTCACCCGCGATGTTGAAGCACCAGAAGACGATCGAATGGTTGATGTTGCCTTTCAGGCTGGTCATGGAAGCAACTCCTACGGCGGTGACGGACGTGAATGCGGCGGGGGCGACGGCGGCAGTGGCGACGGCCTTGGTGACCTGTCGACGATTGATGCTCTCTGGCATGATGAACTCCTTCGGGAGGCAGACAGGATCGTACCAATCGGCCACGACTTCGGCCACGACCTCGCCGTCGTCGCAAACCCCGGCATGGCGTAGCACGCCGTCTGGGTGCCAAGCCATGGCAGGAGCCCCGAGAAAAAGCCCCGTGTGCAGTCCGTCGTGATCGCTCCTTGCTTCACCGCGCTGCTCCAAGCCGCAGGCCGTAAGGCCTCGGGACGGCCTTGGCAGGAGAGGCGGCGTCCGTGAGACTTTGGCGGCGCAGAAGCGGCGATTCCC
>JBJTOU010000157.1:0-20424 GCA_046074725.1 Planctomycetia bacterium
CGCGGTGTGCGGATCCGCGACCCAGATTGTTTCGGTAAGACGTTCCCCGACTACTGGGAGCGGCTGGCGGCGATCGCGGGGCTGGAGTTCGACGTCTCGCCCCGGACGTCTGCCTGACGCTGGAGCACGAGTTCGGCTCGCTCGAGCAATTCATCGACGATCGATCGCGACGGCCGCTCCGATGCGGCCCCTTGATCGCTCAAGCATGCGTCGCTCGCGCGGAATCCGCCTCCACAGTGCTGGCAGTAGACGCGGCTCCCAAGAAGGTTCACCCCGATCCGGAGCGTGCGTCCGCACACCGGGCAACTCTGATGGAACGAAACAGGTGATGTCATGGATTGGTCTCCAAACCCCTCGCGACGGGGTCCGATTGTAGGCAGGCGTCAACCCCCTGCCAACATCGCCGCCCGTGAGATTTTCGCGAGTTCTGCCGCACTTGCCCGTTTCGCCCTCTGCCCGCAGACTTTCATGCGTAGGGGGGAAGGATACATTCAACCGGGACGGTTATTGAAAAAGGAGTGACCCATCCGCCCCTCGCAGATTGGGGGCTTCTCGAATCGAAAGGATTTCGCCGTCCATGCTGTTCAACAGGGCTTGGCTGACCCCGGTGATCGTCGTGTTTTGGGCGATCTCCATGAAGTGGCTCGTGACCGCCAAGATCATGCCGTCTCTCGCCGCCCATGCCCCTCCCGGACAGCAGGCGTTCTACGCCACCAACAACGAACTGGTGCCGGTCGCATGGAGGGTGCTTTGGAACGACGCCCCTGTCGGCTACGCGGTGAGTCGTTCCGAGATACAGCCCGACAATGGACTGGTGGTCGAAAGCCTCCTGCATTTCGACTTCATCCCGATCGACGAGATGATTCCTTCATGGTTGCGAATGATGGCGCCGAGGCAACTTCCCGACCAGGTGACGGTTCCTTTCAACGCGCGGGGAAATCTCTCGATCGATCCTCGGGGAGAGTTGCGATCCTTTCGTTCGACGGTCGGAATTCCGGGCGTGACGGACCGCACCGTCCTGAGCGGCACGGTGCACGGCGGGAGGGTCTCGGTGGCGGTCGATACGCACGGCATGCGATACGAGTGCGACCGCGAACTCCCGGAGGGAATGGCGGTGGGTGACGAACTGTCTCCTCAGGCGACAATGCCGGGCCTCTCCGTCGGCCGCCGCTGGACCGTTCCCACGTACAGCCCGTTGCGGCCGGTAGCCACGCCGATCGAAATCCTTCACGCCGAAGTGTCCCGAGAAACCACGTTCTTCTGGAGCGACCACCTCGTGCGGGTGCACGAGGTCACCTACCGCGACGACCCCACGGCTCCCCATCACGAGCCGCGGTTCACGATGCTCGTCGATATGGACGGCCGCGTGCTCAAGCAGGACTCGGTGCTCCTCGGGGCCCGTTTGACGTTCGTCCGTCACGATGACGACTCGGCATCGCGGCTCCTGAAGGAACTAGACGTGCCGGAACCTGATTGTTCCACATTGCTCGAAAGCGCCTTGCCCGGCCAGACAGACGAAACCGGACACGCTGAGCCGACGGACGAAGGCCCTCGCGAAACTCCTCCCGCCGACGTTCCCCAGGAGAAACTTCCGTGATCGAGTTCGACCACCTCTCGCGACGGTATGGCCCCAAACTTGCCGTAGACGACCTCTCGCTTTCCGTTCCCCGCGGGGAGCTCTTCGCCCTGCTCGGCCCGAACGGGGCCGGCAAGACAACGACGATCAAGATGCTCGTCGGCCTGCTTCGCCCAAGCGCGGGCGCGGTGCGTGTCTGCGGGTTCGACCTCGTTCGGAACTCCAGTGATGCCCACCTCCACCTTGGCTACGTGCCCGACGAGCCTTGGCTGTACGACAAGCTCACCGGGCGGGAGTTTCTCTGGTTCATCGCCGACATGTTCGGGCTGCCGAAGCCCATCGCGACCCGTCGCATCGAGGAGGAGGTGGATCGCTTCGAAATCGGAGAATTCGCCAACGACCTGGTCGAGAGCTATTCGTTGGGGATGAAGCAGAGGCTGGTGTTCGCCTCCTCGATGCTCCACGATCCCGACGTGCTGGTGCTCGACGAGCCGATGGTCGGCCTCGACCCGCGCAGCGTGCGGATCGTAAAAGACATGCTCAAGGAAAAGACCCAGCAGGGCATGACCGTCTTCATGTCGACGCACACGCTAGCGATGGCCGAGGAAATGGCCGACCGTATCGGAATCATGGTTCGGGGCCAGTTGCGATTCCTCGGCACCGTGATGGAACTGCGCGAGCACACGGCGATCGAGAGCACGAGCCTGGAACAGCTCTATCTCGAATTGACGACGGTCCGGATCCCCCCCGAATCGCAGAAGGTCTGATCGTGCCATGGAAAAGAGCACGTCGTTCGGCGGAATTTCACGACGGATCTCCAGCGATGCCGAGGCCCGGCTCTTCCTGCGGCTCAGGGCACGGATTACCTGGCGGACGGTCCTCGGGATGCTTCAGCACGCCAGGCTGAGGTTGGGAGTGGTTCTTTTTCTCAGCGGCATCTTTTGGGCCGTCCTCTACTGCGTTTCCCGCGAGGCTTTTTCGTTTCTCGATTCGCTGCACGCGGAGGTGGTGCCGCTCCTGTTCAATACGTTCTTCCTGACGCTCTTCGTGATGCTCGTCTTCTCCACGGGCATCCTCACGTATGGCGGGTTGTATGCCTCGCCCGAAGCGAAACTGCTCCTCACGTTTCCGGCTCGGGCGGAGTCGATCCAAAGCCACAAGTTCCAGGAAGTGATCTGGTTCTCCGGTTGGGGATTCGCGCTCATGGGCACCCCGATGCTCATCGCGTATGGGGTGGTGCGGGAATCGCCATGGTCCTACTACCTGCTGTTGGTGCCGTTCATGGTGTCGTTCGTGGTGATCCCGGCGTCGCTCGGGACCATCGTCTGCCTCGCGATGTCGGCCTGGCTGCCGCGGCTGCGGCTTCATGCCATCGCCTGGAGCGTGGTCGCAGGCTGTGCGGGCATCGCCTGGTTTGGCTGGTCGATGGTGAATTCGATCGGCGACGAGGGGATCACGGCCAGCTGGCTCGAGCAGGCGTTCGCCTGGCTCTCGATCACGGAGCACAAACTGCTTCCCAGTTGGTGGATCTCCAGCGGGTTGATCGAGGCGGCCCATCGTGGAGCGGATGGTGCCAACGCCCGGGCGTCCCTCGTGGAATCGCTGAAGTTCCTCGCCCTGCTGGTCTCCAATGCCCTGCTGCTGCGGGTGGCCTGTGACTGGCTGGCCCGCCAGGCCTATCGGCTCGGCTACAGCCAGGTCGCCGGCGACGTGCCTTCCCGCCGACAGTTGAAGACATACTGGCTTGACGACGTGCTTAGCGGTGACGGCGCGTCTATCGGTCGCCCGCTGCGGCTCCTCCTCGTCAAGGATTTCCGGATTTTTCGCCGCGACATCACCCAGTGGTCGCAGTGTGCCATCTTCTTCGGGTTGCTCGCCCTCTATTTCTTCAATCTGCGTTCTTTCAACTTCAATGCCGCTCACAAATCGGTGATCGGGTTTCTCAACCTTGCGGTCGTCGGACTGATTCTCTCGACGTTCACGACCCGGTTCGTCTATCCGATGATCAGCCTCGAGGGGCGGCGGTTCTGGATCTTGGGGCTCCTGCCCGTGCACCGGGATCAGGTCATCTGGTCGAAATTTCTCTTCTCGTTCGTGGGAGGACTGATCCCCTGCATGCTGCTGGTGCTGCTGAGCGACACCATGCTCGGCATTCCGAAGCGGCTGCTCATGGTCCACGAGATCTGCTGCCTGGTCCTCTGCATGGGCCTCTCGGGGATCGCCGTGGGGTTCGGGGCAAAGATGCCCGAGCTGCGGGAGTCGTCGCCGACCAAGATCGCGGCCGGGTTCGGGGGCACGCTCACCCTCGTTCTCAGTTCGTTGTTCATCGTGTTCACCGTCGTCGTGGCGGCGCTTCCGTCGCACCTCTTCCAGGTCCTGGCGACGACGAATCACCGCGGTGGCCCGAATGTGTTCCGATGGGCCGCCGGACCGCAGGGGATCGCCATCAGCGTGGCGACGGTCACCGTGGTCGGCCTGTTGGTGACGTTCATTCCTATGGTCGCGGGGCTGCGTTCGTTCCGCCGGCTCGAGCCGTAGGCGAAGATCGGGAGGGGGTCCCCGGCCGGCTGGAAGGCTTCTATGATTGAGAGTCTCGGTGACTGCCGTCATGCCAAGCCGCCTCCCCGCCATCCCGCCGCCCGCATCGCCCCACATCGGGGCGGTGCAATACCTCAACACGAAGCCGCTCGTTCATGGACTCGCGGCTGCCGGGGCGGAGGTCTCCTACGATCTGCCCAGCCGGCTCGCCGATCGTCTGGCGGCCCGCAGCCTCGACGTGGCGCTCATTCCGTCAATCGAGCTGTTCCGCGGGGACGGATATCGCATCGTGTCCGATGCCTGCATCGGCTGCCGGGGGCCCGTGATGAGCGTAAAACTTTTTTTTCGCACGGCGCCCGCGCGAGTGAGGCGGCTTGCCGTCGATGAGGGCTCCAGGACGAGCGCCGTCCTCGCGAGGATCCTCTTGGCCGAACGATTCGGGGTCGTGCCGACCGTCGAAACGCTTCCGATCGGGGACGGGCTCGCCGACACCGCCGCCGATGCCACACTCCTCATCGGCGACCGCGCGCTCGGCTTGGCGGCGGGCGTTGGATCGTTCCAACTGATCTGGGACCTGGGAGACGAGTGGTGCCGGTGGACCGGGCTCCCCTTCGTCTTCGCGGTCTGGGCGGCCCGTCGCGACTTCGACGTGCGATCGGTCGAGCCACTGCTGGAGTCGGCACGCGACGAGGGCAGGGCGAGCCTCGCCGCCATCGCGGCGGCCGAAGCGGCCGGCCACGGCCTCACAGTCCCCCAGTGCCTGAGCTACCTGCGGGACAACCTCCACTACCAGATCGGACCCCGCGAGCGGGAGGCCCTCTCGCTCTTCTATCGCCATGCCGCCACACTGTCGTTGGTCCCTCGGGGCCGCGACATCGCCCGCCTTCACCCTCCCGCTCCCGCATCAGCATGACCGACGCATCCGTCAGAAGGATTCTCGACGAGACCGTCGCCGGACGGCGGCTCTCCAACGACGATGCCCTGCGGCTGCTCGCCTGCCATGATCTCGCGGCGATCGGCCGGGCGGCACATGCCGTCACCGAGCGGCTCCATCCGGAGCCCTATCGCACCTACAACATCGACCGAAACATCAATTACACCAACGTCTGCTCGGCCGTCTGCGACTTCTGCGCGTTCTACCGTCCGCCGAAACATGCCGAGGGCTACGTGCTCGATCGCGAGGAACTCCTCGGAAAGATCGAGGAGATGGTCGAGATCGGCGGCGACCAGATCCTTCTGCAGGGCGGGATGCATCCGACGCTTTCGATCGAGTGGTACGAGGATCTGCTTCGCGACATCAAGGCCCGGTTTCCTCAGGTCAACGTGCACGGGTTTTCGCCCCCCGAGATCCACCACCTGACGAAGGTCTCGAAGAGGCCGCTCCGCGAGGTGCTCGAGCGGCTCGCCCGCGCGGGCCTCGGGTCGCTGCCTGGAGGGGGCGGTGAGATTCTCGTCGATCGCGTCCGGAAGGCGATGACTCGCGGCAAGGTGCTCACCGACGGGTGGCTCGAGGTTCATCGGCAGTGGCACCGTCTCGGCGGCAGGAGCACGGCCACGATGATGTATGGCCACATCGAGACACTTGCCGAGCGGATCGAGCACCTCGATCGGCTTCGGCAGTTGCAGGACGAAACCAGCGGCTTCACGGCATTCATCTGCTGGTCCTTCCAGCCGGAGAACACCGAGATGGCCGATATCCCGCCGACGGGAGCCTTCGAATACCTCAAGACGCAGGCCGTCGCTCGTCTCTATCTCGACAACATCGCCAACATCCAATCGAGCTGGGTGACACAGGGGCGGGAGATCGGACAGCTCGCGTTGCTCTTTGGCGCCAACGACATGGGCAGCCTCATGATCGAGGAAAACGTCGTCAGCGCCGCCGGCACCGTGCATCATCTCTCGCTCGACGAGATGACGTCGGCCATTTCCGAACTCGGCTGGATTCCGCGGCGTCGCAACGTGTTCTACGAACTCCTCGACGACGTCTCCGGTTCCGGGCTTCGGCCTCCGGCCAGTCCGTCTGTGCTCCTCCCGGTCGTCGCGGCCGTCCCGTGAACCGCG
Organism: Planctomycetia bacterium; assembly: GCA_046074725.1. Lineage (GTDB taxonomy): Bacteria > Planctomycetota > Planctomycetia > Pirellulales > UBA1268 > CACORA01. Next base: position 6,176 of record JBJTOU010000157.1, read on the forward strand.
ATCGCTCAGAGTCTCTGACGCTCCGCTGCCGGCACGTGCTTCCGATGGAGGGCCGGCCGCTCGAGAATGGCTGGATCTCCATCCGTCGTGGCCGGATCGTGGCGATCGGTCGTGGCCGTCCGTCCGGTCCGTGCGCCGATCTCGGCGACGCGATCGTCCTGCCTGGGCTCGTCAACGCCCACACCCACCTCGAGTTTTCCGCGTGCACCGCCCCGCTCGATCCGGGCGGGGGGCTGCCCGCGTGGATCGAGCGGGTCGTGCAGATGCGACGATCGCGGGCGACAGGCGATGCCGATGCCGGGAAGGAAAAGGTCGTGCATGCCATCGCGATCGGCCTTGCCGAATCGGCCGCCGCCGGCGTGACGGCAATCGGTGAGATCGCCACGAACGCCCCGGCCTCGGCCTACGCATCGAGTGGTCCGCGGGTGCGGGCCTATCGGGAAGGGCTGGGGCTCGCGCCCTCCGCCGGGAGCCGGGTCGCTTCCCGGATCGAGAAAGCGATCGATTCGGGTGATGCCGGCGGCCTTCACGGCATCTCGCCGCACGCCCCCTATTCGGTGGCCGCGCCCCTCGGCCGCCGGCTCATCGACATGGCCAGGCGCCGTGCGATCCCCATGGCGATGCATGTCGCGGAAAGCCGAGACGAGGCCGATCTTCTGGCCGCCGGAACCGGCCGGTTCCGCGCGATGCTCGAGTCGCTCGGCGCCTGGCCGGATGAGCCGCCGAGATTCCTCACCGCCGCCGATTGGATCACGCTCCTCGCCCGATCGCCCCGAAGCATGGTCGTCCACGGAACGTTCCTCCCGGAGGATCCCGTGGCGATGGCCCGCCTTGCGAAGCATCGCGGCCGCATGGGCGTGGCGGTCTGCCCGCGGACGACACGGTCGCTCTCGGGCATGCTGCCGCCGGTGCGGGCATTTCGCGATGCCGGCATCCGCGTGGCAATCGGCACCGACAGCCGCGCCTCCTCTCCCGATCTCTCCGTGCTCGCCGAATGCCGTACCCTCGCCGACGCCGGCCTTGCCTCGGCCGAGGAAACCCTTCACATGGCCACCCGCCACGGCGCCTGGGCGACGTATCTGGAGCACCGCTCAGGTCTTCTCGCCCGGGGCCGTCCCGCCGATCTCGCCATCCTCCGCCCTGCGACGCCCCTGCCCGATCCCTTCGCCGCCGCGCTCGACCCAGCCACCCAGGTCATCGCCACAACCCGTTCCGGCCGGTGGATTCACGGGTCGGAGATTTTCGAGCCATCGGGAACCCGTTTGACGTGAGTCGGGGCTGCCCGTGCCATATCGCCGGACGTTCGCTTCAGCCCTCCGGGCTTTTGCTCACTCCGTGCTGGCTGCGCTCCCGCCATCCATGGCTTCGCTTGCCAGCAAGGCCGGCTCCATGGCACGGGCAGCCCCTCCCGGGACGCAGTCCTAAACCAGCCCTGCCTACAGACGGCAGTTGGCGATGCGGGTTTCGATGATCGCCGAGGCGCCGATGGCTTCGAGCCGCTCCATGATGGCGTGCACGTCGCCCCGCTTCACCATGGCCCGCACCGCGCACCACTCGGCGTCTTCCAGCGACATGATTGTCGGGGAATTGAAGCCGGGGGTGATCGTCTCGGCCTGCGAGAGCTGTCGCCGCGGCACGTTGTATTCCAGGAGCGACCACGAGCGGGCGATCACGATCCCCTCGAGCCGCCGTACGATCCGGTCGGCCAGGGCGGTATCGCGGAGGTTATTGTTCTGCACGAGCACCGTTTCGTAGCGGCCGATCTCGTCGAGCACCCGGAGCCGATTGGCGGCCAGCGTGCTGCCGGTTTCGACCAGATCGACGATGGCGTCGGCGACGCCCAGCGAGATCATGATCTCGACGCTGCCGGAGAGATCGACGAAGTGGGCATCGACGCCGCGGGCGGCAAGCCACTGGCGGGTCACTCTCGGAAAACTGGTGGCGATCCGGGTTCCGGCGAGCTGGGATGGTTCCGTGATGCCCGAGTCGTCGGCCACGCACAAGGCGAGCCGGCAGACGCCGACACCGAGGTCGAGCCGATGGATCACCTCCGCGCCGCTTTCGGCGACGAGGTCGGCCCCGGTGATGCCGAGATCGATCGCCCCCTCCGCAGTAAGCACGGGGATGTCGTCGGTCCGCAGGAACGTCACCTCCACCGGCATCTCCCGGCAGCGGGCGAAGAGCGTCCGCTCGGTACGTCGGAAGGAGAGGCCGGAGTCGTTGAGCAGTTGGGCGGCGATCTCCGAGAGGCGGCCCTTGCTCGGGATGCCGATTCGAAGGAGGTCGTCCTGATGGGATGGGTCGCGGGTCACGTTCATCGTGTCTCTCCTTCCCGGGACGTCCCGCCCGAACGGGATGCCTTTTCATCGAGCCCGGAGACGCCGAATCGGCGGGCCAATTCGTCTTCGACGCGGGCGAGTGGCACGTTGCGGGCGGCCAGGAGCACGAGGGTGTGATACACGAGATCGGCCGCTTCGGAGACGACGCGGTCGTCTGTCTCGCCGACCGCCGCATGCACGAGTTCGATCGCCTCCTCGGTGACCTTCGAGCCGATCGTTTCCGTGCCCCCGGCGAGGAGCCGACTGGTGTAGGATCGATCGGAATCGCCCCCCTTGCGTGATGCGATCACGCGCTCGAGGCTTTCAAGGACTTCACCCGGTCGACGCATCAATGGCTCCAGGCGGCAGACACCGCGACACGCTCCGTTCGGCCGATCGGCCGAGTTCCAAAACTCTACCATGCTCCGGCGACGGTTCTTCGGCCGCAGGAGCAACCGTTCCATCCGGAACAATCGGATCGGAGGGGGCGGCCCTGCCGCGGCTGGGGGACGACTGCTGGGTTCTGTCGGGGCCGACGGCCTCGGGCAAGACGGCGCTCGCCGTGCGGCTCGCCGCGAGGCTCGCCGCGGAGATCGTGAGCGTCGACTCGATGGCGGTGTATGCGGGGCTCGACATCGGCACCGCCACGCCGACCGCCGCCGAGCAGGCCGCCATTCCGCACCACTGCCTCGATCTCGTTCGGCCGTCCGAGGCCTTCAGCGTGGCCCAGTGGCTCGTCGCCACCGCCACCGCGATCGATGCCATCCGCAGCCGCGGCCGGCGGGTGCTCCTGGTCGGCGGCACCCCACTCTACCTCCGATCCCTTCGCGATGGGCTCGCTCCGCTGCCGCCCGAGGATCGATCGGTCCGCGAGCGGCTCGCCGCCGAGGCGGCGGAGCAGGGAACGCCATCGCTGCATGCGCGGCTCGCGGCCGTCGATCCCGTCGCCGCCGCCCGCATCCATCCCAACGACGCCAAGCGGATCGTGCGAGCGCTGGAGGTGGCCGAGGTCACGGGCCGGCCGCTGAGCGACTCCTGGCACGCTCCGTCGGGCGCCGACGGAAACGCCCGGTCGGCGACGTTCGCATCGCAGATGCTCGTGATCGATCTGCCGAGGCATATTCTTCACGACCGCATCGATCGTCGGGTAAAGCGGATGTTTGCCGAGGGGCTCATCGAGGAAACGCGCGGCGCCATCGAAGGGGGCGGTATCGGCCTCACAGCCCGGCAAGGGGCCGGATACGAGGAGGCGATCGCCGTCATCGAAGGCCGGCTTTCTCGGGATGAGGCCATCGAGCGCACGAAGGCCCGCACGCGCCAACTCGCGAAGAGGCAGCTCACCTGGTTGCGCAGTTTCAAGGACGCCATCTGGATCGGTGGATGAGGCCGGCCCCGGGCCCGGGCCAATGTGAGCGCTACGGTGGCCACAATCTGCTAGCACCGGGAGTGCTAGCACTGGATATTGGGGTCGGCGGGCGCGGCGACCACAAAATCCGAAAAATCGTTGCAGATGGTCTTGAACGCCCTATTTTCGCGGCTCGTCGTCGTGAGTGATGCAGGCCGATGCCTGCCGCCCACGGCGTCGAAGGCTCGGACGACGGACTTGGTACGGGGCCCCACGCGGGGCGCCTGCCCGGTGCCCGGATGGCACCGACCGCCGCGTAGTCCCTTCAGGATGAAGGGTGAGGCGATCGGGATGGCATTCGGGGCCGGGGGTCATGACGACCACCTCGTCGCCGGGCGGGCCGGCAGGGATGCCGGCTCCGACAGCGTGGAGAGGAACCCTCATGGCCGCCAAACCCCTCATTGGCATCAACACCGACTTCCGTCCGTCCCGCAAGGAGCATGCGGCGCTCTCATTCGTCGCCGCCGGCTACTACGACGGCGTCATCGCGTCCGGTGGTGTGCCGGTGATTCTGCCCCCCCTGACCGACGAGGATGACATCGTTCGCGTCCTCGACATGCTCGACGGGGTGGTCCTGGTGGGTGGTGCCGACCTCGACCCGCGGCGGGACGGCTACATGCCCCATCCCTCGGTCCGGCCGATGGATCCGCGCCGGGAGGATTTCGACCGGCTTCTCGCGAAGCATATCTGTGCCCGACACATGCCGGTGCTGGCGATCGGGGCCGGCATGCAGTTGCTCAATGTCACCGAGGGGGGAACGCTCTTCCTGCACATCCCCGAGGATCTGCCAAAGGCGATCCCGCACAAGGATCCGATCGATCAGGCCCACCGCCACGCGCTGGTCGTCGAGCGGGGCTCGGCGATGGAGCGGGTCTATGGCGACGGTGAGATCCGGGTCAACAGCATGCACCACATGGCGATCGACGACGTCGCGATGAGCTTCAAGGTGACCGCGCGGTCGCCGGACGGCGTCATCGAGGCGATCGAGAGCGCGGTCGAGGATTGGGTGGCCATCGGCACGCAATTCCACCCGGAAGCCGAAAGCGCGTCGGCCCTCGACGTGAAGATCTTCGAGGAGTTCGTCATCGGCATCACGGGCGAGGTGCCCGAGATGCGGCTGGTCGCGTGACCGCGTACACCGTGATCGCCGGCCCGCCGGTCGCCCCAAGCGGCCGGCGGGCCGGGCGTGTTTCCACGGTGAGCCCCAGGGCGACGCAGGCCGGGGGAAACGCGGCCGCCTTGAGCCGGCCCGGGTCGGCGACGAGTGCCAGGCCGTCGGCGGCGAGCAGCCTGTCGATCACGCCTGCCAGCGCCAGGGCGTGGTGCTGTTCGTAGAGCACGTCGGCAGCCACGACACGGTCGAATGTCTCCGGCCCGTCGGGCGGAGTCCGCCAATCGATGAGCCTGGTGGAGACCCGGTCGCCCAGTCCGTTTTTGGCTGCGTTGAATCGCACGCCCTCGAGCGCCGCATCCTCGTAGTCGGTGGCCGTGACTGCGAAGCCCTGCCTCGCGGCAACCAGCGACGGCAGCCCGAGGCCGCAGCCCAGTTCGACGAGCGAGAGGCCGGGGCTGTCGGTTCGGGCGAGATCCTCGGCGAGCACGATGGCCGATTCCCAGACATTGGCCCAATAGGGGATCCGCTCGTCGGCCTCGAAGGCCTCGATGTCGATGAGGGCATCCATGTCGGGGGGCAGCCAGAGCCGCAGGGGTCCGCCAGGCAGGTCGTAGGCCCGCTCCACCGGCAAAAACCGCTCATACTCCATCACGGTCGCCATCACGGATCGGGGCTGCATGGCACATGGTCGTCACGACCGGAAAAACCAGCACCAACCGGCACTCGGTCGGCACAACGGCCGGGAGCATAGCATAGTTGTGGCGCGTTCCGCCCCGCCGTAGGCCTGCCCGACATGCTGTCAGAATACGACTTCCATCTGCTGGGCGAAGGGCGGCATTGGAAGAGTTACGAGAAACTCGGCGCCCAGTTGCATGCCGTCGGCGGTGTGTCGGGTGTGAACTTCGCCGTCTGGGCCCCGAACGCCGATGGCGTGAGCCTGGTGGGCGACTTCAACGGGTGGGATGGCCGGTCACACCCGATGCACAAGCGGATTCCGTCGGGCGTCTGGGAACTGTTCGTGCCCGGCCTCGGCCCCGGCACGCTCTACAAGTTTCGGGTCCACCACGGAGGAACCCACAGCGATCGCTCCGATCCCTACGGCTTCGCCGCCGAGGTGCCGCCCCGTACGGCCTCGCGGGTCGTCGACCTCGATGGCCATCGATGGCGTGATGGCGACTGGATGGCCCGGCGTGCGCATGAAAACCCGCTCGAACGGCCGCTTGCCGTCTACGAGCTTCACCTCGGCAGCTGGCGGCGGCCCGGTGACGACCCGCATCGCTGGCTGACCTACGCTGACCTCGAACGGGATCTTGTCCCCTACTGCGTGGAAATGGGATTCACGCATGTCGAATTCCTCCCGCCGACGGAGCATCCGTTGTCGGCGAGCTGGGGTTATCAGACGATCGGCATGTTTTCCGCGACGAGCCGCTTCGGCACGCCCCACGAGCTCATGTCGCTCATCGACTCGCTGCACCGCGCGGGCGTCGGTGTGATCATCGACTGGGTTCCGGCGCATTTCCCGAAGGATGGGCACGGCCTGCGGCAATTCGACGGCACGGCCCTCTACGAGCACGAGGATCCCCGTAGGGGCGAGCATCCTGACTGGGGCACGCTGATCTACAACTACGGCCGCAACGAGGTGGCCAACTACCTCATCTCGAGCGCCCTCTTCTGGCTCGACCGCTACCACATCGACGGGCTGCGGGTCGATGCGGTCGCCTCGATGCTCTACCTCGACTACAGCCGCAAGGATGGCGAGTGGCTGCCCAACTGCTTCGGTGGCCGCGAGAATCTCGACGCGATCGAGTTTCTCAAACAGTTCAACGTCCAGGTGCATGCCCATCACCCGGGCGTGCTGACGATCGCCGAGGAGTCGACCGCGTGGCCGGGCGTGTCGCGGCCCACCTACACCGGCGGTCTCGGATTCAGCCTCAAGTGGAACATGGGCTGGATGAACGACACGCTCCGCTACATGCGGCATGATCCCGTGCATCGCAAGTATCACCACGACGAGCTCACCTTCAGCCTCATCTATGCCTTCCACGAGAACTTCGTCCTGCCGCTCTCGCACGACGAGGTGGTTCATGGAAAGGGCTCGCTCCTCGACCAGATGCCGGGCGACCTGTGGCAGAAGTTCGCGAACCTGCGGCTCCTCTACGCCTACATGTGGTGCCACCCGGGCCGGAAGCTGCTCTTCATGGGGGGCGAGTTCGGCCAGTGGCGCGAATGGAACTTCGACGACAGCCTCCAGTGGCACCTGCTCCAGTCGGAGAGCCACCGGGGCCTGTCGAAGGCGGTGGCCGATCTCAACGGGCTCGTTCGCCGCGAGCCGGCCCTGCATCAGCTCGATTTCGACGGCCGTGGGTTCGAGTGGATCGACTGCCACAACTGGCAGGATAGCGTCCTCTCCTTCGTCCGGCGTGCCGCCGATCCTGACGACTTCCTCGTCGTCTGCTGCAACTTCACGCCCGTGCCGCGAGAGCGCTATCGCATCGGGATGCCCGCCGGCGGCGACTACGACGAGATCTTCAACAGCGATTCGACCTATTACGGCGGGAGCAACATGGGCAACCAGAGTTCTCTCCACGCCGCCGCCACGCCGCACCACGGTCGCAGCCATTCACTCGAACTCACGCTCCCGCCCCTGGCCGTGATCGTGCTGAAGCCACGACGGTAGCCATGCGCGGACGAAGGCTTCCGGGCCGGTCGTGCGGTGTCAGCGGTTGCCGCGGCGGGGCTGACGCTTCCACTGGAGGCCGTGCTTCGTCTCGAGGTCGTCGAACCACCGGCCAAACGCCTCGGAAAATTCCCCCTGTGCGACCATCGCGATCCGCCGCTGGTCGTCCTTTTGGGCGACGAACGTCTCTCGTAGGTCGGCCACCGGAGGGGTGAGCGACTCCATGCGGATCGCGTAGCAGATCGTCTTGGGCTCGTTGAAGGCCACCGTGGTCTGGCCCGGCTCGATCGCGAAGACGGCCCGCATCAGATCCTCGCCAGCCATGACGAGCCCGGGCGGATCGGAGAGGGACGGGGGCGTGCCCTGCGGCACGGTTCCCTGCGTGAGCCACGAGAAGGGGCCGACGGTCACCACCTCGACGCCCTCCCTGCCGGCGATGGCGTCTTTGAGCGACGGCTTCCCGGCGGTCTCGGCCGCGATCGCCTCGGCCTTTTTTCGCGCGATGCCGCGCCCTTGCACGATCTTCCAGGCCTGCTCCACCTGCGGCCGCGCCGCCTCAAAGGAGGGCGTGAATTCGGGCTGATCCTCTACTTTCCAGGAGAGATAGCGGTTGCCGGCGATGTCTCGCGACGTCACGGGGCGCAGGGATGCCGCGGATGGGCCGTAGATCTGCTCGAGCCAATTGCGCTGACGGAACCCAAACCGGCTCGTCGGATCGGAAACGAATTCGAAGCTTTGCCCGACGCCGCCGGAGGCGATGGCCTGCTCGGCGGTGACCAGGTCCGACTCGCCGGCCTCGAGTCCCTGGGCGGCGGCGATCTTCTCGAGATCGGGCGCCCGAGGGGCCGGCCCCTTCTCCTGCCGGGCCTGCCAGAGCGCGATGTCCTCCGAATAGCCGGTGAGGTCGGAGGCCACGGCCGTGAAAACGGCATCGATCGAGCGATCGGCCTGCTCGGTGGCGAGCCGGTCGCGGATCTGATCCTTCACCTTCTCGAGCGGCTCGAACTTCGGCGCATCGTCTGTCTTCACCTCGGCCGCTTTCCCGTCGGGCTTGTCGGCCTCATCCACCTTTTTTTTGTCGTCGGCTCCTGCCGCGTCGTCTTTCTTCTCGTCGCTCTTTTTCTCGTCGTCCTTCGACTCCTTTGCCCGAAACATCGTCTCCTTGTTCTTCTCGTAGAAGTCGGCGATCTGCTCGTCAGTGATCTCTTGCTTCGCCTTGTCGAGGGCGGCGTCTCGCCGAGCGACGAGGTATTGGAATTTCGCGCGGTGCGGCTCGCGGAAGCCCGGTTCGTCGCTTCGGGCCCGGGCCAGGTCGCCCTTGTACTTTTCGAAAAACGTCCGCAGTTCGTCGCCTGACGGCGCCGGCACCTCGTCGGCGAGGCTCTCCACCACCACCGGCACCGCCTCGATCGTCGCCTGCTGCTCGAGCCTGCGGAAGGCGTCCCAGCGCCAGCCGGGCGGGTCGCCCGAGAACCCGGTCTGGAAGAGCACGAACATGTTTCGTGCGGCCAGTTCGGTGCGGATCGCATCGAAGAGATCCCGCTGCGACACCGCGACCGGTCCCAGCCGCAGTCCGGCGATGATCTCTCGGAACTGCTCGGGCCGGACGAGATTGTTGGTCCATTGCGAGAGAAAATCATTGATCGCGGCGTCGCTCACCACGATGCCGTTGGCGGAGGCTTCCTTGGCCAGGAGCATCGCCCGCACGACCTGCTCCTCGGAATCGGGAAAGAGCGGCAGCTGCGACGGGTCGCGGCCCGCGGCCATACCGCTTTCGGCCAGGAAGCGGTTGACGATCGTCCGCATCGCAACGGCCCGTTCGAGGTCGTTCTCGCGCAGGGCGCCGTCCTTCCAGGCAACCGCCACCGGGTTGCCCGCGGCCGGGCCGACGCCCATTTGCAGGATGGGCGGGAGGACGAAAAAGGCCAGCATGGCCACGATCGCCACGAAGACGAGCAGGGAACGCTGGTATTTGCGAAAGATGTCGAAGGAGCCGGCCATGGCACCGCCTGTTCACGCTGCTCGAACGGCGGAACCGTCGAGACTTGACAAATAAAGACAGGGCAGGGTAACGCTGTCTGACTCGAAACAGGCCGCAGATTGTAGCGCCGGGCCTGCCGGCGCCAATCCCGACTTCGACCAATGGCTTCCACGCTTGCATGGCCAAAAGAACTTCCACAACCCGCCGCAAAGGCCCCGAACGGGGCAAAACCCAGGCCGCTGCCGTGCCTCGGGGCGACTACGAACTGGTCATCGTGGAGAGCCCCGCCAAGGCCAAGACCATCGAAAAATACCTCGGCCCCGGTTTCGTAGTGAAGGCCTCGATCGGCCATATCCGCGACCTGCCCAGCCGCGCCCCGAAGGGCTCGAAGCAGCCGGTGCCCGGCGTGGACCTCGATCACGACTTCGCCCCCACCTACGAAATTGACGACGACAAGACCAAAACGGTCGCCGAACTGCGCCGGCTGGCGAAGGGGGCGAGCGACATCTGGTTCGCCACCGACCTCGACCGGGAGGGGGAGGCGATCGCTTGGCACCTCACGCAGGTGCTCGGGGTCGATGCCGGCAACGCAAAGCGGGTGACCTTCGACGCCATCACGAAGTCGGAGGTGCAGCGGGCCTTCCAGCATCCCCGGCCGATCAACATGCCGCGGGTCGAGGCCCAGCAGGCGCGGCGGATCGTCGATCGGATCGTCGGCTATCAGGTGTCGCCGATCCTGTGGAAGAAGGTCGCCTCCGGGCTGAGCGCCGGCCGGGTCCAGAGCGTGGCGGCTCGGATCGTCGTGGAGCGGGAGCAGGAGATCCGGGCTTTCACGCCGTCGGAGTCGTGGGAGATCACGGCCGGGCTGTCGTTCGATGTGCCGAGGGCCACCGCGCTCCATGGCGAATGGACGGCGTTCATGGCGATGCGTGACGACCGCGGCCGGCCACCGCTGGTCCGCGACCGCATGGCCTGGCTGGCCGATCGGAAATCGCTCCAGTGTGAGATGGTCGAGGCTGGGGGCAAGCCGCTGAAGATCGAGGCCGGCAACGAATCGGCCGAGGATCTCGTTCCAGCCATCGAGCGGGCCGCTGTGGCAGCCGGCCTCCTCGATGCCACGGTCGCCCGGGATGTCGATCCGGATGGCAAGGGGCGGGCGAAGAATCTCGCGCGGATCAGCGGCCGTCCCGATCCTGCGGCCCGCTACACGGTCGATGCGATCGACGTCACGCGGACGAGGTCGAAGCCCTATCCGCCGTTCATCACGAGCACCTTGCAGCAGGCGGCCAGCAGCCGCCTCGGGATGTCGACCGACCGCACGATGCGGATCGCCCAGCAGCTCTACGAAGGGATCGACATCCCCGGCGAGGGGCGGGTCGGTCTCATCACCTACATGCGAACCGACTCGACGAACCTCTCCCGCGAGGCGATCGAGATGGCCCGCCGCTTCCTGGAGCGGGAGCATGGCGCGTCCTACGTTCCGGAGAAGCCACGGTTCTACGCCAGCTCCAACGAGAGCGCGCAGGAAGCCCATGAGGCGATCCGGCCCACCGACGCCTCCCGCACCCCCGACTCGATCGCCGGAGCGCTCTCCGACGAGCAACTCCGGCTCTACCGTCTCATCTGGCAATGCTTCGTGGCCTGCCAGGCGACCGACGCCGAATGGGATTCGACGGCCGTCCGTCTTCGGCGGAGCGACCGCGACACCGGAGCCGTCTTCAAGGCCACCGGCCGCGTGCTGCGGTTCGACGGCTTCTACCGGATCAGCGGCACGCCCCGCGACGACGGCGAGCAGGTGCTCCCCGAGTTTCAAAAGGGGGCCCAGCTCGCGCCGTTCTCCATCGAGCCGCGGCAGAAGTTCCAGTCGCCTCCGCCGCGGTATTCCGAGGCCACACTCGTGAAGAAGCTGGAGGAGGAGGGGATCGGCCGGCCCTCGACGTACGCCAGCATCATCAACGTCATCGAGAACCGCGGCTATGTGGAGCAGCGGGATCGTCGGTTTTATGCCACCGCGCTCGGCGAGGCGGTGACCGGGTTCCTCAAGGACGGCTTCGAGAACCAGTTCATCGAAATCGGCTACACCCGCGAGATCGAGCTGGAACTCGACCAGGTGGCCGAGGGCTCCAAGCAGTGGACCGACGTGCTCCACGAATTCCACGATGAACTGAAGCCGAAGCTGGAGACGGCCCTTGAGAGGGAGCATGTCAAAGGCCGCGGCGAGCCCTCTCCCTACGCGTGCCCCGAATGCGGGCGGCGGCTGGAGTATCGGCTCGGCAAGAGCGGCCGGTTCCTGTCGTGCAGCGGCTACAACGAGAAGATCGTCGAGCAGCCCGCCGCTCCGGCGAAGAAGACGGCCACGAAGAAGTCGACACGCACGAAGCGGGCGGCCGCGAAGCCGAAGGAGGTGCCGGCCTGCACGTTCGCCATGCCGGTCGATCGCGACGGCAAGCCCCGACAGCCCGAGCAGATCGACCTGCTCTCGCCCGCCGGCGTGCCGATGGTGAAGCGGACCGGCCGGTTCGGCGACTTCCTCGTCGAGGACAAGCCTCGGGTGCCGAAGCCGCGCGGCCGGAAGAAGGACGACTCGCCGGCGGAGCCGCCGCCCTTCATCCTCAACCTCGACCGGAAGGGGAACGTCAAGTTCCCATCGCCGCCGCCGGTGGTGACCGACATCGTCTGCCCGAAGTGCGGCGACTTCATGAACCTCCGAGACGGCAAGCGGGGCCCGTGGCTCGGATGCCGTGCATTTCCGAAGTGCCGCGGCCGTGAGGCCTTCGGCAAGCTGCCGGAAGGCAAGCAGAAATCGCTCACATCCGAACTCGAGGCCCATCTTCGCGGCCAAACGAAGCTTCAGCTCACCCGCCGAGACGGCACGACGCCCGTCGCGGAGGGCACCCCGCTTGCGAACCTTCAGATCGAAGGCGGCGTCGCGCAGCTTCCGCTGTTTGGCGACACGGGCTGACGGCAAGGCCGTTCATACCCACGGCATGTCCACCAGAAAGGTCGGCGGCGTCTCGTCGAGGGCCGCGGCGTAGGCCGTGGCATGGGCGCGGCAGTGGGAGATGCTCACGAGCACGCAGCGGATGCCCAGCCGTTCGGCGATGTCGCGGGCGCCCCCGCTGAGTGTCGTCGTCGGCCGGCCCCCCGCGCCGTTGAGCACCTCGATGTCTCGCCAGCTGATGCCTTTTCTCCAGCCGGTGCCGAGGGCCTTGAGCACCGCCTCCTTGGCCGCCCAGCGGCCCGCGAAATGCTGCGTGGCCATCCGGCGGCTGCGGCAGTAGTCGATCTCGGCCTGCGTGTAGACGCGGCCGACGAAGAGTTCGCCATGCCGGTCGATCATCTGCGCGATCCGCAGCACTTCCGTGATGTCGGTGCCGATGCCGAGGATGTTCATGGCTTCTTCCCGGACGATGGACTGCGTGCGGGGGCGGTTTGCCGTCCCAGGCCGCATGCCTCGCGGGCGCGGGCCAGCACCCGTGCTGCCTGTTCGCGGGCACGGGCCGCGCCGTCGTCGAGCACCGCGGCAATCCGGTCGGGATCGGCCTCCAGGGCGGCCCGCCGGGCGCGGGCGTCGGCGAAGAAGGAGGCCGCCGCCTCAACCAGCGCCTTCTTCACCTCGCCGTAGCCAAAGCCGCCGCGGCGGTAGAGATCGGCCATTCGCTGCCGTCTCGCTTCATCGGCCATGAGCGAATAGAGCGCGAAGAGATGGTCGCCGTCGGGATCCTTTGGCTCCTCCATCGGCCTGGAGTCGGTCGTGATCCGCATGATCTTCTTTTTCTGGGCCGCAGGATCCTCGAAAACCTCGATCGTGTTGTGGTAGCTCTTCGACATCTTCTGACCGTCGGTGCCTGGCACCCGGCCACCCCCCTCCACCAGCCTCGGCTTGGGGAGGGTGAAGACATCGCCGTAGAGATGGTTGAACGCACCGGCCAAGTCGCGGCAGACCTCGATGTGCTGCACCTGGTCTTCTCCGACCGGCACGAGCGTGGCGTCGTAGGCGAGGATGTCGGCGCTCATGAGCACGGGATAGGCGAAGAGCCCCGTATCGGCAGGAAGGCCACGGGTTTTCTTGTCCTTATAGGCGTGGCACCGTTCCAGAAGCCCCATCGGGCAGACCGTCATGAGAAGCCAGGTGAGCTCCGTCACCTCGGGCACGTCCGACTGCAGAAAGAGGGTGGCCCGCGACGGGTCGAGCCCGAGGGCCAGCAGATCGACGGCGGCATCGTTCACGAGGCTTCGAAGCCGGTCTGGCTCGCGGATCGTGGTGAGGGCATGGAGGTCGGCGATGAAGTAGTAGGCGTCGCCCGCCTGCTGCAGTTCAATGTATTGCCGGATGGCGCCGAAATAATTCCCCCAGTGGAAGCGGCCGGTCGGCTGGATGCCCGAGAGCACCCGGTCGCGTCGGGCCGGGGCCGGCGTGGAGGCGTGCGGGGCGGCTTTGTCAGTGGGCATGGGGGGTGGCTCCGGCGGGATGGCCGCAGGGCTGGCGGTTCGGGAGGGCGAGCGTGCCGATCACGTCCTTCATGGATGCCGCGCCGAGTTCGGCGAGGGCGCCTGGGAGCGCGTCGAGAATCCGCATGGAGACGATCGGCTCGGCGAAGGAGGCGGTTCCCAGTTGCACGGCTGAGGCACCGGCCACGAAGAACTCCATGCAGTCGTCGATCGTCATGATCCCGCCGACGCCGACGATCGGGATCGTGAGCTTCTGCCGCACCTGGTGGACGCACCGCAGCGCGATCGGCTTGATGGCCGGG
>JBJTOU010000158.1:0-27519 GCA_046074725.1 Planctomycetia bacterium
GCTGCTGTTCAAGGGAAAAACGCTGGCTGATCAGGTCGTGTCGTTCATCCCGCGGGGGGCGACGCTCGCGGAAGGATACGATCCCGAGTACGAACGCACGACCGATGGCGGGGGGCGGTGCAACTACACGCCGAAGGAGGGCAACCTCCTGCTCGTCGTCACCCACCTCGTGAAGCCCGAGGAGAAGGGTGAGGGCTACGACAAGACGGCGTATGCGGCCACGCTCGTGATCGATGTGCCGCAGCGGTGCCCGTGCTGCGAGTGACGTCGAAGACGCCCCATGCCAACGAGATCGAGCGGCTCGTCGGGCGCCGGAGGCTCGGGCGACCATCATGACCGCTTGCCCTCGCCTGCATCCACGAAATACAACGTTGCACATGGACACGACGCTCAACGTCCGCATTCCTCCAGCCCTGAAGCGGCAACTTGCCGCCCTGAGTCGCCGCACGCACCGATCGTCGAGCGAACTCGTCCGTGAGTCGCTCCGTCGCTACCTTGTCAGCGAGCAGCTGGCTGCCGTACGAAAGATGACGGTGCCTTTGGCCGAGGCCCAGGGATTCGTCACCGACGACGATATCTTCAAGGCCATTTCGTGAGGGTCGTCCTCGACACCAACGTGCTGCTGGCGGGCTTCGCCACGCATGGTCTGTGCGAGGCGCTGTTGACCCTCGTCTTCGCGACCACGTCGTGATCGCTTTCCTGCGGGCGAACAGCGAACTGGTGGAGCCTGCGGCGGTGCCGCGCGGTGTGCTTCGCGACAAGGACGACCTGCCGATCCTTGGCACGGCGCTCGCCGGCGCGGCGTCCTGTGTCGTCTCGGGCGACAAGGAACTCCTCGCCATCGGCAGCTTTGCGGGCATCGGCATCGTGTCGCCCCGGGCCTTCTATGACCGGCTGCGTGGCTGACCACATCGGAAATGGGCCGCCTTCAGTCCCGCCGGCTCGGCACCTCGAAGTCGAACGGGTTGGTTTGTCCCGGCATGTATGTGTCAAGCACGCGAATGCCACTGTGAGCCACGGGGTGTCTGGGGTCTAGAATGCGCTGACTCAGAGCGCTCTCGCGAAACCGATTGAAGATCCCATGGGTACGTCCTCACGTCTGTTGCTCGTTCCGACCGACGGTGAGCGGCGGGTCGTCGAGCGGGTGATCGGATCGGACGTCCCCGGACGGCTGCGGATCGAGCTGTGTGGCTTCGGCCCGATCGCCGCCGCCGCGCGGACGGCCCGTTTGCTCGTGGACCTCGAGCCGGCGAGCGTGACGCTCGTCGGCATCGCCGGTGCGATCGACGACCGGCTCGCCATCGGCCGCGCGTATCGTTTCGACCAGGTCGCCTGTTATGGCGTCGGCGTCGGCACTGGGAACGACTTTCAGCAGGCTTCCTCGCTTGGCTGGTCGCAGTGGCCGGGCGACCTGTCCGTCGGTCAGCGCGCAGTCGGCGATCGGATCGGCCGCCACGGTGCGACAGCGGGGCATCTGATGCTGACGGCCTGTGCGGCCTCGGCCGGACCGGCCGACGTGGCGATGCGTCGCCGGCTCGTTCCCGACGCCGTGGCCGAAGACATGGAGGGGTTTGGTGTCGCGCTTGCCTGCGAACTGGCAGGGGTGAGCTGGACCATCATCCGCGGCATCTCGAACCGGGCCGGTGACCGCGACCATGCTCGCTGGCGTGTCGAGCCCGCCCTCGAAGCCGCGGCGACGCTCGCGTTGCAGACTCTGGCGGAGGCCCCGTGACGCAGACCATCCGCCTCGGCATCTCGACCTGCCCCAACGACACATTCGCGTTTCACGGCCTGCTCACCCGAGCCGTCGATTGGCGGGGGCTCGACTTCGCCGTGGAATTGCTCGACATCCAGCAGCTCAACGACCGGCTCCGGGCGGGCCAGTGTGACGTCGCCAAGGCGAGTTTTCATGCGGCCCTGCACGTGGCCGACGACGTTCTCGTGCTGCCGAGCGGCTCGGCCCTCGGATTCGGTGTCGGCCCGTTGCTGCTGGCGTCGCGGCCCGACACGCGACCCGGCCGCTCCGATCAGCGGACGCTGCTCCCAGGGCGCGATACGACGGCCACGCTCCTCTTCCATCTCTTTCACCCCGACAGCACACGGGTGGAGCATGTCGTCTTCTCGGAGATCATGCCACGGCTGCAACGCGGCGAGGCCGACTTCGGCGCATGCATCCACGAAGGGCGGTTCACGTGGCAGCAGCAGGGGCTCTTCCTGGTCGAGGACATGGGCACGCGGTGGGAGGAGGCGACGGGCGGTCCGCTGCCGTTGGGGGGCATCGTCGCCAGCCGTCGCTTGGCTCCGGAAACGATGCTCGCGGTGCAGCGGGTGATCCGTGACTCGCTGGAGTGTGCCCTGGCCGATCGCGCCGCCGCTCTCCCTACGATGCGGCGCCATGCCCAGGAATTCGACGACGCCGTCCTCATGCAGCACGTCGATCTCTACGTGAACGAGTGGACGCTCGACCTCGGCGACGTCGGCCGGCAGGCCCTGGCCGACCTGTCTGCCCGCGCCGCTGCGGCCGGCATCGGGCGGGGCGGGCGGCTCACCGTATTTGGCGGCTCACGCGATCGATAGCCGTTTCCACGCGGCCAGCGCGATCGCGGCCGTCTCGACCCGAAGGATGTGGGCGCCGAGGGAGACCGGCAGGAATCCGGCCGCGGTGGCGAGATGGAACTCCTCCGGCGTGAAGCCTCCTTCGGGGCCGATGGCGGCGACGATCTCCTGAACATCCCGACCGGATGTCGCGATCGGCTGATCGCCGAGGGGAGCGCCGCCGGGGTGGGCGATGAGCCGTAGCGAGGCCGGATGACGGGCTGCGAGTTCCCCGACCGTGGCCGGTGCCGCGATTTCCATGAGCGTGTTGCGGCCGCATTGCTTGCAGGCCTCGATCACGGCCCGCTCGAGCCGGGCCCTCGCCGCGTCGGTCGCCTCGGCCACGCCCCGTTCGGTGATGAGCGGGACGAGCCGGGTCACGCCGAGTTCGGACGATTTTTCAACGAGCCACTTCTGCCGATCACCCTTGGGAAGCGCGACGGCGAGCGTGAGCCGGATCGGGGTCGCCGGCTCCGCGGGCCGTGGCTCGCCAAGATCGAGGGTGACGGCATCCCGGCCGATCCCCGCCACCCGGGCCGGCCACTCGGAGCCGCGGCCATCGAAGACCGAGATCACATCTCCCAGCTTCACGCGAAGCACACGGCTACAGTGGCGAGCTTCGTCGCCCTCGAGGATCCCCCGTCCATCCCGTGGCGGAGCGGCAAGAAAGAAGCGTTCGCTCATGGCATGGGGTGGGGCACGGGGGTCGGGCGTGGCTGGGTGTCGATCACGAGGAAAATCCAGGGTCGATTCGTCGTGACCTGAATCGTGTCTCCTCCTACACTCCCGGTCATGGTACGCGACCGCTGGCAGTTCACCGCGCCCCCGTTCGCCGGCACGTTGGAGCCGGCCACATTCCACTGTGGTGGTCCTCAGGAGGAGGCGCTGGCGCGGCTGGAATGGCTCGTCGGACAGCGGCAGCGGTTTGCCCTGGTGACCGGAGCCGAAGGGATGGGCAAGAGCCATCTGGCCGCGATGGCCGTGCGTCGGCTTGCAGGCCTCGGCGCCGAGACGGCGCTCCTCTCGCTGCGTGGCCTGGCGGCCGGGGAATGGATCGATCTCCTGCTGGCCCGGCTGCCGCTGGATCCTCTCTCCAGGGCCGAGCCCCTGCGCCCGTGGCAGAAGCTCGAGGACCGGCTGCGTGAGAACACGCTGATGGAGCGGCCCACCGCGCTCATCTTCGACGACCTCGACCTCGCGGCTGCGGACGCGATCGATGGCGTCGCGAGGATCGTCGGCGCGGGTGAGCCTCTCTACGCGAAGACCGTCGTCGTGGCCACGACGACGCCGGCCGGCATGCATCGGATCACCGGATCGATGCGAGGCCGCGCGGCGCTGCGCGTGGAACTTGGCCCGTGGGACGACGACGACGTGGCGGCATTCATTGCCGCGGCGCTTCGCCGCGTCGGCGGCGCCCCCGACCTCTTCTCGCCCGATGCGATCGGCACGATCGCAAGGTTTGCACGAGGTGTTCCCCGCGGCGTCTGCCAGTTGGCCCATCTGGCGACGGTCGCCGCCGAAGGCGAGGGGCTCGATCGGATCGATGCGTCGGTGATCGAGAGCGTGTGGCGGGAACTCGCCCCGATGTCGCTCGATCGCCACGCGGATGACTCGCGATCGGGCGGCGCCGAGGCCGTCGAGCGACATGCAGCCGAAGAGCCGGCGCCGCCGCACCCACGGGTTCGCGCCGTGCGAAAGCTCTGGGGCTGAGCCCTTCGGGGTGCGACCGTGCGTGTCGCGCAAAGCCTGCGGGCTCCGTCGGGCCGGGGCGATGCGCATGCGGCCGTCAGACGGCCCCTCGTGGTGGCCGTTGGCGGTGACCCTGATAGAATGCGGCCCTCGTCCGCCTGCCGTCGCATCGAGCAGTCCGCTTCCGTAATCATGCCGCCCCCCTCCCGAACTGCCGCCACGTCCGCACCCCGGATCGTGGCCATCTCGCCCGACGATGGCTCGGCGATCGATCTGCGCAATCCCGCGATGGCGGCGTTTCTTGGCTGGCTCGTTCCCGGTCTTGGGCACCTCTACCAGGGTCGCCGGCTGAAGGGGTGGCTCTTCATGGCCACTCTCGTCGGAACGTTTCTCGTCGGCTGGTGGATCGGAGATGGCCGCGTCGTTTTTTGGTCGTGGCAGCCCGGGGACAAGCGGCTCGCGTTCATCGGGCAGGCTGGCATCGGCGCGGCGGCGATCCCCGCCATCATCCAGGCCGGTTTGCTTGAAGGAATTGGCCGGGAGCCGTTCGCAGCCAGCCAGTGGTTCGCGCCGCCGGTGCGGATTCGGCAGTATGTTTCCCAACGCTACGCCGAGCGGCTGATCGCCACGGAGCCGGCGATCGTGGCCGACGACTTCTTCGACCGACCGCCCCACAAACAATTCCGGGGCGATCAACTGGCCATCTGGCAGTTCCGGCTCGGTCGCCTCTTCGACATCGGCACGCTCTACACGATGCTCGCCGGCATGCTCAACATTCTCGTGGTCTTCGACGCGTGGGCCGGCCCCATGAGTGCCGTCGGACGCGATCGAAAGACGTCGCAGGGCAGCGACGCCACCTCTCCCGTTCCCGCCTGATCCGCCCGATCAGGCTTCGTGCACATCTGCAGAAAAGGAATTCCTCCCATGACAGGCCTCCTCGTTTCGGCCCTTCTATTCCTGCCCGTGGCCGCCTCACTCGTCGATGCCGTGCCCGGCGTTTTCTTCGGCCTGCCTCTGATGGCGTTGGCCAGTTTCGTCTTCGCGGCCACCCATCACGAGGATGCCGAAGAGATCCGTCTGGCCACGATCCACTGGACGGTATGGATGGGGACGACCCTCGGCGTGGTCCTGGCCTTCGTGCTGCTGCTCGGATGTCTCTAGACTCTGTCTGAAAACTGGGCCGGATTGGCTGCCAGCCGAGTTGGTGGCCATGCAGGGCCTCGACGCCACCGGGAGCGACATGCCCTCGAAGACCTCGAGCATTGCCGAGCGACCCAGTTCGCCGGGAATCATTTCGCGGGGATAGATGTCGATCTTCAATGCCTCGGCCATGTCGAAGAGCTGAAACATCAATCTCTCCGCCACGGCGTGTCGAACGGCTTGGGCATCGAGCACGAATCTCGCCTCGACGGCATCGGCCATGAAGCCATCGAGAGAGCGGGCCATCGCTGCGTTGTCCACCACGATGTCGATATCCTGCGTCATCCGCGGCTCGCCGTAGGCCACGCTCGTGATGCCGCCCGTGAGGTGAAACCCCACGCCGTGACGGGCGAGAATTTCGATCAGTCGCGACAGCGTGTCCCGGAAGATCTCAGCCGGATACATGATCGAGCATCCGCTGAATCAATTTTCGCGCGGCGGCGTCGGAGCCGTAAAGCCGCATCGCCGTCTCCCACTTCAGCCGCTCCGCGGCCAGGGGCCCAGTTCGGGAGAGGATGTCCCTGACGATCAAACCGCGGGCCCGGGCGAACATCGCCGCGGCTCGGGCCACGCGCACATGCACAGGCAACGCATCTTGAGCTTCGCGAAAGCGTGCTTCGGCACGAAGTTGTGACATTTCCACGAGATAACAATAGCCCGGCCTGTGGCACTTCGACAACGGTCTTTCGGCTGACGAGCGACTCGTGAGCCTCGGGGGGAACGGCTCAGGCGTTCAGAGACGGTTCCCCGAAACGCCAGTTCGACATGAGCCGCTCCTGCCGGCCGTCCACTCTGAACCGAATGTCGCCGCCGCACCACGGGCACTGCATTTAAAACTCCTCCCCCACTCGCGCCAGCAGTTTGGCCCACGCAATCCGCGACGTTTCGTGGGAGGGACAGGCTCCGGCTGCGAAGCAGTCGGAGCCTGTCCCTCTTGCTGTGGAGACGGGGGCAGGCACCTGTTCCTTCGGAACACGAGCCAGTCCCTCCCGATGGCGAGTGCCGTCACGGCCCGCCTGAGCTGCTCTCCTTAAACGCAAAAGTCGAAGCTACAGCCTGCCCGTTTATCGCGGTGGTTTCGAGGCGGCGGAGCTGGCCGCAGGCGGCGTTGATCCGCGATCCCTTCCGGCGTCGGACCTGCACGTTGACGCCCGACTCGCGCAGCGTGGCGAGAAACCGTTCGCGTGAACCGGCCGATGGCTCGCGCCACGGCAGGCCTTCCACGCTGTTGTAGGGAATCACGTTGACCAGGGCGGCCCTGCCGCCAAGCAGCCGCACCAGGGCGGCGGCATGCTCGGGCGAATCATTGAGGCCCCCGAGGAGCACGTATTCGAACGTCAGCCGACGGCCCGACGACTCCCAGTATCGATCGGCCGCGGCCATGACATCGGCCAGACCGATCGACTTGTTGACGGGCACGAGCTTCGTTCGCAGGGCGTCATCGGCAGCATGCAGCGAGACGGCCAGATGGTAGCCCGGGTTTTCCTGCGCGAGCCGGTCGATCGCGGCCGGCAGCCCGACGGTGGAGATCGTGATCCGCCGCTGGGAGATTCCGAGGCCATCCGGATGCTGGGCCACCGCGAGCGCCGGCAGGAGGCGGTCGAGGTTCGCCAGCGGCTCACCCATCCCCATGACCACGACATGGCTGATCCGCTCCGCCGCGGGCAGGAGCCGGGCCAGTCGAAGCAGTTGTTCGATGATCTCCCCGGTGGTGAGATTGCGGATCACGCCATCCAGACCGCTGGCACAGAACACGCACCCCATCGCGCAGCCGACCTGAGAACTGATGCAGACGGTGCGACGGTCGCCATCGCGGAGCATGACGCACTCGATTCGGTGACCGTCGTGGAGCCCCAACAGCAGTTTTTCGGTGCCATCCTCGGCCCGGTGGTGCCGGACGATCGTCGTGGTCCAGAAGCTGAACTCACGCTCCAGATCGGCCCGCAGCCCCTTGGGCAGGTCAGTCATGTCGGCGAACGAAGCGGCGCGACCGGCGAAGAGCCAGCGGCGGATCGATGCGGCCCGCCAGGCGGCCTGGCCGTGGGCGGCCAGCCAGGCATCCAGGGGGGCGTCTGGTTCAAGAATGTTGTGCATGGGATGGGGGGGCCGCCTCTGGCATCGCCCTGTTCTGCGGGCTACATTTCGAGAGTCGCTCGACGAATCATACCCCCGGATGTCGGGAATCTACGGATCGCAGGCCATGAACCAGAAACGCCTCGAAGAACGCACCGCGTGGGTCTATGACGAACACGCATTTCCTGTCTGGAATCGCTCCTTCGACAGGACGGACCGGACCGAGATGATCTCCGACGACCTGTGGGCCGGCCGCAGTATTTCCGTCCTCCTGGCGGTGCTCGTGGCGATCGGCCTCATCCTCGCCCTCGGCACGCTCGCCTTCGTAGCCTCCTGGCGGTGACGGCCCGCCCGCTGCCATGACCGGCGCAAGCCCGGTCCGTTGACCATTCCACCCACCTGCCGGTAGTCTCTCGAGAGTCACACGGGGTTGGCTCCGGCGGGGATTCCGATGCAGCAGCAGGTTGTTCCGCAGGCAATGATCAAGAGGGGCGAAGCGTCCGGGGCGACCGTAACGATCCACGCCCCGGCCAAGCTGAATCTCTCTCTTGCGGTTCTCGACCGGCGTGCCGACGGCTACCACGACATTGAGTCGTTGATGGTTCCCGTGACGCTGCACGACACGCTGCATGTCACGCCGACACCGGCACCGGGCATCAGGCTGCGGGTGCGACAGGGCGCACGGCTGGCGAGTCTCGGTCCCGGCTTCTCCGGTGACGTTCCGGCCGACTCCACCAACCTCGTCGTCCGGGCCGCCGAGGCGCTGGCCCGTGAGGCGGGCATCGACTGCGGCCTCGAGATCGACCTGATGAAGCAGATTCCCTCCGGCGCCGGACTGGGGGGAGGTTCGAGCGATGCCGCCGCTGCCATGCAGGCCGCGGCGGACGCCTGGAATATCGGCTGGTCAATCGAACGATTGGCGGCGCTTGGCGAGACGATCGGCAGCGACGTGCCGTGGTTTTTCACGGGCGGCCCGGCCGTGGTCACCGGCCGCGGTGAGCGGGTCGAGCCGGTCGAGGGCATTCCATCGCTGCCGGTGGTGATCGTGAAGCCGTCGGTCGGACTGTCTACGGCGGCCGTCTACCGAGGATGCCAGCCCGACGTCACGCGGCGCGGGGAGGCGATGCGGTTGGCCATCGCGCTTCGGGGAGGCCTGCATGCGGCCATCCCGCTCATGCACAACGCTCTCGAGGCCCCGGCCCGGGCACTCTGCCCGGAGGTCGAGCGGCTGCTTGGCGACCTCCGCCGGGCCGGCGCGGTTCATCCGATGCTCACCGGCAGTGGCAGCGCCTGTTTCGCGATCAGCCGCACGATCAGCGAGGCACGTCACATCGCCGCGCGGATGGAGTCGATGGGGTGGCAGGCGGTCTTTGCGGTCCGGCTGTGCGCGTAGTCGGGAGCCCGGGAAATCATGGAAATCACCGAGGTTCGCATCAAGCTGGTGGAAAACGCGGCCGAGCGTCTGATGGCCTTCTGTTCGATCACGATCGACGGTGCCTTCGTGATCCGTGACCTGAAGCTAATCGGTGGCCCGAGCGGACCGTTCGTGGCCATGCCAAGCCGCAAGCTCTGCACGCACTGCCGGAGTTGCGGATGCAAGAATCCGCTCCGCGCCGCCTTCTGCAATCAGTGCGGCGCGAAGATTCCCGAGAGCCCGGTCCCACGGGGCGACGAGGTGCGGGTGAGGCTCTATGCCGACATCGCCCATCCGATCAACGCAGCCTGCCGCGAACTGATCCAGAAGCGGGTGGTGCGCGAATACGAGTCCGAAATCGAACGCGCCAAACAACCCGGCTACGTCTCACGATACGAGCCGATGGGGGACGAGGAGCGACCGCGCAAGTGACGACATCGCCGGAGCGATGCGAATCACCAGCAACCGGAGGTTGCCAAGTCAAAAACGGCAGGATGCCGTGTTTTGCGTGAAGCAAGCGCCGATGGGGGACGAGGAGCGACCGCGCAAGTGACGGCATCGCCGGAGCGATGCGAATCTCACGCCCGAACCAAAGCGTGGAAGTCTTTCGTGAGCCGGGCCGTGATCGGGCCCGGGGTCCCCGAGCCGATCGTGCGGCCATCGATATCGACGACCGGGATCACCTCGGCGGCCGTGCCTGTGAGGAAGCACTCGTCGGCCGTGTAGAGATCGTGACGGGTGAGCGTGGCCTCACGGCAGTCGATGCCCGCCTTCCGGGCCAGCTCCATCACGGCGTTTCGCGTGATGCCCTCGAGGATGCCGGCGTCGGGGGGGGGCGTGAGGAGCGTGCCCGAACGGACGACGAACACGTTGTCGCCCGTGCACTCCGCCACCTCGCCCTTGTGGTTGAGCATGAGGGCCTCGATGCAGCCGGCTCGCAGGCCCTCCAGTTTGGCCATGATGTTGTTGAGATAGTTGAGCGACTTGATCCTGGGCGAGAGGGCGGCCGACTGCACCCGCTGCGTGGCGGCTGTCACGATCCGCAGCCCCTTCTCGTAATACTCCGCAGGGTAGAGGGCGATCGTGTCGGCAATCACGATCACCTGCGGGTTCTTCGTGCGGTTGGGGTCGAGGCCAAGGCTGCCCGCGCCGCGGGTGACGACCAGGCGGATGTAGCCATCGGTCAGGGTGTTGGCGGCGAGTGTGTCGTTGACCGCCTTCGCGACCGCCTCCTTCGAGAGTGGAATCTCGAGGCAGATAGCCCGGGCACTATCCCAGAGCCGGTCGATGTGGGCGTCGAGTCGGAAGACGCGTCCTGAATAGCTGCGCAGCCCCTCGAACACGCCGTCGCCATAGAGCAGGCCATGGTCGAACACGCTCACCCGTGCCTCGTCCTCGGGCACGAGCCGATCGTTCATGAAGATGATCCGCGGCATGATGAGTTTCGGGCGTTTTCGCCTGTGCTGTTGGACGCGACGTCAGGCCTCTTCAACGCGGCCTGCCGCCAGCCGCACGATCCGGTCGGCCCGGCGTGCGATCGCCGTGTCGTGGGTGACGAGCACTATAGAAAGGCCATCCCGGCGGTTCAACTCGCAGATCGCGTCGAGGATGCCTGCCCCCGTGACCTCGTCGAGATTGCCGGTCGGTTCATCGGCCAGGAGCACATGGGGCCGGCCCACGAGCGCCCGGGCGATCGCCACTCGCTGCATCTCGCCCCCCGAGAGCTGCCGCGGCCGGTGCCGCAGCCGGCCACCGAGCCCGAAGCGGTCGAGCAGCATCCGGGCATGGTCGCGGGCCGCGGCCCCCGCCCTGAGCCATTCGGCCACGCCATGGCGGACCATGAGCGGGGCGAGGACATTTTCGAGCGCCGTGAGTTCGGGCAGGAGGTGATAGGCCTGGAAGATCATCCCGATCGCCCTGTTGCGGAGACGGTCGCGTCGGGCGGAGGGAAGATCGTCGATGCGTTGTCCCTCGAGCCGCACCTCGCCGGCATCGGGAGCGTCGAGCAGCCCCATGAGGTGGAGGAGCGTGCTTTTGCCCGAGCCGCTCTGGCCGACGATCGCCACGAAGCCGCCGGCATCAAGTTCGAAATCGACTCCGCGAAGCACCTCGAGCAGGCCGCCGCCGGAACGATAGTTCTTGCGGATGCCATGCACGGCGAGCAGGGGGCCGCGGTGGGACGACTCATTCATGCCGCAGGGCCTCCACGGGATGGAGCCGCGCGGCCCGCAGGGCCGGCAACACGCTGGCCGCCACGGCGATGCCGATCGCGCCGGCGATGATCCAGGCGACCGTCGCGGGATCGACGATGGTCGGGATCTTGAAAAAGTAGTAGATCGACGGGTCGAACACCCGCTGGCCGGTCCACCATTCCACGGCGGCGCGGATTCGGTTGAGGTTCCAGGTGATCGCCAGTCCGAGCGCCAGGCCGGCACCGGCGCCGACGAACCCGAGGAAGAGGCCGTAGCCGAGGAACACGCCGGCGATGCCGGAGGCGCTCGCCCCGAGCGACTTAAGGATGCCGATGTCGCGGGTCTTTTCGACGACGATCATGTAGAAGATGGCGAGGATGCCGAATCCCGCCACGGCAATGATCATGAAAAGCAGGATGTTGAGCACGGCCATTTCCATGTCGACGGCCGAGAGCAGGGGGCCCTGCTTGTCACGCCACGTCGAAACGGCGTAGAGCTCCGCGGGAAAGGCCCGCCTCAGCTGGTCGCGAACCGCATCGAGATCGGCCCCTGCCTTGAGCTTGATCTGGATCGAGTTGACGCTCGGGACGCCCGTCTGCGGGTCGATCATGCCCCGCCTCCGCTGCAGCTGGGCGATCGGCAGGGAGACGAAGTTGGAGTCGTACTCGCTCATCTTGCTCTCGTAGAAATCGACGATCGTGAACGTGTCGCTGACGGCCTTGGGGGGCGTGCCGGCCGTGGGGAAGGTGATCTTCACGTCGTCGCCCGGAAGGACGAGGAACCGATCGACCCCCTTGGTGTCGCGGAAGCTCGCGAGGCCGATGCCGGGCACCACCCCGGTGAATTGCTCCGTGGCCGGATCCATCGTGCGGCCCTCCTCGGGTCTGGCGGCCGCGAAGGGATTCTGCGGCGACTCGGCCGCGACCGGCGCCGGCCCGTCGGTGGTCGCGGCCAGCACGGCATCGACCTGCGCGTCGATCGGCCGCGTCGGCTGCCCCCCCTGGGATTCGGCGGGCGCCTGCTGCTTCTGGCGTTCCTGCCAGAGCCGCTCTCGCTCCACGCGCATCCGCCGGTGGGTCCAGCCGGCTCCCTCGAGGGCCGGCCGCGTCGGGCCCGGGCCGTCCGACTGGCTGTCGAACGTGTCGTAGCCACCGTCGCGAAGATCGAAGGAAAGCTGCCGTCGGTTGTCGGGGTGCTGGAGATACCCGCCAAAATCGCTGACCGCCGCGTGGGTCGCCTCGTCGATGCCGATGAACATGATCTGCCGCGTCAGCCACTGGCCGCGAACCTGGAAGGAGAGCATCGCCGGAACGGCCACGGTCGGCGTCATCCCGGCGATCGAGTCGCCGGCGGCACGGCGGATCTCGTCCATGTGCCACTGCGGATCCTGGAACCCGGAGAGCGAATGGCTCTCGAAGACGATGTCGGAGAGGATGCCATGAATCCTGGTTTGCATCTCGTGGGAGAAGCCGGACATGACGGCGTTGACGACGATCATCGTCGCCACGCCGAGCGTCACGCTGATCACGCTGGCCAGCGCGATCCATCGGGTGCGGAGATAGCGCCAGCAGAGAAGAAGCTTGTACATCGTCCCCTGTTCAGGCCCGTGCTACTTTTCGGGGCGGTGGATGGGAAAGAGAATCACGTCGCGGATGCTCGGGGCGGCGGTGAGGAACATCACCAGCCGATCGATGCCGATGCCGAGCCCGCCGGCCGGGGGCATGCCGTGCCGCAGCGCACGGATGAAGTCGGTGTCCATGCGGGCCATCGATTCGTCGGCCGGGAGCCCTGCCAGCTGCGTTCGAAAAAGCTCCTCCTGCAGGTCCGGGTCGTTGAGTTCGGTGTACGCGTTGGCCAGCTCCATCCCGGCGACATACAGCTCGAACCGCTCCGCGATCGACGGGTGTTCGGCCTTGCGCTTCGTGAGGGGGCAGACCGCGGCCGGATAGTCGATGACAAACACCGGCCCGGAGAGCGTGTCCTCCACGGTGGCCTCGAAGAGGTCGCTTTTCACAACGTCGGGATGGCGCCCAGCCGTCTCGATCCCGGCCTTGGCCGCCGCCGCCGCGATGCTCTCCGGATCTGTCGGGTCGCATCCGGTCACCTCGCGGAGCAGGTCGTCGTAGGTCGCGCGGCGGAACGGGGGCGTGAGATCGACGGTGTGCCCCATCCACTCGAACCGCGTCGGAGTGCCGGCGGCCTTGGCTGTTTCCAACAGAATCGCCTCGGTGAGGTCCATCATCGTGCGGTAGTCGCCGTAGGCCTCGTAGGCCTCGAGCATCGTGAACTCGGGATTGTGCCTCGGGCTCACGCCCTCGTTGCGATAGACCCGGCCGAGTTCGAAGACCCGCTCGAGTCCGCCGACGAGAAGCCGCTTGAGGTGAAGCTCGAGCGCGATGCGGAGCACCAGCGGCATGTCGAGGGCGTTGTGGTGGGTCGTAAACGGCCGGGCCGCGGCGCCGCCGGCGCTCTCCTGGAGCGTGGGCCCCTCCACCTCCACGTAGCCGCGGGCGACGAGCACGCGGCGGATCGCCTCGATGATCCGGCTGCGGGCCACGAACCGCTCCCGCACCCCTTCGCCGTGGATCAGATCGAGATATCGCATCCGCTGCTTGAGTTCGGGATCGACGAGTCCATGAAACTTGTCGGGGGGAGTCTCGAGCGACTTGGTCAGGAACTCGATGCCCGAGGCGAAGACGGTGAGTTCGCCGGTTTTTGAATAGCCAAGTCGGCCGTCGATGCCGACCAGGTCGCCCAGATCGAGGCAGCCAATCACCTGCCAGGCGTCGGGGCCAACCTGCTTCTTGCCGAGCATGATCTGGATCCGGCCGGTGCGGTCGGCCAGATCGATGAATACCAGGCTGCCGGCACTCCGCAGGAGCATGATTCGGCCAGCAACGCGGACGGTCGGGCCGCTGGTATCGTCGGGCGATCGATCGAGCGAATCGCCCGTGGCCCGCACCTCCGCGATCGGCGAAGCGCCGTCGAATCGATGCCCCCATGGATCGACCCCCAGTTCCCGAAGCCGGGCAAGCTTGTCGCGGCGGGACTTTTCGAGGGCCGATCCCGAGCTTTTCGGCGCATCGGCCTGGGAGACCTGGGGGGCGGTCGGGTGGGAGGTATCTGGGGGAGTGGGCATGTCGGCCGCGACTGGCTCCGTGGAGGCTGGGAAACGGGGAACGGACATTGTCGGGTGCGGCGATGTTTTCGGGAAGTTCGCCCCCGGGTACAACCCGGCGGCCATGTCATTTCACTGCAGTCCGCAGCTTTTCAGCGTCGAGATCCGCACCTCCCGGTGGGTGGAGATGGTCGAGTGGTATCGCAACGTGATCGGTTTGCGGGTGCTGATTCGGGTGGTTGACGACGGCTACGCGCTTCTGGCCGCCGGTGACACGCGGCTGGCCATCATCGCGCGTCCTGAGCCGGGCGAGGCCAGCCGCCGCTGGAGCCTTGGGTTCGAGGTGGCCGATCTGAAAGAGATCCATGCCCGTCTGGCCGAAGCGGGAGTCGATGTCGTGCCGCCCCGGGTGAATCCCGAGGGATTTCGGGAGATCGTCGTCGCCGACCCGGATGGCAACCGCCTCCGGCTCTTCTCCTGGGGGTGATGTGATACAACGAACTCTCAACCAAGGAGCGCACGTGGACGAATTCGTGGAGCCGCTGGGCATGCGGGTTCTGATTCGCAAGGACGAGAGCCGCCACACCACGCGGGGCGGGATCGTGCTGCCGGACCAGGCCGAGATTCCGACGATCACAGGCCGGGTCGTCGAGGTGAGCCTGCAGGTTGAGCGCGACGCCGACTTCCCGATCGAGAAGTACGACAAGGTACTCTTCCATCCCCGCAACTCGATCCCGGTCGATTTCGAGCAGAACAATCTGCTCTATGTGGTCCCGATCGAGGACGTGGTCGCGGTGTTCCGTCGGCACGAGGGCGGCCGGCCGCAGCGACGTGGAAAAGCGGGGCAGGGCGACGCGGACGGGTGATGGCCGCGGTGGTCGATCCCCAGCGAGACATCGATCACGATCTCGCCGAGCCAAGGCCGGCGGCCATGCGGGGCGAAGACAAGAGCGGCCAGAGGTGAGGGGCCGCTGAATGGATCGCGCCTATGTCGTCTTTGCCAAACCCTATGAACTCCGCGAGGTAGCCGAACCTGTAGCCGGTGTCGGTCTCCAGCCGCGCCTCATCGATGTGGGCAATCGTCATGGTCTCCTCCTTTCATCACAGGGAAATGACTCTGCATCAGTCACGCAGACAGGCGAAGTGCGATCTCAGGCATAACCGGACCTTGACATCCGATTTGCCGAAGACGATAGTGGCCATGGAAGTGGGTGTCAATGTCCGGAATCGACTGGTGGCAGCTCGCATGAATCCGTTTCGGCGAACTCTCGCTGCGCGATCACTGGAAGGGCGGGTTCATCCGCCGTCATGCGGAGTCCCGTTCGCCATCATGTGGGTGGCGATGATCGCCGCGCCGCTCCTCGCCGTCGACAGTTTCGAACAGCCGCCGATTTCCTACAGCGAAAGCCAGCCCTCGAACGCCATCTCGGAACTGAACGACCGGCTCGGCAGCGGGGCCGCGATGCTGGTTTTCGACCAGTCGGTGGGCTATCTCCGCAGCGTGCTCGACCTGCTGCGCGTTCCAATATCGAGTCAAACGCTCGTCTTCTCGAAGACAAGCCTGCAGCAGCGGCACATAACCCCGAGAAACCCACGGGCGATCTATTTCAACGACGATGTGTACGTCGGCTTCGTCCGTGGGGGTGACGTGCTCGAAATATCCGTTGCAGACCCGCAATTGGGCACGGTCTTCTACACGCTCGATCAGGCGATCCGCGAGCGGCCCACTTTCGTGCGACAGACCAACGACTGCCTCATTTGTCATGGCGGATCGCAGACGCGTGGCGTCCCGGGCCACATTGTCCGGTCGGTCTATGCCGACCGAAGTGGCCAACCGATATTCTCGGCAGGGTCGCATCGCGTCGATGACACTACGCCACTGGCCGATCGCTGGGGCGGATGGTACGTGTCGGGGCGACACGGTGACGCCACGCATCTTGGGAACGTCACCTACCGGAAAAGACCCGAAGAACGGGATGAGCGCGACACGACTGGCCTGAATCAATCAGATGTGGGTCATCGTTTCGAATCCTCGGGCTATCTGTCACCGCACAGCGACCTCGTAGCGCTCAGCGTGCTCGCCCACCAGACGGCAGCCCACACCATCCTCGCGAAGGCATCGTTCGAAGCGCGGATGGCGCTTCATCGCGAGGCGGCACTCAATCGGGAACTCGGAGAACCGGCGGATCACCGCTGGCCGAGCACCAACACGATTCTCGATTCCGCGGCGACGTCGCTCATCGACTGTTTTCTCTTTTCCGGCACACCGGCTCTACCAGCGCCCATCGAGGGCACGACGTCGTTCGCCGAGGAGTTCTCACAACTGGGGCCGACCGATGGTCCGGGGCGATCACTTCGGAACCTTGACCTCACAAATCGCCTGTTTCGGCACCCTTGCAGTTTCCTGATCTACTCGAAGTCATTCGATTCCTTGCCGGAAGAGGTGCGGCGGCGGTTCTGGGAGAAGATGAAGGCTGTGCTGCAGGGGAAAGATACGAGCGGCAAATACCTGCACCTTTCCCCGGCCGAGCGGTCTGCGATCTGCGATATTCTCGTTGCGACGAAACCAGAGGCCGCACATGACTTGGTCCCCCGGTAATTCAGCCGTAGAACATCGGAGAAGAATCCTGCAGGGGTCATATGCTGTCGCAAACCGTTGAATACGCCCTTCGAGCGTCTACCTACCTTGCCACGGTCCCGAAACAGTCTCGGACCGTCGATCAGATCGCTGAAGTGACTCACATTCCCGTGGCGTATCTGTCAAAGGTGCTTCAGCAACTCGTGCGCGGCAAAATCGTTTTCAGTCGGCGAGGTACAGGGGGCGGCTTCATGCTTGCTCGCCCACCCCAGAAACTCCGAATTCTCGAAATCGTACAGGCTGTCGATCCGATTGAGCGGATCACGACATGCCCTCTCGGTTTGGCGGCTCACGGGAAACGGCTTTGCCCACTTCACCGGCGCCTCGACAACGCCTTGGCCGAGATGGAGAAGGTGTTTGCCGCATCGACGCTCGCGGAAATCCTGGCCGAGCCGACGAAGAGTGTGCCGCTATGCAATTTTCCGGCTGCTGCCACGTGCGGGTGAAGTGCCCGAGCACGTCCGTAGGCCATTTGGTGGCTTCTTCATGATTCGCGGCCGAGCACTGCGGTGCCGTCGCTGATCGCTTCGCCCGAGTAGATGATCACCGGCTCACCGGAGCCGCGCTCGATCGCCTCACACACCGCTGCCACACCGCGACTTCCGGCATCCCGCTTTCTCGGCCCTTGGGCATATCGCGTCGCATGCCCCGGGGTCAGCAGCAGCCCGTGTCACCCACCTTGCACTTCTCCGGCGCGAGGCAGGCCGTGTGCTTCGTGCCAAGATAGAAGAGCAACCCGGACGGCGTGACCTCCATGCCGCCAATCGGGTACTGGGAAATCACGCCCTCCTCGTATTCGACTTCCACGGGCAGGTCATCGGACTGGAGCAGCGGTCTGGCGGTCCGCATGATCGCCGCCAGTTTCGTGGTCTTCAGCCGGTGGTCGATGTCGTCCGCCACCCAGACTTGCAGCACGCACGCCTTCGTAGAGCGGACCGTGCCGCCGCAGTCGATGAAGTCCTTCTGGACCTTGCCGACCTCGGTGATGTGGTAGTGGGCCGGGACGAATGACTTGTCCGGCAGCATCCAGTGCATCCTCGCATCGGGGTTGCTGTCGAGCGCACGGCAGAACTCTTTCACGGTCATCGCTAGGTCCTCAATGGGAGGCTTCAAGGTCAGCGAGGAGGTCTTTCACCCTCTGCTCAATCAGGTCACAAACGCCCCTGAACTCCTCGGGCGTCATGTCACGTGGGTCAGGAATCTTCCAGTCCACCCGTTGATCTGCTCGAACAAGCGGGCATTCGTCGCCGCAGCCCATAGTCACGGTGACGGTGATGTGGTGCCCGTTGAACTCATTCAGCCCCTTCGCCACGACTCCACCGCAGCATCCGGGGGCTTGCACACACCGCCATACGGCCACGCTGACGATGGCACCCAAAATAGGCGCCGCAAGATACAGCCACAGGTGCTCAAGCCGCAGTGACAGAAGGGCCGGGGCCAAGGACCGGGCGGGGTTCATGGAAGCGCCGCTGATTGGGCCTGCAAACATCGCCTCCAATGCGATGACGGCACCGATAGCCACGCCCGCAAGGAGGCCCTTCTCCTTGGCTCCGACCGAAACGCTCAGGATCACGAACATGAGGATGAGCGTCAGCAGAAACTCCAAGACGAACGACTGCGTTGCTCCCCCCGCAGGCTCGGTGGCGCCAAGCATGGCGTTCGTCGGGAACATCAGTTTCAGGACGACGCTCGCGATTACGGCGCCGACGCATTGGGCCACGATGTACGGCACGACCATACGGCCCTCGAACCGTCGGGCGGCGTAGAAGCCGAACGTAACGGCCGGATTCAGATGGCATCCGGACACGTCGCCAATCGCGTAGATCATTGCCAGCACGATCAATCCAAACGTGATGGCAATCCCGACGTGTGTGATCGTCCCGCCGCTTGCCTCGTTGATGACGATGGCACCTGTACCGGCGAAGACCAAGGCAAACGTGCCGAAAGCCTCCGCAGCCAACGTGCGTCTCGGTGATTCAGTCATTCGTGTTCACCTCTGGACGGACAAGTGTACCGCTCGCGCATGGTCGTTGGCACCTGCTACTCCCGCGAGCATCACCTCTCACAGGAATCTCACGTGTCCACAGCAACCACCACATCCCACGACACCGGCCAGCAGGTTTCACCGCGCGGCCGACAGCGTGAGATCCAGCAGCCGGTCATGCAACAGGAACGCAGTGCTGCCAACAGGCTCCGCGCACCCATGGCTGCCGTCAGGTCCGAGACATCTGGCTACGGGCGCACGGTCACGCTGCCATTCCCGGAGGCTGGCATTCGGATGCTCCCTCAGAGTTCGCTCAGCACGTTCGCCAGCACGATCCAAACGTACCGCGACAGGCTCCAAGAAGCCGCCCGGGAACTCAGCAGCCAGTACGACCAGATCAAGAGCGAAGCCCAGCGGCGCCTCGGCACGCTCTTCAACGCCAGCGACTATCCCAGCACGGTCGATGGCCTGTTCGATATGGAATGGAGCGTCGTGCCCGTAGAGCCACCGCAGTACCTCGTCGCGTTGAGCCCCGAGGTGTTTCAGGCGGAGCAAGCCCGAGTCCGTGAAAGGTGTGAATCAGCCTCGAACTCGCCGAGCTGGCATCGAGCCGCAGACGCTCAGGGACTCGAACCGGTTCCGGCAGATGGTCGCCCGGGACTTCGAGCAAATTCAGGCCGCTGTTGGTGACCTGCTCGTCGATAGGCCCCCCAGGAACATTCTCATGTGAACGCCTGTTGAAAAGTGCAGACGAGGGCCGCACAACTTTCGGGACTGGCAGCAGGCACCCGTGACAAAGCCAACGACGTATTCAACACACTGGAGCGGGAAATCAACCCGCGGTACTTGCGGGACCTGACGGAGGCGAGACTGTCGCATTTCGCCACCGCGATGCGAACGCGCGGCAACGACGACGTGGTTCGTCTGCTGGGCGGCGTAGGCGATGGCGGCCACGCCGCTTCCCGGATGACGTCGAGATACGCCCGCCAGGCCCGCGAGTAGGCGCAGCCCCACGTCGCCCGACGAACTGCCCGTGATCGACATCCACAGCCTGTGGCGGGATCCCATGGAACTGTGTGGACGGGCCGCGAGAAGGTCGGTTTCAAGGCCGGTCTGCGCCGACGCGGAAAATCCGCCCTTGCGTGTCGATACGAAACTCGTCGGCACCTCCAGGTGATGGCTGCATCCAGCGCGACCAACCCCGGCTGTCGCTTGCCGAAGTGCCATTGGCCCACCCATCCTTCGTGTTGGGGGCTGCTGGCCGCTTCTGCTTCGGGCCGGAAGAACGTGTACGGCCGCGCTGGCTGAAAATCACGGTGCCACAAGATGCAGCCGCGCCGACTCAAGCGGAGCCGCGGAAACGCTTAGAGGCGGGCTGTACGGATTCTCCCGCAGCGCCAGCATTCCCAGCACGATGACGGCGGCGGGAATGAACAGGCCCCACTCGGTGATCCTCTCGCGCGGTGTCGCCGCGTGGCCGAGCCCGATGGCCACGACGGCCATGACCGACAATCCCAAGACGGTGATCCAGGCGAACTCGCTCTGCTCTCTGATCAACAAGGCACGCTCGGAGCGGGATTTCTTCAGGAGCAGCACCGACTCCATGATGCTGCCAGCGGCGACGGCGGTGCTTTCCGGTGAGTTCGCATACTCGGCCCCCGCGCGCTCCAGTTCATCGACCGCTTCCGCTGCCTCCGCCCTCTCTCCATGGCGGGCGAAGCTCGGAAACTCCTGGTCCACCGCGACCATGGCGTACTGGCGGGCGGCGTCACGGACGCGGCCCATCGGTGTCCGCGACGCCCGCGTGAGAAAGTGTATGGTCTCGAGCGCCCGGCCCTCGTCGGCGATGCACCGCTCGGCCCGCTGGTTGCGTCCGGCTATTTCCGCGCCGAGAAAGCCGACGAGCAGGGCGAACATCATCATCATCGGCATCATGATGGTCGGCGTCGCGCTGCAGTGCCGCGTGACGAACTCACGCGTCCAGCGCCCATCGATGACGGCATGCACGAGCGCGGCGATACCGACGTGCAGCCCGAGCAGAATGCCGATCACGGCCGCCGGCGGCAGCGATAGCCACCATTCGATCCATCGGCTCATCGTCGTGATCATCGCCGGTGGCTTTCAGTTGATCGGCAGCGTGAGCACCGGCCCTTGGGTCTTGTCCTGCAGCTGGAGGCCGAGGATCATTTCGAGGAGGTTCACGACTGCCCGCGACTTCGCGTCTTCCTCCGCGACAGAGAACCAATGGCCACGGTAATGCACCGCGAGTGTCGTGTTCCACGGGCGGTGTTTCTGCACCCTGACGTGGAAGAAGCCGCGGGTCAGCTGTCGTGGATCGTACGGCCGGCCGTCAAGACCGCAAAAGCTCGGCGCCACGCCGCTGTCGAGGTGCTTCTGCGGCACGTCGACGCCCTTCGACAGGAACGACATGATCTGGTAGCCGGATCGGACGTTCATCGTGATCTCGGTTTCCGACTCGTACACCTCGTCGTGAGGGCCTTCGGCGTCGTCGACCGAATACGCACCATCCAGGGGTTCCGCGGCGGCCGGCGTGGGAAGCATCTCGACGCCGTCCCGCGTCGGAAGCACCGTCGGGAGCACGTCTCCGTGGCTCATGCCCTCGAGCTCGATCTTGTTCTTTTCCATCGACATCAGCCGGTACACGGTGCGTCCCGGGCGCAACTTGAAGGTACTCGTCATCTCCGCGACTTCCGGCGAGCCGAGTTCGGATGGTTCGATGACGGCCACCACGGCCGAGTCCTGGTGGACGAGCTGGACGCGATCACCCGCCCCCTGAAACACGAGATCCTTTCCGGCGGCGTTGACGAGGTCCTCGCCCGTCACCTTCATCGCCTCCGTGCTTCCCGGCGAATCCTTCAGCGTCGCGATCCGCAGGCCGATGCCACCGCGCCGCTGGAGTTCCAGGAAATTCTCGATGCCATATCGATAAGCTTCGTTCGAATCGAGCACCTTGCCAATCGGCGACGTCGCCAGCGGGGCGTTGCGAACACCGTTGATGCTGTCTACGAA
Source organism: Planctomycetia bacterium (assembly GCA_046074725.1). Lineage (GTDB taxonomy): Bacteria > Planctomycetota > Planctomycetia > Pirellulales > UBA1268 > CACORA01. The sequence goes on from JBJTOU010000158.1 coordinate 21,934, forward strand.
GGCCAAGAAGAATATCTCGCAATTGCCGCCCGGGCTGATGTCGAGCAGCGTCTCGGCGGACAACGTCTTGAAAAGCGTCGCCGACACGTTGAAGCCGGTCCGCGGCGTGTAGGAGAGGGTGGGGGCGTCCCGAAGGTGGAACAGCCCGCCCCACGTGCCGAGTCCGGGAATGGTCGTGGATTCGCCGTTGCCGTTCGATGCCGCCTCGATCTGCGAGGTGATGGCCGGCAGATCCATGAAGTTCGGAGACTCGGCGTATCGCAGCCGCACGATATTGAGGAGGATCTCCTGATCGGCGGTCAGGCTGTAGGACTGGTTGTAGGCGAGCCTCGTGGACCTGACCGCGAGCGACCCCATGCAGCCGGTCGCGGGGCCGCCCACGATCGCCACGAGGACGGCGCTGAGCCAGACGAGTCGCTTTTTTTGGCTCGGCGGGGAATGCACGGCTTCGATCCCGGAGGAGGACGATCGGGGAACTACCTGCGTTGAGGCAGTTGCGTCAACCGCGGCCGACTCGGCACTGTCAAACTACGCAAGACAGGGGAACTGCCTGCCGGATGCCGAGGCGACGCAGGCAAAAAACTGCGGCCGCTACAATCCCGAACGCGAACGTGCCCCGCGCGTGCGGCACGCCCCCCAACCGATGATTCGAGGCCGTCCCATGACCATCACCCGCCGGACGATGCTCGGTTCGACTGCATTCTTCCTGGCCGGCATGCACTCCGGGCGGAGCGACGATGCGTCCGCATCGCCGGAAACAATGGCGGACGACTACAGGGAGTTCGTTCGTCGCCATCCGACGTGGGAACGCACGGCGTCCATCGACGCCCTGCGACGCACCGAGTATCCGCGGCTCGCGGCCTCCGGAGAGGCCTATCTCGACTACACCGGCGCCTCGCTCCACGCCGACAGCCAGGTGGCCCGCCACGCGGAACTGTTGCGGTCGAATCTCCTGGGCAACCCGCACTCGGTGAATCGTTCGTCGCGCAACGCCACGCGGTTCGTTGACTCGGCCCGAACCGCGGTGCTGGAGTACTTTCGGGCTCCGCCAGGGGAGTACGACGTGATATTTACGCCGAATGCCACCGGCGCGCTCCGCCTCGTCGGCGAGTGTTATCCATTCGGGCCGGAACGCCGGTTCCTGCTCACGCAGGACAACCACAACTCGGTCAACGGCATCGGCGAATTCGCCAAGCGGGCGGGGGCGACCGTGACCCGGCTGCCGGTGGTCGCTCCGGACCTCCGGGTCGACCGCGCCGCCGCCGCCCAAAGCCTCGCCGGGACCGGCTCGGCGTCACCCGGGCTCTTCGCGTTTCCGGCCCAATCCAATTTCTCCGGCGTGCGACATCCGCTCGAACTCGTGTCGCAGGCGCGGGCCGCCGGCTGGGACGTGCTGCTCGATGCCGCCGCCTTCGCGCCCACCAATCCACTCGACATTGCGGCGGTGCGCCCCGACTTCGTCTGCGTGTCCTTCTACAAGATGTTCGGCTATCCGACCGGCGTCGGCTGCCTGATCGCTAGGCGGGCCGCCATGGCGGGCTGGAGGAGGCAGTGGTTTTCGGGCGGCAACGTAAAGCTCGCGTCGGTTGCAGCTGATGCGTTCGTGCCCGCGACGGATGCGGCCGCCTTCGAGGACGGCACGATCGACTTCCTCTCGCTCCCCGCGGTGGAGATCGGCCTCGAGCACCTCTCCACGATCGGCGTCAACACCGTCCACGAACGCGTCAGCTGCCTGGCGTCGTGGACGCTCGAACGACTGCGCTCCCTGCGGCACCGATCAGGCCTACCGCTCGTCAGAATTCTGGGGCCTGAAGATTGCACCGATCGCGGCGGCACGATCGCCTTCACGCTCAATGACGAGCGGGGCCGGTCGCACGACATCCGCCAGGTATGCCGCCTCGCGGCGAGCGACGGGATCGGGCTCCGATCCGGCTTCTTCTGCAATCCCGGCGCAGGCGAGACCGCGTTCGGCCTTACGGGGGCCGTACTCAAGCCGATCTTCGAGCGACGCCGCGACTTCACGTTCGACGAGCTGCGGGCGGATGTGCGGCGGGAGACGGGCGCCGACGTCGGTGCCCTCAGGTCCTCATTCGGCATTGTGTCGGACTTTTCCGACGCCTGGCGATTCGATAGGTTCGTGCGTCGATTTGTCGATACGACGTCCGAGGCCATGGGCACGGAGCCCAGGCGTGACGGCTGACGACGTGCGAGGAGGAGCGGCATGACCGCGGTTCCTTTTACGACCTTCGTGTTCATAGCGACGTTCGGGGCTGCCATGCTCGGCTTCGCGGCCCAGCGGTTCCTGCCCCGCACCTACGCCGACGAATCCACTGCGGGGAGCGTCAAGGTGGTGCTCGGCATGATCTCGGTACTGACGACGGTCGTGTTCGGGTTCATCACGGCGGACGCGAAGAAATCGTTTGACAACGCGGCGAAGATCATCACGGACACCGCCGTTCGCCTCGTATCGATCGACCGGGCTCTCGCCGATTTCGGCGCGGACGCCGTCCAGATCCGGGGCGAGATCAAGCAGGTGGCGGAGGGTTTGATCACCCGGGTCAATTCACCGGAAGGTTACGTGCCGTCCGCACGCCGCATGGTGGAGCGAGGAGAGGAACTCGAGGACCTCGTCGGCAAGATTGCACGGCTAACGCCGCAGTCCGAGATGCAGGCGAAGGAGCAGGCGCGCGCGATGGAACTCGCGGCCGGAATCCTCCACGACCGCTGGGTGCTTGCAACCGAGAGGGCGGCATCATCGCCCACGGTGTTCCTACTGATCGTGCTCGCGTGGCTGGCACTCCAGTTTCTGGCCTTCGGCCTCTTCGCCTCCCGCAATGTGTTCGTCGTGTTGGCGACGGTCTTGGCCTCCCTGACGGTCGCCAGCGGGATGTTCGTGGTGCTCGACCTTGAGGGCCCGATGACCGGACCGATGCGGGTTTCGACCCGGGCACTCGAGTGGGCGGTCGCGATCATGGGGCAGTGATACCGGCGGGCACCCACCAGCGATTTACATGAGGCGATGTACAGGAGGAATGTTGCACGAACCGGGGAGAGCGTCATGGGCAGGTCAAACGCTTGCGGAAGTGCCGTTGACCGTCCTATCTTTGGAAAATCGTTTTCTGAGTCTCACCTCATCGAGAGCACAGTTGCCATGAATCGTATTCTTTCGGTTTTTGCCTTCCTGACCCTGACTGTTGCAGCGCGAGCCGACGTGGCTGGTGATGAGCAGACGTTGAAGCAACTCAATGCTGACATCCAGGCGGCCGTCGTGGCTGAAAATCTGTCGTTCCTCGAGGGCGTACTTCACCAAGACTACGTGCATACGCGGCCGAACGGCGTCATCTGGGACCGGGCTGGGTTCCTGGCGAGCGTCAACCAGGATCACGCGTTGCCGAACGTCAACTACGACAAGCTGACCACGACCGACATCAGGGTTCATCTCTATGGCGACGCCGCGGTGCTCACTGGGCGAAGCGGCCTCAAGTCGGATGGCTCACAGGGCACGCTCACGGGCGAGACGTGCTGGACTCGGGTATTCGTGCGGCAGGATGGCCGTTGGAAGGCCGTTGCGTTCCAGGCAACGATGGCCGGAAAATAAATCGAGGGTCGGGCTGCACGCGAAGCGATGGTTGGCAGGCTCGTTCGTGTCCACCCATCCCGCAGGACTCTCGCCGGCTGACCTGTTGAAAGCCTGTAGCGAGACCCGAACCAAACGGTCTCGCCCCGGAGGCCAGCACAGAAACAAGACCGAGACCGCGGTCGTGCTCGTTCACAGGCCGACGGGAATCTCGGCCGAGTCCTCCGAGCGCCGGAGCCAGGCTGAAAATCGGAGCGTGGCCATCAAGAGACTCCGGCTCAAACTCGCCATTGAGCACCGCGAGCCTGCGAACGATCGCCTATCGGAATCCTGGCAGAGGCGAGTTCCAGGCCTGCAATTGGTCATTTCAGCGGTGTCACCAAAACCCAACTCGTCAGGCTCTTCAAGAAGTGCCCCGCTGCATGGGAGGCCTTGAATGCACACCGTGCAACGTCAGGCTTGCCGGAGCTGACGTAGACCGTGGGACCACTCCACGGGCGAAGAAAACGTCATCACACGTCGGTTCGACGTGGTTTTCGACGCTCTTGAACAGCCGCTGAAGACAAACTGATTGAAAACGAGTGAATTGTGCCACCCGCTGACGTCACGCTCGTCGCACACCGGCCTCTGCCATCTGTGTCCAAGCTGCAGCAAGAGAGCCTTCGGCGTCGATGCCCCGACAGCCTGACTCGACCACGGTCACCTCATATCCCAGAGTGCGGGCGTCGAGGGCCGTGTGCAGGACGCAGAAATCCGTCGCGAGGCCAGCCAGCATGAGTTCCCCGACGTCGGCCTGCCGAAGGAGGGTATCCAAGCCGAGGGCTGTCTTCCGGTCGTTTTCGAGGAACGCCGAGTAGCTGTCGATGTCCCTTTGCGTGCCCTTGCGAATCACCGTGGCGTCCGGTGGGAGTTCCAGTGCGGGATGAAAGGCGGCTCCTGCGGTGTTTTCGACGCAGTGATCGGGCCAGAGCACCTGCTCGCCGTAGGGCACAGTGATGCGGCTGAATGGATGCTGGCCAGGGTGACTGGACGCGAAGGACACATGCCCTCGCGGATGCCAGTCCTGCGTGAAAAACACCCTACGACAATCCCGGATCAGACTGTTGACGACCGGCAGAATCGCTTCAGCATGTGGCACCGCAAGGGCTCCTCCCGAGCAGAAGTCGTTCTGGACGTCGATGATGACCAGAGCGGTGTTTGGCATAGGGGCGCCACGGTATGCAGGGGTCATCAGAGCCTACAACACTCAGCCGGAATCAATTCAACCCCGGCTCCCGCACAACTCTCCGCGCCCGAACAGCAGTTTGCTCTTCCAACCGCGAGTACACCACCGCCCGATCCGCCGACAGGCATGGTCCCGAGGCACACTGCCTGAGTTGCTCAATTTTGTCGCCCGCGGTCACAGCCACAGACACGACGTTTTGCACGGCCTGAACGAGCGGCACGCCCAAGAGTGACGCCAGCCTGCATCACGACTTGATCTCAGGCCCGTTTGCCAACAGTTTTGCTAACAGAGCCACTTCCGGGGGGCGACGCCGCATCCCCGGAAGCGCGATCCGCACTGGAAATCACGGAACCAAATCAAACTAGGCCCGGTGTGATTCGAACACACGACCAAGGGATTATGAGGACGAGAGTCCAATTGGGCCAAGTCTTCGGGAAAACCGAGAGATTGTGCGTTTTGCCCGTGTGAGACAAGTGTTTCGAGCAAAGCCGGACAAAGCCAAATATGTCGCTGAATTCTTTCAGAATTGTCCTGTTTTGGGGGTTATGGGTTTGAACCCATAACTCCGAATCCGGCCTTCACTGACCGCCGCCCCCTACTTCTTGGGAATGTAGGCGTTGACCCCGACGATCACCTTCTTCCCATCCACCACGCAGTCAGTTTCCTTGTTGCCGTAGGTGGAAGCGACCACGAGCGTTTTGCCGCTGGTGGATTTCTCCGGCTTGGCATTCATTGGAATTCGAAGCACCAATTCGTCACCAACGATTTTTGCTGAAAAAGCCAT
>JBJTOU010000159.1:0-11762 GCA_046074725.1 Planctomycetia bacterium
GGTCCACGTCAGCCTGCCGGAGCAAGCCCACGATCTGCTCTGTACTGCGTCGCTTCTTCATCTGAGAACCCTTTCCAACCCCTCTTGGGGCACGAGGATTCTCTCACAAGACCTGGCTCAAGATTTGGGGAGGGGGTCACAACGAGTTGTGATTAAAACAGTCGAGAGACGCTACGGCCCCACTTGTGATGTGGCCCCGAGTATGGACAGCCGCGGCCGGGACCGCGGGGCCAGAATCAGCGTGCTGAAACAGTCTTTCGCGACCGCTCCAGTCGAGCCTGCCATTCAGCTGCATGCTTCAGGGCGGCCAGCTTTCCGAAATCAAATTTCGACAACGGGTTCAGGGTACTCCGCAGCCGCGTGAACTCCCGGGGCGACCGCCTCAACTGTTGCCCTATCGCACCCAGCATGGCGCGCACCCTCAGCGGCTCGGACGCCGCCACACGGCACAGCCTGACGAACCGCCCTGGTTTGTTGACGACCGCCAACAGGCGTCTGACGGTTTCATCGGCCGAAAGCTCGCTGGTTGAGGACGCTTTCGACCACGGCTCCGGAAGCCTCCTCAACCAAACCACACAATGCCGGGGCGACAGGACTTGAACCTGCGACCTCTTGCCGCATCAAGACGCTGCAAGGGAACGCCGCTCCGCGAAATGCGTGTCTGTCTCCCGATCCGAACACACACGCCCCTGCTCGCACCAAAACCGCAGTACGTCGGGGCAGATGTCAAATCCGCTCTCCCACGAAACGACGCCATGCTCAAGCCGGACGGCGGAAAACGCTTGATCATCGCGGAGGGGGGCGAGAATCGGCCCATCGTGCTTGGCGAGAAAATCGCCAAAGTCCAAAACGGCGACAAGCCCGTCGGCATAGACGACTTCCAGGCGATGATTTCCGATGCAGCGAATACTGTCGATCGCGAGCTTCATGGGAGGGGTGCGATTTTACTCAGCGGCATCGCCTTTTCTCGTCGCGTCCAGTTGTCTTCGAGTTCTGCTCGATGAAGATTGGCCCACTCCTTCACCATTGCGGCGGCGCGACGGGGCAAACTGCCACCGATTACTTCGCCTGAAGCAATTTCGACTTGCGCTTCATCGTCGCCGTAGGTCGCATGGAAATGGGGCGGTGCATGATCCACGAAATTCATCGTGATCCTCACGCCATAGAACCGTGACAACTCAGGCATGACCACTGGCCACGGGAGCGTGGCTCTTTCAAACAAGTCGGGGCGACAGGACTTGAACCTGCGACCTCTTGACCCCCAGTCAAGCGCGCTAGCCAGACTGCGCCACGCCCCGAAACAGCCGTTCGGCAGCGATGCGTCCTGCACCACCACCGTCCGACGACGTCACTATCGCAGAAGGCCCGCCGTTGTTCAACACGAGACTCGAGGCGACCCGGCAAGACGCTATTTGTTGGCCGGTGAACGGGATATCGTCGCCGCCCCACCCGCCTGGCACGCGCTCCACGCGGAAAGGCAGTTCCACAGCACCGCCCCGACGACTCCGGCCACGTAGCCAGCCGCCGCGGCCACGGCCAAGAGCGCCAACGCCCCGCCCGCGGTGAACGCCCCCACCGCCACGTCAGGCTTCATGAAGTGCATCCGCAGCACGAAATCGGCGACCTGCTGGCCAACGCCCGTCGCCACGAGCACCACCCACAGCCCATGCCACGCCACCATCATCACCGCCAACACGATCCCCAGTCGATTCGGATTGACGCGTTGCACAATGCACCTCCACAGGGTTGTACGATCCCGACGAAGTGAAGGCGTCCCAGCCGACGATCAACGCCGCATCACCCGATTCCCTGCGGCACCCCAACCCTACGCCGTCCCACGCCCCAAAAGCCAGCCGATCCCCAGCCCCCCTCGCCAAGCATCGCCAGGCCGGACACACTTGGGGCCGAAAGGATGCCGGATCGCCATGACACAGCCCTTTTCCGAACGGCTTGCCGCCGCCATCAGGTCCCGAAAAACCCCCGCGTGCATCGGCCTCGACCCGCGGCTGGCCTCGCTGCCGCCGGCGCTGGCTCCCGCCTCCGGGGGCTCGCCGCAGGCCGTTGCGACGCTGTTCACACGATTCTGCCGCGACGTGATCGACGTCGTCGCGCCACTCGTCTCGATCGTCAAACCGCAACTGGCCTGCTTCGAGGCCCTCGGCCCCCACGGCATGACGGCCCTCGCCGATACGATCGCCTACGCTCGCTCCAAGAACGTGCTCGTCCTCGCCGACGGCAAGCGCGGTGACATCGGCTCGACGGCCGAGGCCTATGCCGATGGCTGGCTCTCGGGCCCATGGGCCGCCGACGCGCTCACCGTGAATCCCTACCTCGGCCTCGACTCCGTCGAGCCGTTCGTGACCGTGGCGGCGGCACGACAGGCCGGCATCTTCATCCTCGTGAAGACCTCGAACCCCGGCAGCAAGGACTTTCAGGATCTGACCGCCGATGGCCGCACGATCTACGAACATGTGGCCGCGGGAGTCGAGCAACTCGCCGCCCGCACATCCGGCGGCTCGACATATGGCGCCGTCGGCGCGGTCGTGGGCGCCACCTGGCCGCGACAGCTTGACGCAATGCGCGAGGCGATGCCGCACGCCTGGATTCTCGTGCCGGGATTCGGAAAACAAGGCGGCCGGGCATCGGACGTGCGCGGAGCGTTTCACCCCGACGGACTCGGGGCGCTGGTCGTCAGCGCCCGCGACGTGATCTTCGCCCACACCCGCCCCGAGATGAACGCCGGGCTCACAGACGCCCAGTGGCAGAGAGCCGTCGAACGGGCCTGTCGCGACATGATCGATCGGCTCGCCGCCGATACGCCGGCCGGTCGGCTCCTCTCACCCTCATCACCCGACGCCAGGCCTGGCTGACCGGGGGAGCACCGGGGCACGCAGATCCACCACGCGAACATGAGCCGGGGGCTCAGGCTTCGCGTGACGCCAGCAGCCGCGAGATCAACGGCAGCAGCTGCTTCTTCCGGCTGACCACGTCGGCCAACTGGTAGAGCGCCCGGTCAAGCCGCGGGTAATTGATGTCTTCGAAGGCCTCCGACTCCTTCGAGAGCAACAGGAGCGAACCGTTGCTCACCACGTCGGTCACGAGCAGGGCCGAAAACTCGAGCCGCTGTGAATCGGCAAACGCCTCGATCGCTCCGCGCAGCTCATCCTTGCGTTCCCAGAACAGGTCGAACCCGGTCTCCTCGATCTGCGAGATCGAGAATCGCACGCCGTGTTCCGTGAATTCCTTGCAGTCTTCGCGGATGACCTCGGCGGGCGTTCGCGACCGAAGCGCCGAGCCGGTCTGGAAAAACTCGCGTGCATACGCCTCGAGATTTTCGCCGCAGAGCGGCTCCAGCCACCGAAGCGCCTCGCGGTCGATGTCGGTCGTCGTGGGCGACCGCAGCCGGAGCGTGTCGGCGATGATGCCCGACGCCATGCACAGGGCGATCGCGGGCTCGGGCGTGATGCCCGCCGCCCGAAACTGCCTGGCGACGAGCGTGCACGTGGAGCCGACGGGCTCGTTCACGAACCGGATCGGCTGCGTCGATTTCAGACCGCCACCGAGCCGGTGATGGTCGAGCACCTCGACGATCTCGGCCTCGTCCGCACCGTTGACCGCCTGGGCCAACTCATTGTGATCGACCAGCACCAAATGCGGCCGCGGCGGGCTGATGAGGTCCGTCTTGAACGCCATGCCGACGAGCCGGCCATCGTCACCGACCACCGGAAAGACCGGCTGAGGCGACCGCTCCACGAGGTCGCGGGCCTCCGTCACCGACAGCTTGCCCGGCACCGTGATCACGCCGCGATCCACGACCGGATCGACGAACTGCGCCGACTTGATCCGGAGCGTCGTGTTGACCGTGTCGAAGGGGCTCGAAATCACCGACACTCCCTTCGACTTCGCGATCTCCACCACCTCCGAGGCCAATGGAAATCCCCCCGTGATCACGACCGCCCGCACGCCCGCGTCGATCGCCGGCAGTTGGATCGACGGCCGGTCGCCACAGACCACCACGAGCCGCTCGCACGGGTAGCGCCGCATCCGCTCCATGAACCCCTCGGCGCTCATCGCCCCCACCATCACCAAAAGCTCGTCCGCACGGGCGGGATCGATCGCGTTGCGAAAGGTGCCGCCGAGCACGTCACAGATCTTCTGCAGGCTCGTGGTGACGGCACGGGCCTTGGTCGTGTCGGCGGCGTCGGTGAAGAAAAGCTCCATCATCGTGAGAATGGAGAGCACGCCCACGACCCGGCGGTCGGCGTCGATCACCGGAATCGCCCGGAGGTCGTTTCTCCTCATCCGCTCGTAGGCCTCGTGGAAGGCGTCGCCGAACGACGCCGTCACGATCTCGCGCCGGCAGACATCCTCCACCTGTGGTCGCACATCCATCACGAGCCGTGGCACTGCGATGCCGGCACGCTGCAGCACGAATTCCGTGCGCTGGTTCGGCGGGCCGCAGCAGGCCGCAACGGCGTCGGGGCGAGTCGTCCGGCGGAGCAGGTCGGCGTAGGCGATCGCCGAGCAGATGGCATCGGTGTCGGGATTGCGGTGCCCGAAGACGAGCGTGCTCATCGATTGATTACGCTTCCCCGGGGGCCTGCAGCCAGCAGGCGAGCGAGGGATCCCACTCGAGAATCTCGCCGGCCTTGAAATAGATTCCGATCTCACGGGCGGCCGACTCGGGCGAGTCGGAGGCATGAACGAGGTTCATCTGACGGCTGGCGCTGTAGTCGCCGCGGATCGTTCCTGCCGCCGCCTTGAGGCCGCTGGTGGCTCCGAGCATCTCGCGGACGACGCGGATCACGTCCGGACCGGCGAAGACCGTGGCCACCACCGGCGATGCCGTGATGAACTCTTCAAGGCCGGGGTAGAACGGCTTGCTCACGTGCTCGGCGTAGTGCTGCTTGGCCATGTCGGGCGTGATCCGCAGCATCTTCATCGCCAGGAGCCGCAGCCCTTTTTGTTCGAAGCGGGTGAGAATCGTGCCGAGCAGCCCCCGCTCGATGCAATCGGGCTTGAACATGACGAACGTGCGTTCCATGAAAAACTCCTGCTGGTTGGACCCGGAGTCTATGTAGCGGCCGTGGGAGACCACAACCAGCCCGCCTTGATGCGGCCTCGCGACCGGCCTATCCTCCCGCCACGAGGCATCCGATGCGCGGACTCCTGATCGCCGCCTGCGCCATGCTCCCGCTCGCCCCGCGCTGGGCCATCGCGGGTGAGCTCTCTCCGACTGCCGTGGCCGAATTCACGCGGCAGGTACAGCCGCTCGTGCTCAACCGATGCGGCGCGGGCACCTGCCACGGCGGCGAAAGCTCCGGCGGCTTCAAGCTCGTCCATCACGACTTCACCGGCAGGATCACCCGCGAGATCACGCTTGCCAACATCGAGGCGATCCTCGAAGCCTGCGGCCCGGATCGATCCTCTTCTTCGCTCATCGCGACGATCAGCCGCCGCCACCCGCGATCGGCAACGACCCCGCGCCATCTGGCCCAGCCGCTGACACCCTCCGAGCGGGCCATGCTCGAACGGTGGCTCGACGCATCGCTCGCATCGGCGACATTCGGCACGTCCCATGCGGCGTCGCAGCGACCACCGAGCCGCTTTCAAAAAATGCTCGACGACGCCGCCAATCCGCCCCCCCTGCCTCCCCCTCAAGAGCCCAAGGGGATCCTGCTCAAGCAGTGAGCCTCCGAAGAGCCAATACAATCTCCGCGAGGGGTTGCCCGTGCCATGGAGCCGGCCTTGCTGGCAAGCGCAGCCATGGATGGCGAAGCGCAGCCAGCACGGAGAGAGCGAAGCCCAGGATGGGCGGAGCGAACGTCCGGCGAATGGCACGGGCAACCCCGAGCCCGACCCGCTCAGTCGGCGAAGTCATGGACACCGAGTGCGACCCTACGCCAGCGGCAGCTCTCCGCGGATCACCGCCTCGAGGAACTCACGGTTGCCTTCGAGGAGGTCGGCCTCGGCGAGAAGATCTTCTGCCGATCGCCAGAGGATCTCATCGACCTCGATCGGATGGGGCACGAGTTCCGCGTCGTCGGTGAATGCCACCGTCCACCAGGCAAGCGGGGTGCCCCAGGCCGTCACGCTGCGCCAGACACATGCGCGAGCTTCCACCCGAGCCGCCAACTCCTCGTGGCACTCGCGAACCACCGCCTGATGCTCGGCCTCTCCTTCCTCGACATGGCCGCCCGGGAAACAGACGCGGCCGCCGGCACGCACCGTCTTCCCACGGCGGATCGCCAAAAAAAGTCCATTGCGCCGGGCCACCGCCACCACACCCTGCTTCCGCATGCCGTTGTCGCTCACGTGTCATCCCCGTACGGACGTTTTCGACTCGCCTCCATACACTACACTGTTGCGTCTCCGATCTGCCTGTCCACCCGCCGCGCCCGCCCCCGAAAGCCATCCGATGGATACCGCGCCGACCCCCAAACGCCCGCAGCCGCCGGCCGGCCCGGGCCGGCCCCTCAGCATGCCGGTGGTGATCATGCTGATCCTGGCCGGTCTGGCGATCGTCACGATGCTCGCCCGTGAACAGACGACCGGGTCCGCCGCGCTCAGTTACGACCAGTTCGTCCGCGAGGTGAAGGCCGACAATGTCTCCAGCGTGGTCATCTCCGGCAACACGCTTCGCGGGGAGTTCAAGCAGCCCCCGGCCACCGACGGCGGGACGGCTCCGAAGACATTTTCGCTCGAGCTTTCCAGCTACCTTGCCAAGGAGCTCGATGCACTGCTGCTGGAGCATGGCGTGAAGACGGTCGCCCGCCAGCCGACCGACGGCACCGGCTTTCTGCTTGGTCTCTATCTGCTCGTGCCGCTGCTGCTCATGGCCGGCTTCTGGCTGACGCTCCGCCGCGCCCGCGATCCGCTCGGTGGCGGCTTCCTCGGCGGCTTCAGCAAGTCGCCCGCCAAGCGATACTCCGCCTCCGACAAGCAGGTCACCTTCGCCGACGTGGCCGGGCTCGAGCAGGTGAAGCAGGATCTGCAGGAGATCGTGGAGTTTCTCAAGGATCCGAAGAAGTTCGAGCGTCTCGGGGGCCGTGTGCCCAAGGGCGTGCTTCTGATGGGGCCCCCGGGCACCGGCAAAACGCTCCTGGCCCGGGCGGTGGCAGGCGAGGCGGGCGTGCCCTTCTTCTCGATCTCCGGCAGCGAGTTCATCCAGATGTTCGTCGGCGTCGGTGCCTCGCGGGTGCGCGACCTCTTCAAGACGGCCAAGGATGCATCCCCCGCGATCCTCTTCATCGACGAGATCGATGCCGTGGGGCGGGTGCGCGGAGCGGGCCTCGGCGGCGGCCACGATGAACGCGAGCAGACGCTCAACCAGATCCTCTCCGAAATGGACGGCTTCAGCCCGTCGGAGTCGGTGATCGTGCTCGCGGCCACCAACCGCCCCGACGTGCTCGACCCCGCGCTCCTCCGCCCGGGCCGCTTCGACCGCCATGTGACGGTCGATCGCCCGAATCAAAAGGCCCGACTCGCCCTCTTCCAGGTTCACACGAAGAACGTGCCGCTGGCCGCCGACGTCGATCTCGAACGGCTCGCCGGAGCGACCGTCGGCCTCACCGGCGCCGACATTCGCAACCTCGTCAACGAGGCGGCCCTCTGGGCGACCCGCCACGACAAGACCGCGGTCGACTCTTCCGACTTCGACTACGCCCGCGACAAGGTGCTGATGGGCCCGAAGCGCGAGGAGGTGCTGACCGGCCGCGAAAAGAAGATGACCGCCTACCACGAGGCGGGCCACGCGCTCGGGGCGTGGCTCCTGCCCGGTGTCGACAAGCTGCACAAGGTGACGATCATCCCGCGGGGCCGCGCGCTCGGAGTGACGCAGCTGGTGCCCGAGGAGGACCGGATGAACATCGGCGAGTCGGATCTGCTCAACCGCCTCGTCTTCATCCTGGCCGGTCGGGCCGCCGAAAAGCTCGTCTTCGGCGAATACTCGGCCGGCGCGGAAAACGATCTGCAGCAGGCGACAAGGATCGCCCGGAAGATGGTGGCGCACTGGGGCATGAGCGAGCGGCTCGGTCCGGTCGCCTGCGCCACCTCCAACGAGCATCCTTTCCTCGGTCGCGACGTCTACGAGCAGCGGGAGTTCAGCGAGCGCACCGCGCAGATCATCGACGAGGAGATCTTTCGCCTCTTGAACGAGGCGGCCGACCGGGCCACGACGCTTCTGACCGACAACCGCGACAAGCTCGACCGACTCGCCGATGAACTCGAAAAGCAGGAGATGCTCGACGACACCGAGGTGGTATCGATCATCGGTCCGTCGGTGCCGCGTCGGGCCGGCGACGCGGCAGGCTCGCCATCGCAGGCCGCCCGCGAGGCCCGCCCCGATTCTCCCTGACGCCCGCCGCCGCCCCGATGTGGAGGATCCCATGCTCGCCCACGCCGTCTACTTCACGCTCAAGGACCGCACCTACGCCGCGGCCGCAGCCCTCGTCGAAAGCTGCCACAAGCACCTGACCGGCCATCCGGGCGTGACCTTCTTCTCGGCCGGCACCTGCGCCCGGTACGACCGGCAGGTGAACGACCGCGACTTCGACGTGGCGCTCCTGATCGTCTTCGAATCGCACGCCGCCCACGACACCTACCAGGTGGCCGACCGTCACGAGCAGTTCATCGCCGAGAACGCGGCCACCTGGGCAAAGGTCCGCGTCTTCGACGCCGACGTGACCTGACCACGGCGGAAAACGGGATGAACGGTGCCCCCCTTGGCTGCAGTCCGGCCGACACCCTATTCTCACGCGTCATGAAGACACGCGCCGAACGCTTCGCCGGACTTTCCGTGGCCATCGTCACGCCCTTTCGCGACGGCACCGTCGATAGCCGGGCCCTCCGCGAGCAAATCGACTTCCAAGCCAACGCCGGCGTGACGGGAATCTGCCCGGTCGGCACGACGGGCGAATCGCCCACGCTCTCGCACGACGAACACGAGCGGGTGATTGCCGAGAGCATCGAGGTCGCGGCCGGAAGGCTGCTCGTGATGCCTGGCACCGGCAGCAACTCCACCGCCGAGGCGCTCAGGCTCACGAAGTACGCGGCCGGCAAGGGCGCCGATGCGGCACTGATCGTCGGCCCCTACTACAACCGCCCGACGCAACAGGGCATCTACGAGCACTTCAAGGCGATCGCCGAGGCCGTCGATATCCCGATCTGTGTCTACAACATTCCGACGCGGACCGGCCGCAACATCGAGCCCGAGACGATCCTGCGGCTCGCCGAGATTCCCGGCATCGCGATGGTGAAGGAGGCCACGGGGTCGATGGATCAGGCCTCGCAGATCATCAATGCGACCGATCTGACGGTGCTCTCGGGAGACGACAGCATCACGCTCCCGCTCCTTTCGATCGGAGGCCGCGGCGTGATCTCCGTCGTGGGCAACATCGTGCCGGGCGACATGAAGGCCCTCATCGATGCCTTCGCGGCCGGCGATCTGGCCGGGGCCCGGTCGCTGCACCACAAGCTCTTTGCGCTCTGCCGCGACCTTCTCGGGCTCGCGAGCAACCCGATCCCGATCAAGGCGGCGATGGCGATGCTCGGTCGCGATACCGGCGACGTGCGGCTCCCGCTGGTGCCACTCGAACAGCCGCTCGCCGCGAAACTGCGGCAGGTGCTCGTGGCCTACGGGCTGCGGCCTCAGGCCGCGTCGGCCTGATTTCCCCGCAGCACCGCGCCCTGCGAATCGAACCGCGCGATGGTGATGTCGTGCGCGGCATCGAGCCCGCGGCGGGTGCATTCGGCGACGAGCTGTACGGCCGAGCCGGCCGACTCGCAGCAGGCCATGATGGCGGGCCCCCAGCTGCTCTGGGCTGCACCACGACATCCGAGGGCATCGAGCAGATCGATGAGCCGGCCGATCGCGGCATGGTAGGGAAGTCGCGACGACTCTGGCTCGAAGGGGCGACCCGCGAGCCGCCCATATCGGTGGACGGCATCACAAAAGGGGACGAACCGCCCCTGCGCCGCAGCCGGCACGAGTTCCTCGGAGGCGATCCTGGAAAGTTCCGCCGACACGTCCCGCGGCACCGGCGGCAATCGCGCGAACGCCTCCTTCTCGGCGTCGCCATGCAGTCCCTCGGCATCCCGCTGGATGAAGACGACGCACCGCCACGCTTCCGGGAGCGCGACGCGGGCGACGAGCGGCGAAAACCGCCGGCCGGCCTCGGACTCCAGACGCCCAGCCTCCGACACAAGCCCGCCTCCGGCGAAACCGTAGATCCCGATGCACGACCGCCGGCCGCGGCCGACGACCGAAGCCAGATCGATCGTTTCCGAGGCCGACCAGCGTCGCTCGGCGGTCACCGGCGAGCCATCCACGAAGAGGTGCCGCATGCCCGCGGCGACAGCAAGTGCCAGCTGCGTGCCGCTCCCGAGCCCGACATGGGCCCGCGGCGTGGAGACGACCTCGATCCGGCAGCCGATCGTTCCGAGCGACCATGCCTCGATGCAGGCTCGTGCATGCTGCTCGGCGCGGCTGGCCGACGGACCGCTCGCCGAGAGGTCGCCGGCCCGCGTTATCCGCAGCTCGACGCCGAGCCCCTCCACCATCACACCAACGCCGCCGAAGGATGGAACGGCCGGGTTGCCGAACGAGATCATGCCCAGATGCAGCCGCCCGGGCGTGCGGACGGCGATCGACCTGGGCGAAGCTCCTGTGTCGTGCGGCATACCGCGAGTAGAACGGGCGCCGCGACGGCCTACAAGGCGTCGCGGAGGTGCGCCTCGATCAACGACCACGCCTCCCGCTCGCGGCCGCCACCCGTCTTCTCCACAAGAGGCGCGAGCCTGGCCATCTGTGCGAGGATCTCATCGATCCCGAGCAGGTGCAGCCTGGTGATCAGGATCGCGGCCTCCACCACCGCGTGCCTCGCCCGATTGAACCCGATGAACGGCCGCATCTCGTGCACCGCCTCCACGCGGGCCTCGTGCCGAATCCGCTCCTGCGACCGATCGCTCTCGGTGATCCGAAATTCATAGGCGCGGCAGGCATCGTCGAGGATCCAGCCACGGACCTGTGTCGCCGGACGACAGGACGGCCCGTCCGATCCCTTCGTCACGATGCGGGTCAGCAGCAGGACGTCGTCCGTGAGGTGAAACACCCCCTCCGGGATCGCCTCGAGATTCGACGCCGTCTGGCTCGTCGTGAATGGCCGAAGCGACAACCGCTCGATCCGGCCACCGCGGCAGGCCGCCTCATCGACGTGCGGTCCCATGGCGGCCAGATGCACCCTGCCCGCCGCATCGCTCGTCGCGACTATTCCTTCGAGAATCATGGGTCCCTAGGATACTCTACCGGTCTCCTCCACGAACGGATTCTCCGTGACGCACACGCCCGACCACATCCATTTCGTGACGGGGAAACTCGCCGAGCATTCCCTTCGTCAGGTGCTCGAGCGGCTCGCCCCGCGAGTCGGCTTCGAATGGACGATCCAGGTGATGAACATCACCGTGGCCGCCCTCATGACGACACCCTGGACCGCGCGGCGACTCCAGGTGCCCGAGGGCACGACGCGTGTGATCATCCCCGGTGGATGCCGTGGGCCGCTCGACGCCTTCGCCGAAGCCACGAGCGTGCCCGTGGAGCGGGGCCCCGAGGATCTCCGCTGCCTCGACGAGCACTTCGGCCAGCACTCCCGCGACCTCGCCACCTATGGCCGATACGACATCGAGATCATCGCCGAAATCAACCACGCCCCGCAGATGACGCTGCCGACGATCCTCGCGGAGGCCCGGCGGCTGCGGGCCGAGGG
>JBJTOU010000160.1:0-6498 GCA_046074725.1 Planctomycetia bacterium
GCCGTACACGTCGTCGGAGAGCGTGGAGTTCATCCAGTACTGCGTTTCCCAGCAGGCCCGCGCCTCGATGACGAGGCCGCCCTCGGTGACCCGGTCCCAGGCGATGCCGAGCTGGTTCTCCGCCACGCCCATCACCTCGCCTCCGATGTTCGACGCGGGCATGGACGTGAACAGTGACTTGTTGGCGATCGTGCCGAAGAGGGCGGAGCCGCGAACGTTGCCGTAGAACGAGAAGGCCGATCCACCGAGCCGTCGGCGTCCCTCGACGGCGACCGTCGGCCCCACGCCCTCGAACGTGGCCGTGCCGACGCCGAAGATGCTCGCCGCGTTGTTGACGTAGCCGAGTTTGCCGTAGCGGGCTCCCGCGGCCAGCAGGGCATCCCATCGTCCCAGCCGGTGCGCGATGGTCGCCTCCAGGTCGGCCGCCTGGAGGTCGATGCCGAGCTGATTGGGGGCGTTCGGGGCGGCGTAGGTGAAATACTGGAAGTAGGACCAATAGCGGCCGCGGACCCCGAGGCCATCCTCGTTCGCCCAGCCGACCTGGTAGCGGACGCCCGCAAGGAACCGCTGGTCGATGAGTGATCCGGCGGACGGATCCAGCGGAAACACCGCCGGCGAGCCGCTCATGAACGGCTCGAGGATCGTCACCTCGGCGCCGCCGTACCAGCCGGTGCTGTAGAGCGCCCAGAGCCGCGGTGAAAAGTCCACGGAGCGTGGGGTGGGCGGGACCGACGACTGGAGCTCGGCAACCTCCGCCTCCAACCTGGCGATCCGGTCGGAAAAATCAGCGGCGAGCGATGTGGCCGGCTCCGCGGCCGCGGCCCGCAGGCAGGTCGCAAGCACGACGACTCCAACACAAATCTCGCGGTACATCGCAACTTGCCCCGGCAACGCAAAGCCCCCGGAGTGGGGTTTCGGCCTCCCCGCATACCTAGGATGACATCCGTTGAAGCAGGACGGCACAGTGTTCCCGTCTTGGGCAACCGGGAGCCTTCCGGCCTTCACTACGCCGCAAGGTTTACCTTCCGGCGTTTTGGCCGGAATCAAAAACAAATCCGCCCGGCCGAGGCGCCCGCAGAGGCGGCAACGGAGCCCACCGTGAAGCCCGTCGCTGTCGCCATGCCATCGACGGAGTGCCCGTGGCGCAGACGGGCTTTGCATGTCGCGGCAGCGGCTTGGTTGTACCGTGCTGCAATCACGAACTTGAACGTCTGTGAGACGCGGGACCGTCTCGTCAAGAACCTTGACTCGTTTGTCCGCAGCGTCTTCAAGTCTCCAACCCATGACTCAAGGCCAAGGATGAGGAGTCGCTCTTGAGAGGTGAGCCTGCCCCATCCCTGATCCATCCAGAGTGCTGACCACACAGAGCCGTAAGCTGGCCTCAGTCATACCTTGAAAGTTGACCGACTGCCGCCGTCCCCAATTCGCATCGCTGCCGTTCGGCATTGCGAAGACTGCGTGGCCAAATAAGCCGATCGCTGCCATGGACGAGTCGGTGTGAGGTTGAGTCTGGCCTACCACGATGACTGAGAGTGCGGTCGCGATCGACTAACCCGCACGCGGAAGCAAACGCGACAATGGATGAGATAGTCCATTCATGCACGACCGCCGTCGCTAAATACTCGACGAAAACGAGGCATATTCCTTGGACGGCCACTGGTATTGGCCGTCGTTCCCACCGAGGAATGTGCCATGCACGAGTTTCTTTCCGAGCGGGCCGCCGAATTGGCGCGGCTCACACTGACGATTCGGTCCGGCCTTGAACAGGCCGCGGCCATGATTCCTCCCCTCAACGACCAACTCAGCGCGTTGGCCATGCTGGGGATCGCTCATCACCAGGTCGAGGGGCCGAGCATCTACGCTCGTCCCGCCGGCTTGTCCAATGACACCGACGACGCGATCGTCGTCTTCCAGGCCGTCTTGCTGATGCCCGGTGGTATCGGTGCGGCGGCGTGGAGCGGCGACGATTTCAACGAGTATCAGCACTGCTCGCGCGGCGAGCAGGCTGATCTCCGCGGCAGGTTCATACCGTATGCGAAGTTACCGCCGATCGTGCGGGCGACGCTCGTGAATCACGCTAGCCAGCTGGTCGGCAACCTGCTTCGCGACGTGCGGATCCTCAATGACTGACTGACGATCGCTACCAACCCGGTGGCGTGATGGGATTGCGGCTGCGTGGATCGCGTTGACCATGCATGCTCGAGCACGGGGGCGCGTGTCCGCCGTGCTCACAAGTTCTCGTGCCTCCGGCGATGCTCGCCAGAGGTGGTTCCCCTTGTTCCCGGCTTACCCGGTGGAGAGTGCGCAGATGATGTTTCAAAAGCATGACGATGACCGTGATCTGATCGTGTCGGTGGCGCGGCTATTGGGCGAGGACGTGGAGTACATCCGGCAGCGGGGCTTCCACGTCCTCGAGATCGAGCGCGACGACGATGAGCCCGACGTCGTCGATCTCGCCGCATTGACCGGCGGGCTCGACTGGGACGGCGATGTTGATCCGCGGTGCTACGTGCCCTGCGACGGGCATGGCCGCCCGCGGGCCGCTTGATTCGGGCTGATGCAACCGGTGGCGTGCCGACTGGGGCCGATGGGGCTCCCGGGCACGCCACCGGTGTTTTACATCCAGAGATTTCCGTCCATGAACCAGACGAACCATTCGAATGACGGCGACTCGCGTCGAAATGATGACCAAGACCGCGTGGAGCGTATCGACGCCGACCCACCTTACGGCCCCGCCTCTGCGGACGACGTCGAGCGATTCCGGAAGTTGCTCGCCGAACTGATCGCGCGAAGAATCCTCGCGGAGCGGCGACGGCCTCCGGCACCCGGCGACAAGGGGCAACCGTGAGTGTCACACTCGCGCCCTGCCGACGGCGGGACTGGCTGGCCGCGGCAGACGCCTTGAAATCCGCGGCGACACGCACCCAAACTGGCCGGGGCGGTTGCTTGCGTTGTAAAGCCCTGCCTGCGACAATAATAAGTCCGTTGTCAGTCCGAGGGACCGCCCCTTGTCTGACGGGAGGAGACATGTCCCGACGTGCCCGCACCGTTTCCAGCCGCCGCGAACCCGCCGCTGCCCCGCCGGAGCCCAACCCGGAGGTCGTGGGGTTTATCGCCGCCGTCCTGCGGCAGATGGATCACGCGGCCAACCTCGTGGTCGCCTTCTTTCGCAGCGTCGGACTAATGGGGCCGGACGACCCCTCGCTGCCCGACCTGCCCCGCGAGTTTTTGCTGGAGTTGGCAGCGCTGCTCCAGCTGCGGGAGTGGCACGCCGCCGGCCTCATCGACTGGCTCGATCCGGAGGGCCTCTCCATCGACGACATGATCGGACGGGCTATCGGACGGCTCAAGGACGACCCTGAGGCGGTCGCTGCCGGCCGCGGCGGCACCGAGGCGATGACTGACGTGCTGCGGATCTGGACGGAGACCTGCGCGCCGGACGCCCGCAGCCACCTCGAAGCTGACGTCGCGATCCGCTGGGACAACTCGATCGACCTCGATCCATTCGTCGATGCGTTTGCCACTTTTCTCTGCCGGCATCGTGACGCTGGCCAAGCCACGGAGGCCAGTTGATGCCCGCTCGTCGCCCCGGGGAAGCCCGCTGTTACCTCCGCCGTAGCTCCGCGAAGCAGGAGTCGTCGCTCGAGATGCAGCTCGAGTACGTGCTCACGGCCGCCAAGCAGCACGGCGTTCGGCTTCGCGCCTCGCTTGCGGACCTAGCGCACATGCAGGCCAAGCGGCTGACGAAATACAAGGACATTTTTCTCGACGACGCGGTCAGCGGCACCCGGACGAAGCGGCCCGCATTTGATGCCATGATCGCGGAACTCAAGGCCGAGCCGTCGGTGTCTCATCTCTTCGTCCACAAGCGGGACCGGCTGGGCCGGCCGCGCTCGCCGCTCTCGATGATGGTGGTCGAGGAAGATCTCAAGTTGGCCGGCGTAACGATCGTCACGTCCGAGGGCGTAATCGCCGCGGGCGCCCGGGGCCCCGAGGCGCTCGGGCAATCGCTCACGTCGCTCGTGGGGTACTACGAGAGCGGCGAGTTCAGCCGCAAGCTGTCCGAACGCGTGGTGACCAAGCACATCGAACTCGCCACCCAGGGTTACAGCACCGGCGGCATCCCGCCGTACGGGTTCGGTCGGTTCCTCGAGAAGTCGGACGGCACGCTCGTCGAGATCCCGATGCATCAGCGTCACACGGAGCGAAACTGCCACATCCGCTTCCTCCCCAACGACGAGCAGCGGATCAAGACCTGGATTTGGATGCTGGAGCGGCTGGAGGCCGGCTGGAGCACGAAGCGGGTCGCCCAGCGGCTCAACGAACTCGGCATCCCCACCCGGGACGCCGGCCGCACGCGGCACGACAACGGCGTCGAGCACGAGGTGTCCGGGAAGTGGCACGAGAGCACCGTCCACGCGCTCGCCACGAATCCGATCATCATCGGCGTCAAGCAATACGGTCGCTATTCCGAGGGCGTCCATCATCGTGCCCAGTCGACCGGGTTCCGCCCGGTCACCGAAGACGAACTACTCCTGGACGGCTCCGGCAAGACGATCGAGAACGACGTCTCCGACCGGATCCGTGCCGCGGCCGGATTCGCTGCGCAGTTCGACCCCGAGCGTTGGCACCGGCTCCAGGACAACCTCAAGGCCCGCGGCAGTTCCCAGCGTGGCAAGCGGAAGGCGCACGATCCAGCGGCCTACCCGCTGACGCCATGTGTGTTCGACCTGACCTGCAGCTGCGGCGGCATCATGCACGGCGTCGTCCGAAAGGATCGGGGCGTCGGGCGTCCGGTGTATCGCTGCAGCATCTACACGAAGACGCAGGGGGCGAAGCGCAACCACAACAACATCGACGCGGAGGCCCTGCTGCAGTTCACGGCGCGAACGCTCGTCGCGCTCATGCGGCGGGCCGCGGGCAGGGACAAGTTGCGGGCCACCGTCGTGGCCCGCATCCGCGAGATGCAGAAGGCGCCGCCGACGGCCGACGAGGCGATCCGCGAGGAGATGTTCGCCCGGGTCGAGCGGCTGCGACAGAAGGTGGCCCAGGCCCCGAAGCGAATCCTCGAAGAGGATGACGACGACCTCCGGGCCGCCCTGCGGGCCGGGTTCCGTGAACTGCAGGCCGAACTGACCGCGGCGGAGAAGGCACTGGCCGACGCCGAGAAGCGGATGCCGCATCGCGAGCCGCCGGCCAGCGTCGAGGCGGAGGTCGAGAAGGCCATGGCCCTCATGGACCGGATCGAGACCGTCTGCACTGATCCAGCGGCTCGTGAGGAACTGAACCGGCTCGTCCAGGATCTCGGCCTCCGCATCGGTCTCACCTTCCGTGAGGGCCGGCGGAACAATCGGCCCGTCCGCGTGCTCCAGGGCGGCATCGTCGCCTTCGGCAATCGTCCCCTGCCCTGCACGCTCCGCAACAGCAGCGGCCGCCCGCTGGCCGGCGGCTTGCCGGAGGTGGCGGACGACGAGCAGCGGGACAACGAGGGCGGCGGCCAGCACCGCGGCCACACGAAACACCCCGGCGAAGCAGAACGCTCCGCCGCGGGCAGCAGGAAAGCCCCTTCCGATCGGAAGGGCGGATCGGCCGGATCGAGACGCACGTCGCGGGGCGGCGTGCGACACTCACCGGCCGATCGTCAATCACCTCGCCAACCATCCGAGACCGGACGGTTATACAAGGCAAGTCGGGGCGACCCGCGACGTGCGTTCCCTGACGAGGCAGCACCTTCGCAAAACGCCCGAGAAATCAGCCGGTCTCTGCCCGTACCCCTTCCCGTTCCAGATCTGGTTCGACGGGGATGCGGTGCGGGCGAGATCGGCATCTCGGCGTAAACGCGGAGGTAGCTGACGGAGGCGGGCCCGAGCCCGCCCCCCTGCTCCACCCCGGAGGCAATTCATCGCCTCCGAGGTTTCTCCCATGCTTCGTTTCAATGACGACGCCGGCCCCGCCGGCAGTGTTTCTTCCTACTCCCCTGCCCCCCAGTCCTCCGGTGTCAGCAGCAGCACGCCAGTCCCCAGCCGCCGCGGCCGGGTCCGAAGCGCCGACTTCGGCATGCCCGAGCGGCAGGGGCTGCTCGACCTGGCTCGCACCTACCTCGAGGTCCAAGCCCGGCTCTGGCCCGACCTCGTCGGAACGGCTGCAGTGCCGGCGGCGGACCCCGCCACGATCGCGGCGATG
This sequence comes from Planctomycetia bacterium, assembly GCA_046074725.1. Lineage (GTDB taxonomy): Bacteria > Planctomycetota > Planctomycetia > Pirellulales > UBA1268 > CACORA01. The sequence continues at coordinate 6,184 of JBJTOU010000160.1, forward strand.
GCCGACGACTTCGAGCGACGGTTCCGGCAGCAGCACGCGGAGGTCTTCCGACCGGGTGGCTCACCGATCGCCTGGATCGACCTGGCGGTCGCCTACTTACGGTTCAGCGACGAGAACTCCAACCCGCGGTCGCTGGACCAGCAGCTTCTCAACGTCCGTAACCGTGCTCGACAGGACGGATTGTTCGTGCCTTGGCACTACGTTCTCGCCGACGCTGCCGTCAGCGGCACGCTCGCCTGCCGCACCGGCTACACCCTCACCAAGACGATCGTCGAGCGGCGCGACGAGTTCGGCGTGACATGGTTCCTGATCGAC
>JBJTOU010000161.1:0-6636 GCA_046074725.1 Planctomycetia bacterium
CGAGCGCCTCGGCGATCGACGCAAGCGACCGCCGCGACAGCCGCGGATCGAAGACGAGCATCAGCCGCCGCTCGACGACGTCGGCGATCGACCGCGCCCACTCGTGTCGCACCGTGAACCAGACGGCCGAGGTCGGCAGCCCGACGTCGGCGATCATCGCGGCCCCTCGCCAGCCGTCGGGCGCGGGCTCGCGGCACGCGGCGACGGCCCTGGCCCCGAAAATATCGATCAGACGGATCGCGACGTCGCGTGCGGCATGCGACGGCACGCCCGCGGCGATGGCGGCGCTCGCCGTTTCCTCGACGAGCGACGGCGGCGGCGTGGTCCCTACGATCGGCCAGGCACCAGGAAGAGGCCTGCTTCGGGATGTCTCCGTCACCGCCGTGCCCAACGCGGGCAGGACGGTCGCCGCCACCGACTCGGCGAGGCTGCGGCAGGTCGTGAGCTTTCCGCCGACGATCGACCATGTCGGCAGCGGAGCGCCCCGGTGCGCGACGAGCATGTGCCGACGGGTGATCGCGCCGGGGGCGCCGCGGCGCGAGGACTCGACGGCAGGGAGCGGCCGCACGCCGCTGTAGTGCTGCTGCACGTCGCCATGATCGAAGGCCACCTGGGGAAAGATCTTCCTCGCGACGGCGAGCAGATAGTCGATCTCTCCCTCGTCGGCCCGTGCGGCAGCCGGATCGCCTGCATACGGAATGTCGGTCGTGCCGACGAGCACGAGCCCATGCTCGAACGGAAGCACGAAGACGGGGCGGCCGTCATCGGCCTCCGAGTAGATGCCATGCTCGCCGATCGCCGCGCGAAGGGCCTGCGAGCAGATCAACAGATGGCTCCCCTTCGTGCCGCCGACCAGCGGGGCCGAATCCGCCGGCAGCAGATCATGGCAGGTGCGATCGACCCACGGTCCGGTGGCGTTGATGATCGCCCGCGGCCGGAGCGACACGGTCGTCTCGCCCGAGGCGGCATCGCTCACGACGACGGTGCCTCCTGGCAGGAGACGGGCGTGGCTCTTCGTGTGGATCGCACACCGCGATCCCCGCTCGCCCGCGATCCATTCCGCATCGACGAGCATCTCGACGGCCAGCCGCTCGGGGAACGTCGCCTGGCCGTCGGAATAGATGGCGGCGAAAGGATACGACTCTGGATCCACCAGTGGCATTGGTGGCCCGCCGGCCCGCACGATGCGATGCCGAGGCCACCGCGAGCCGATCGACAGGAGATCGTAGATCGTCAGGCCGATGCCGAGCGTCCAGGCCCCACGGCCGCGGCCTCCGCGGAGCCGCTTCGCCATCGATTCCCATCCAAGCAGCCTCGCGGCGGCAGCCCAGAGCCCACCCCATCGACCGCGCACCGGCACGTAGAACACGAGCCTCCGAACGAGATGGGGCGCCGCCCGAGCCAGCCGCTCCCGTTCGACGAGGCTCTCCCGCACCAGGCCCACTTCGCCATGCTCGAGATACCGCAGGCCACCATGGATGAGCCGTGTGGACCAGGCGGTCGTCCCGGCGGCGATGTCGTCTGACTCGATGACGACGACCGACGCGCCGGAAAGCACCAGTTCCCTCGCCACCGCAGCACCGTTGATCCCGGCACCGAGCACGACCACCGTCGGGTGTTCCGACGGAATCCGACTCGCGCCATCGTCCACGTCGTGGTGGGCACCAGCGGCCACGCGGGGCCTCCCTTGCGAAAACGCCGAAACGCCGAAAACGCCACCGCACGGTGACGTCGGATATGATCGAGCACCGTGCCATCCGAGGGACATCGGCGGAGCATACTCCCGGCCATGCGATCGCGACACATCCGATTGACGGCGGGCCTGATCGCCACGGGAATTCTCGCCTGCACTGGATTCGCCTCTGAAGGCGAACCACGGACCGCGTCCGCACCGGTCAAGGCTGCTTGGTCGGCGATCCCGCTCCGGGACGTGGCCGGACAACTCGCGAGGCTTTCGGGCATGCCGGTCATCATCGACCGCCGGGTCGATCCCGCGACTCCGATCAGCTTCGAGGCCGATGGCGAGCCGGCCGACGCGGTGATCGCAGCGGTCGCCGCCGAGGCCGGGGCCGAGTCTGCCAGGCTTCGGTCGTTCGTGCGGATCGGACCGGGCTCGCATCTGGATCGCTGCGTGGCCGGCGAGCAGGCGCGGATCCGCGAGATCGCCAGGCTCCCGGCCTCGGATCGCACGCGTCTCGATGCCGAGGCGGCGTGGTCGTGGCCCGCCGGCAGCCGTCCTCGGGATCTGGTGGAGGCCGCCGCCGTGGAGAGCGGTGTCACGATCGACGGTCTCGACGGGATACCCCATGACCATTTCCCATCCTTCGACGGTGCGTCGACGCCGTTGGCCGATCGGCTCGACATGGTGCTCGCCCACTTCGACCTGCGGGTGGCTTGGGCGCGGGCTTCGGGCGGCACGGGACCGCACGGTCGGATCATGCCCCTCCCCGACGCGACGAAGCCGCGAGCCGACGGTAACACCCCGCCCCGCCCCGCCCCGCCTTCGCGTGGACGACAGGTCTACACGCTCCACCTGGCCGCCCCGCTGGACGAGGCGCTTGCCGCCGTCACAAAACAACTCGGGCTCTCGATTGCGATCGACTCGGCGTCGCTCGAGGCTCGCGGCATCTCGCCGCGAGAGATCGTCCGTGTGAACGTGCGATCGGCGACGCGCGATGAACTTGTCGCGGCCCTCGTCACGCCGCTCTCGCTCTCATGGCGAATCGAGCAGGGCACGCTGCGGGTCTGGGCCGACGCCCCGTGAACGACCTTCGCGAGAGCCTTCTACAGTCCACTACGCAGGCTGCACGCCCACGAGACCGCCGAGCCGCTCCTGGATTCCGTCGCGAATCTGGCCCGCGAAGAGCGATGCCATTCCAGGAAGCTGCACCGTGACGAGCATGTCCTTTTCGAAGACGTCGATCTGGCCATCGAAACGCATGCCCATGACCGACAGCCCCACGCTCAGCCGGTCCGTCTCGACCCACGTCGCCTCGATCGGCCCCACTTGCGGCTCATACTCGGTGCGGGCACGGACGATGGCCGCATCGATCCGGCGATGAATCTCTTCACGCCCCAGCGAATGGGGCACTCGAATCTCGAGTGGCTGCACGGGGAACTTTCTCCAGGAGGCCGACCTCCGCGGCGGCGCGACGCACGAGCGACACGTCCACGGGACCGGATCGATCATTGAAGCAGACGGCCGACCGTAATGCGACGACATCGGGTGCAAAAGGCCGTACGAGCGGGAGTTCGTCGATCGCAAGACGTCCGGCGATCGCCACGGCCATGCCCGCGGCCCGCCCGGCAGCGATCCACCGGGCAAGGTCGTCGTGGTCGCATGCCCGGAGCAGCGACGCATGCGACTTGTCGGCGGTGTCGATCAGAAAGACATCGCAGCCGGCCTCCGCGCCTGCGGCCACGACATCACGTGGATCGGGAGCCGCGACGCGCATCCAGTCGGCGTAGGCCACCGCGACCGTCGCCGTCTCGGCCGACATTCCGCGCATCGTTTCATGAAACGCGTCCTTCCAATCGGTCGGCCGATGAGCCGTCATGCCCGCGAGGCCAAGCTTGACCGCCGCCGGCACCGCTGAGACAGGACCTCCCGCCGCCCCCAGATGCTCCTTGATCGCCGTAAACCACCGGAGGGTGCGGCCCGGATTGGACATCTCGTCACGAAGTTCGCCGGCCGCCACCGTCAACGGGGCACGGCCGGCGACCGCCGCCGCAATGGACGCGATCACATCGGGCGTCGCGGCGCCGAGCGACCCCGCCGCGGGCTCCTTGATGTCGATGATCGCCGCACCTCCGTCAAGTGCGGCCGCCGCCTCGGTGGCGTTCCGCACGCTCACGAGCAGCCCGCGCCAGATCATCGCGGCCCTCCGACGGCCGGCCCGCCGGCGACCGCGGCATCACGGAGGCTTCTCTTGGCCACCACGAGCTTCTCGCCAAGCTCGCGGGCCCGCGCCGGCGTGAGTGGCTCGCACCACCGGCCGTCGAACGCGATGGAGCCGTCCTCCCAGCTCACCCACGGCCGGAACGTCGTCCGCGCGCGATGGTCGACCGCCCGCTCGGCCAATCGCACGACGAGCGTGCCCACCCGGAAGACCGCATGCTCGCCGCACGTCGCCGCGCCGGCGGCGTCGATCGGCGTCGAACCGGGAAAGAAACACTCCACGATCTCGAGTGGCACCGTCTCCCGCACCAGTGGCGACACCTGCACGACGAGCGTCGATCCCTCCCTCACCAGCCGTGGCCGCGAGGCAGCCCAGGCAAGCAGCAGCATGGTCGTCGATGCCCCGCAGACGACCGCGGCGACGATCCACCAGGGCGTTGCGTTTCCGGAGCCCAGGATCGCGACGAGCAGGGGTGCCACGGCCAGGCCATCGAGGAAGAGCCCCGCACACGTCAGCACGGCGGCGACGCGAAGGTTGCCCCGCAGCCACACCTCACTTGGTCCGCGTGGCACGGCGTTCATCGCTCACCCACACGTCCTTTCGCGATCCACGCGGGTCGCATACCATGTCGTCACGACAGTCCGATCCTGCTTGTATCCGAGTTTGGCATGCACGACTCGCACCATCCCGCTTGCCCCGCCGGTGGGCCATCGACCGCTCTCGTCGGCCTTGCGATCACCCTGGCAGCCTACGTGGTGGCGGTCCTGATCGGATGGCCCCAACATGGTCGTGATTTGTTGGTGGCCGCACAAGCCTCGCACCACGCCGCGGTCGATGCCGCCGCCGACAGCGGTCACGCCGCCCACGAGGAAGCAGGCCATCCCGTCGCTCCGCCGCCGTGGGTCGTGCTTCCGTTCGTCGCTCTCCTCGGGGCGATCGCGGTGCTGCCGCTCACATCGTCGCTCGCCCATTGGTGGGAGCACAACTCGAGCAAGCTGCTCGTGGCCGGTGTGCTCGGCCTCCTCACGCTCGCCTACTACACGTTTCTTCATCGGACTCCCGTGGAGCTCCATTTCCCGGCCCATGCACTCGTCGCACCGGCAGCCGCCGGCCCCTCATGGCAGACGGCCGGTGCCGTCCTGGCCAACGCGATCCTGACGGAATACATCCCGTTCATCGTCCTGCTCTTCGCGCTCTACGTGATCACAGGGGGGGTGCGTATCGAGGGGGATCTGGAGGCCACTCCGGCAGTCAACACGGCATTTCTTGGGGCGGGCGCCCTGGCCGCGAGCTTCATCGGCACGACGGGTGCCGCCATGCTCTTGGTGCGGCCGCTTCTCGAGACCAATCGTGAGCGGCGGCTCGTCGCCCACACGGTCGTCTTCTTCATCTTTCTGGTCTGCAACTGCGGCGGCCTTTTGCTGCCGATCGGCGACCCGCCCCTCTTCCTCGGCTACCTCGAGGGGGTCGATTTCCTCTGGACGCTCTCGCTGTGGAAGCCATGGCTCTTCACCAACGGGGCGATCCTCGCGATCTATTTCCTGTGGGATTCCTTCTACGCCCATCCGCAGGAGTCGCAGCGCGACCTTGCCCGCGACGCCGCCCAGGCAGGCCGGCTGCGATTGAGCGGCCTCTGGCCCAATGTCCCGTTGATGGCCGGGGTGATCGCCGCGGTGGCGCTGCTCGATCCCTCGAAGGCCCTTCCAGGCACGTCCTGGCACCCGTGGATCTTCCTCCGCGAGGCCGTGCTCCTGGCGTTGGTCGCGGCGTCGCTCCTCCTCGGCTCGGCGGCCATCCGCGAGAAAAACGCCTTCACCTACACGGCGATCCTCGAAGTGGCCGCGCTGTTCCTTGGCATCTTCGTCTGCATGCAACCGGCCCTCGCCCTGCTGCACGAACGGGGGGCGAGCCTCGGAATCGAGTCGCCTTTGGCCTTTTTCTGGGCCAGCGGAGGCCTGTCGAGCGTCCTCGACAACGCCCCGACCTACCTCGTCTTCTTCAAGACGGCACAAACGCTGCCGGCCGAGGCCGCGATGATGGCGGGCGTCGATGTCGGCCGACTGGCCGGGATCAGCCTTGGCGCCGTATTCTTGGGAGCGATGACCTACATCGGGAACGGCCCGAACTTCATGGTCAAGGCGATCGCCGAGCAGTCGGGCGTGAGGATGCCGAGTTTTTTCTGCTACATGCTTTATAGTGTGGGCGTTCTGCTTCCCGTATTCGCGATCATGTCGTTTCTGTTCCTTCGCTGACTCCTGACTCCCGTGACCGACGCGTGACTTCCGCACGCACACAGCCCGACACCTACGACCACGTCACCACCGACTCGCAGCTCGCGAGGCTGGTCGAGCGGCTGGCAGCGCACGACCACGTCGCCTTTGACACCGAATTCGTTTCGGAGCACACCTACCGCAGCGAGCTGTGCCTGATCCAGGTGGCAGCACCCGGCCTGCTCGCCGTGATCGACACGCTCGCGGTGAGGGAACTCGATCCCTTCTGGCGGCTGCTCACGACTCCCGGCAGGACCACGGTCGTCCATGCGGGGAGGGAAGAGATGGGGTTCATCCTCCACGCCATCGGGGAGCGGCCGGCGAAGCTCTTCGACGTGCAGCTGGCGGCGGGGCTCGTCGATCATGACTATCCGGCAGGCTATGCCGCGATCGTCCGCCGCCTGCTCAACGTTCAGACCAACAAGGCCGAGACGCGGACCGATTGGCGGCGCCGACCGCTCTCGGAT
>JBJTOU010000162.1:0-20783 GCA_046074725.1 Planctomycetia bacterium
GGGCGGGAGCCGGCGGCGCAACGTGCCCGACCAGATGGAGCAACCGATGATGCGCAACGAGCACATCGTCCGCGCCCACCAGACGCCGAAGGTGGCCCTCAACCCCTCCACGGGCACCCCTTGGAACGTGATCCACGTCAACAACGCCGCCGCCGGCGCTGGAGACGGCACAGCCCAACGCCCGTTCACGACCGTCGCCGCGGCCAACGCGGCGGCCATCAACCCCTATGACATCGTGCTGGTGGATCCCGGCACCGGAGCCGCCTACGATGCCGCTGTTGGCCTCAACACCACCTTCAGCCCGCTCGCAGCGAATCAGTATTTCATCGGCGATGGTGCGGCGTTCTTCATCCCGACCGCCTGCTGCGGCCCGCTGAACATCGGCACCACCTCCGGCCTCCGTCCGGTGCTGACCAACCCGACCGGGGCGAGCATCAACCTCACCAACGGGCTGGTCGTCAACAACTTCGACATCGTCGGATCCCAGGTCGGCATCCTCGGCACGGGCAACCTGTCGAGCGGCATCCCCCGTCCGGGATTCCCGCCGTATGACTCCGCCGTGGGCGCCTCCGTGGTCAACAACGTGGCGATCACCGGCACGCAGCTCGCGGGCCAGACCGGGGTGCTGCTCGACAACGCCACCGGCGACGCTGCGTTTCAGAACACCGTCATCACCAACATGACCAAGGCGGGCTTCGCCGTGAATGGCGGAGACCCCAACGTCGACTTCAGCGGCACGATCCAGAACGACGTGGCCACCAACGGAGGATTCGTGAGCCCAGTGGTTGACATCGTGGGAACCACGGGCGGCGAAATCAACCTGGCGGTCGGCACCGCGCCCGCTGGGTCGACGATCCCCAACAAGATCGTCGACAACGGCGGTGCGGGCATCAAGATCGCCGACAACACGGGCGGAACGATCAACGTCGGCAACGCCACCCTCACCAACACGCAGGCGACGGCGATCGACGTGCAAAACAGCCTCGCCACGATCAACGTCACGGACACCGCCATCGTCAAGGACACGTCGGGCACGGCCGTCAACGTCAACGGTGGTGCGCCCGTGTTCGACTATAAGGGCACGATCACCAACCAACAGGGCAACATGCTCCATGTGAACGCCACGACCGGCGGATCGGTCACGCTCACGTCACCGGCTGGCTCGCCGTTCATCGACAACGGCGACGGCATCCTCGTGGAGAACTCGGCAGGCGACGTCACCGTCAAGGGCGCCACGATCAACAGCCAGCAGGAGGGCATTCTCGTCCAGAACAGCTCGGGCGTGAACACCTTCAACGACGTCACGATCACCGGCGCGACCACGGCCGGCGTCAGCCTCCAGAACAACACCGGCACCGACCAGTTCAACAACCTCAACATCCAGACCACGGGTGCCACCGGCTTCCTCGCCAACACGGCCGCCACCGTCAACGTCACGGGCAACAGCAACGTCAACACCACCGGCGCGGCGGCGATCTCGATGAAGAACGTCTCGGCCGCCAACGTCGCCTTCAACACCGTCTCCTCAACCGACAGCCCGGGCAACGGCGTGCTGCTCGATGCAGTGTCGGGCTCCGTCCAGGCGACCAACGTCACCATCGACACCTCGGCGGGCAGCGGCTTCGCGGTCAGAAATTCCACCGGCCTCGACCTGCAGGTGGCCAAGGCCACCATCGTCACCGCCGCGGCCCCCGGGGCGAACGGCATCGAGGTCACCAACTCCACCTCGCCGGCCGGCGGCGCGATCGAGTTCAAGAGCGTCGACGTCACCACCAGCCAGGGCACGGGCGTGCTCGTCAGCAACTCCGACCTCGTGAAGATCGGCACGGGCACGGTCGACGCCACCGGCGGCGCCGCGATCAACGCCACGTCCTCGAAGCTCGAGATCGTCCTCGCCGGCGCCTCGAGCACCAACAGCACCAGCAACGGTATCAACCTGGTGGGTAACTCGGGCTCCGTGGCCGTCGCCCAGACCACGATCACCGCACCCACGGGCGTCGGCATCAACGTCGTCGACAACGTGCCGGGTTTCATTGCCGACTTCGGCGTGACCAGCGTCTCGAACCCCGGTACGATCGGCGTGAACATCGTCAACGCCGCGTCGCCCACCCCGACGATCTTCACGTCGTTCGACAGCCTGAACATCGCGACGACCAACGCCACCGGCTTTCGGGCGATCAACGGCGGCACGATCAACTTCAACAGCCCGGCCGCGGTCACCGCCACGGGCGGTCCCGCGGTGGTCATCGAGAACACGACCGGAACGACCAACTCGGTTTCCGACAGCGGCTTCACGTTCGGCGACATCAACTCGACGAACTCCACCTCCAACGGCATCCTGCTGCGAAATCTCAACAGCAACTTCGCCGTGCAGGGATCAACCACCATCGACGGCGCCAACTCGACGGCCATCCAGATCCTCGACACGCAGTCGCCCGCGGGCGTCTATGACGTCCGCTTCAACACGGTGACGATCACCAATCGCCAGAGCGCCGGGCTCGAGGTCGACGGCATCGGCGGCCAGGTGATCGTGCAGAGCCTGATCATCGACAACGCCGCCGCCGCGCCCGGCCCGGCCGTGAGCATCACCAACACGTCGGCCGACGGGGGCCGCGTCTACGTCAACAGCGGCAACATCTCCGACAGCAACGGCAACGGCTTCTTCGTCCAGAACGCCATCGCCTCCATCCAGAACACGTCGATCGACAGCCCGTTTGCCAACGGCATCCTGGTTCAGAGCCTCGCCGGAGAGACGTCGACGGTGTCGTACAGCGGCGGCATCAACACCGGCGCCGGAAACGACGGCGTGCTCCTTCAGGCGTCGGGCGGCGGCATCATCAACGCCTCGGTGTTGCAGAACAGCATCGACGTGACGCTGAATCCGGTCGAGGCGATCGTGCTCGATGCGCCGTCGCAGATCCTGCTCAACGCCGCAAACAACTTCGGCACCGGCGGCGGACCGCCGACGGTGGGCAGTTTCGTGCTGAACAATTTGGCCGGCGGCGTGCTGGGCATCTCCCAGGCCTCGACGGCCGACATGACGATCACGAACTCGGGCGTGGCGGTCAGCACCTCCGGCGTGATCACGACCAGCGTGCCCGTGCCCACCCCGCCGCCGCAGTCGCCGTGACGCCCGGGGGGGCCCTGGCGACCGCGCCCCGGCGTCACTTCTTGGTGGTGCGGCCCGGGGCGTCGAGGGAGAGGCTCGCGAATGCCGCGGCCAACGCCGCCCGGTCGTCGTCGATGATCGTGCCCACGCCCACGCCCATGAGCGTGGCGCCGCTGCTGACACGCAGCCGCAAGGTTCGATTCCCGTCGACAACACGGTTGGCGATCACCGGCACGGACACCCTGGCCGTAGTGCGGCCCGCAAGGATCTTGATGGTGCCGTTCACCGCGGTAAAATCACGCCCTGCCACGGCCGTCACACCGACAGTCGAGTACGTGAGCACGACGTCGGTGCTCGACGGCCGAGAGAGGGTGATCGTGAACACGAGCGGCGGTCTGCCGCTATTGCCCTCCACGACCTGCGCATTGGCGACCCGCAGCGGAGGCGGTCCGATTTCGCCGTCGTCGTTGGTAATCGTCACGGTCGCCGTCGCCTGATCGATCACCGCGCCGGCCGTGGCATTCGAGAGCCGCACGGAGAACTGCTCGTTGGGCTCCGCCACGGCGTCGCCGATCACGGTGACGTTGAAGGTGGCCTCCGTGGATCCGGCGGGGATCGTGACCGTGCCGGACGCCGCGACGAAGTCGGTGCCCGAGGCCGCGGAGCCGCTCACCGCGGAATACTGCACGGTCACGTCCTCCGCTTCCGGCTGCAGGAGCCGCACCGTGAGGGGCACGGGGCTCCGCATCCCGCTGCCCCCTTCAACAACCGCGACGGTGGTGGTGAGGAAGCCGATGGTCGGCGGCTGCGGAGTGCCGTCGTCAGTCGTGATCGCGATGGTTGCGTCGCCGGCTGTTGACGAAATCACGCTGCCGCCGGTCGGATTCGAGAGCACGAGCCTGAGGGTCTCGTCGAACTCCGGCGTGAGGTCGCCGAGCACCGGCACGGAGACCGTCTTGGTGGTCTCGCCCGCCGCGAACGACAGGATCCCGCTCGTCGTCGAGTAATCGGAGCCGGGAGTCGCCGTGCCGGCGACGGTGGCATACGACACCTGCACCGGATAGACAGGGGCCGGCGTGCCGGGAACGAGCGTGACGGTGAAGGTTGCCGCCGCCGTGCCGGAGTTGCCTTCCACGATCGCGGCCGCCGCGGCAGCCACGCTCAGCGTGGTCGGCGGCGGAGTGATCACGGCTGCCTTGAGGGCGAAGGTGTAGACGTCCTCGTTGGCGTCGTTGCTGGAGATGATCACGTCGCCGGTGAAGGTGCCCACCGCCGTGGGATTGAACACCAGCGTGAACCGGGTGCTGGCCCCCGGCGCGAGCGTGGATGCGAGCGGCGCCCCGCCCTCCTTCATGGTCGTCCACGCGGGAATCGCGTCGAGCGAGAGTACGAGCGGCTCCGTGCCCATATTGGCGATTTCGAACGTACGCTCCACGGCCCCAGCCTGCACGATGGTCGTTCCGAAATCCGTGCCCTGCAATGCCGAGGGGCTTGTCGAACCACTGGCGATCGGCCGCACCTGCCCGTTCACGACGCCCCGGACGTCGATCTCAGCCTTCGAAGCGGGCACCTGGGAGTTGGGCGCCTGCACGACCACCGTGAATGCATCGGTGGCCCCGCCGAAGTATCGCTGGGCGTTCAGCGGGGACATCTGCCGGTTGCCCAATTCTGCTGCCGCCGACACCGACGTGCCCACCCAGCCCAGGGTGTTGGTCTCGCTCGGCTTCGACGACGTCTGCCCCAGGAGCATCACGCGGCCGTCCGGGAAGGCCGCCACGGCCGTGCCCGTGTCGGCACCGTCGCCCCCCTGGAGCATCCACCAATCCACGTTGCCCGCCTTCACGGCGTCGAGCTGGAGGAGCACGGCGTCGCTCGGACCGTTGCGATACTTGCCCGGCAGCGGCTGGATGAAGTTGTCCCAGGTGTATTGCCGGGTGGTGGAGGCGACATAGATCTTGTTTCCGCTGATCGCCATGTGGGCGGGCCGGATGTCGTTGCCGGCGGGAAAGCCCTTCGTCCACGCCACCGTCACGCCGGCCATGGGGCGATCCCAGCTCGCCACCGTCGGAAGATCGATCCGCCGGATCGTGCCGGCGTCGCGGAAGAACACGCTCGGCCCCGTGGTGCCATCGGGCCGCTCCATTGTGGGCGTCACCGAGATCTGATCCGGGGTGGTCCAGTAGACGTCGAGACTCTTCTTGATCAACGACTGGATTCCAAACTGCCGCCGCAACTCGCGGTCGTTCACCTTCGCGTCGTTGAAGACGTAGACGGCTTTCTGGACGGGCCCTTGAACCAATGTGCCTTGGTTCACCGAACGAGTAGCGCCGTCGATGTCGTCACCGAACACGTAGACGAGATTGCCGATGCCGCTGGCGTCCTTCGCCCGCCAGACGAAGTCGGCGTTTTGCATGATGAGATAGGGGATCGTGCCACCTTCGTTGTCGGGCGTCGACACCGGACTGGCCACATCGCGGGGCGAGAGATAGGCGGCCCAGTCGAGCTGGTTGGGCGTTGTGCCTACGCCGTTTGGATGGTCGTTGAGCGTGTAGATCGTGGCGTCGTGCGGCCGCGCGTCTTGACCGAACGAGCGGATATCGTCAAACGAGCTGCCGGGCCACGGCCTGCCGAGGGAGACCTGCTGCTGGGGCTGATCCGTGACGCCGTCGTTGCTTCCAAGGCCGGAGCGAGCGTTCGACCGCCCCACGATCAGCGCCGTGCCCTGATCAACGGGGGCGTTGGGGTCGATGTAAAAGGCGTTGGAATAGTCGTTGCCAACAAATGAACTACGGTTCACATTAACGCGATAGTTAGCGCTGTGAGCTCCTACAAAGGTCTCACCGTTTCCTCCCAGATAGGTTGAATAATCCTGCCGCCCGGAGGCGACGTTCACGCGGGCAAAGAATCCGTCAAACGACGATCGCACAGCCGGACCTGGTCCATCGATGACCGTGAACTGGCTGAGCGACGAATCGAACCCCTGACTCGTCCAACCCGCAACGCCGGTGGTACCCGCGGCATAGAGCTTGGTGGCATCGGCATTGAGCTGGATCTGGGCCACCGTACCCTGGATGCCGTCATTCCAATTGGTCGTGCTCAGCGTCGATGCCGTGAGCCCCGACCTCGCGCCGGCGAGGTTTTGGAGCACCACCTGGTTGTCGGGCAGCCCGTTCGCCGAGGTCTTGGGGATGCTCCAGGCGTCGCTCACGCCGTCGGCGGCCGCCGTGCCGATGTAGCCCGTCCATTGCACGGTCGGCGACGAGGCCGTGGCGGCGGGAGCCGCTGCCACAGCGGAGGCAGCCGGAGCCCCGGTGGCCGGAGCCGCCGCCGTGGCCGCCGAGACGGAGGCCGACGATGCGGCATTCCGCACGGTGGCGTCGCGGTAGGTCCAGTAACTCCCGCGGAGCGGCTGGGTGACGCTCTGGCCGTAGGCCGGTTGCGCGTGCACCATTCCCAGCAGCCGCACATCCATGGTGCCATCCGCATTCCGCGCGACCGCGATGGCGCCCCCCTTCTCCTTCAGGCCGAGGGGCGGGTCGAGCAGCGGCGTGGCGGGCGACCCCGCCACGTTCCCCACGATCTGCGTGCGCACCGGCGTGCCGTCGGCCCGGAGCTCCACGAGCACCGCGTCGCCGTAGTTGTTGCCCACCTCGTCGCCCTTCACCGGATAGGGATACGTGTGGTAGCCGCCCACCTGAGGGCCCCAGGCCAACGGCCGGTTGCTCAGCGTGGTGCCGGTGAGGTAGATCGCCTCGGGCGTGGGGAAGAAGCTGGTGAGCGAGAACGAGGAGACTTCCAGGAAGAAGTTCTTCGCCACCTGCACGTCGCCACCGAGGCCGACGCTGAACTGCAGCCGCCCGATGCTCCGCCGGCTCGGCGTGCCGGGCGCGCCATTCGCCTCCAGCAGCGGATTGTAGGCGACGGTGTCTTGTTCCTCCGCTGACACGGCCGTCATGTAGTAGTAATAGCGGCTCTTGAGATCTCCCCCCAGGGGCCGCGACTTCACCGACGTGTAGAAGACGTCCGGCACGTCGACGGTGGCGATCGACTTGAAGCGGAAATCGCGCTCAAACGCGCCGGTCTGGAGGTTCTTGCCGCCGGCCGGAACCTCCACAAGCGTCACGAGGCCGGAGGCGGCAGCGTTAGGGCCGCCTGCTCCGACGCCATCTTGCGTCACGATGATGCCTGCTCGCACTCCTTGTGAGCGATTGGCCATCGTGGCGCTGTCCACCTCGGTAACGAAGGAGGCACCCGCGGCGAGAAATTTCGCTCCGGAGAGGGGCAGGTTGCGGTCGTCCTGCGGGCTGAGATACGAACTCCAAAAATGCTTCGTGCCATCGCCCGAGAGCACCATGACGAAGCCATTCACGGAACCGGCCGTTCCCGCAAACTCGTCGGCGGCAAGGGTGTAGTTGGCGGTCTGCCCAAAGGATGTCGTGACGGCGATCCCGCCAGTCACAGCCCTGACTATCTCGCTCCCCTTGTCGTCGCGGCCGATGCTGATCGTGTTCTTCGAACTGCGGTCGTGCACCTGATCCCCGGTGCCGTTCACGAACCCCCCGCTCGACGAGGTGTCGCCCACGACGAAGATCGTGCCGCCGTCGGGGCTCACCGCGGCCGACTCCACCGTATCCATCCCGGCCCCGCCCACGAGCGTGGCCCACACGAGCAGGCCGTTGCTGTCGAGCTTGGCCACGTAGCCATCGACGGCGCCGTTGTAGGTGGTGTCGAAACCGCCGCGGACCCAGCCAGCCTCGGCCCGGTCGGCCACGTTGCCCCACACGAGAAAGCCCTGATCGGGCGTCTGGAGCACGTCCTTCACGCGGCCGTCGAACACGGTCGGCCAGGAGACCTGGCCGCCACTGGCGTCGTAGCGACGAAACGAGCCGCTGCCCACCGACGAGCCGAAGAGCACGAGCGTGCTGCCGTCGGCCAACACCCACGATTGCTGGGCCGCCTGGTTCAAGGGCAGCGCGATCGGCCGGGCCGCGGCGTCCACCCGCACCGCGGTCGATGGCGGCGCCGCAATGGGCAGCCCGTTTCCGTCGGTCCACTTCCACGCGTTGGATTGGGCGTCGTACCAGTTGTAGTAGGTGGTGCCAGACGCCTGATCGTAGAGTTGGCCCCCCTGCTGCGGATCGATACCGGCCGGCGGCCCGGCGGGAAACAGCGGCATGAAAGGCTGCGCCCCGGCGAACATCGACCGCCGCTCGAGCCGCTCGGCCCCGTGCACGCCGCCGTGCCGCCCCCGACACGAACGGGATTTCCCCTTGCCTGACGAACGCCGGCGACCGTGGAACGAACCGCTCATGAATGCACCACCCTTCGAGAAAACATCCCCACGACGAGGTCGCCCGTCGTCACCCGATCACCGATACCTCGCGAATGCCGTCGTCTTCGCCGAAACCCCGCCCGACACCGCCGCTCCGGCCGCCACCGCGGAGGCATAGACCGGCGACACGGGCGACCCGCCGTCGCTGAACTGGATCCGTGCGGTCCCGCGGGCAGCCGTCACGGCCACTCCCTTCGGCACCGCGAAAACCTCCAGGTAGAAGTCTTCGTAACCCTCCGACACCCTGTCGTCGCGCGTCTGAATCGACACGGTGAACGTCGACTGGCCCGGACGGAACGTGGCGTAGCCCGTTCTCGACACGAAATCCTGCCGGGCCACGGCGGTGCCGGAGACCGTGCGATAGCCCACCTGAAACTGCGTGGACGACGTGGTCGAGAGGGTGATCGTGAAGGTCGCCAGACCGCCCTCGGCCACCGCCAACGCGGGGCCCGCCACCGCCAGCGTCGGCAGGAGCGGGGGCGTGGGCGTGCGGTCGGTGACCGTGATCGTGTACTGCCCGAGCGAACCGTAGCTGGAGTAGCCGTCGATCGCCGGTTCGGCATTCCCCGTGCCATAGATCTTGGCGTAGTACCTGCCGCTCGCGAGCGTCGCCGAGTACTGGGCATCGAGCCGGTTTTCCAGTTCGACGGTGGCCACGAGTCGCTTGTCCCACGAGTAGATCTGCATGCCGACGTCGAGATTGGCCCCGGTGAACGCGCCAGCGTTGATCAGCGTGAGCGGAGTTGCACGGATATCGACCGGCCCGCCCCCCGACACGGAAAACACGAACATGTCCGAGTCGGTGTTGCGCTCGATGATGCCACTGCTCACCTGCGTCACCTGGCCGAGCGGCTTGGCGAGCGTCTTCGCGATGAAGAACGTGCCGCCGACGTCGTCCGCCCGATACCCGATCCCATTTTCCGCCTTCGTGATCACGGCGAGGTCGTCCTGCGTCGGCCGGCTCGCCGAGGCGTATTCCCCATGCGACCACTGCGTCACCCCGCGGCCATAGGGAGCGCCCATGATCGGGCCCCACGACGTGCCGGCGGCTCCATGGCCAGGATAGTAGTCACCATCGCCGTCGATCGGCGGCACCGTGGGATCGCCCGTGCTCGAGAAGCCGTGATGGTCGAGCCCCAGCGTGTGGCCGACTTCATGCGTGACCACGAGCCCAATCTCGATCGGGCGTGATGCGATGCCGTCGACGCTGATGAAGCAGGGCGTGTCGACCGACCGCATCTCGTTGTTGAAGGAGTCCAGGTAGGCCACCCCTTGGGCACTACCGACCGGATTCTCGTCCCCGGCGATCGAGGCATCGCTGATCACAGCTCGCACGCCCCACCGCTGATCCGCTGCCGACGACCTCACGAGATCCGATACCGGCGGCTCCTTGGTGGTCACATTGATATTGAAAGGAGCGAAGTCCTCCGCGACGGCCGCCCAGACCTGCTGGATCGTGCCCAGTTCGCTGGCATTGAACGAAAACTCGCCGCCTGCGTCTTCGGTGAAGGGGTTGCAGAAGATCGACTGATCTCCGGCCGCGAGGTTCCACTCAGTGCCGATCGTTCGGTGGCCAGTGAAGTCGAGGTAGAGCGTCTTCGTGGCCGACGGCAGGCTCGACAGGTTGAATGTTTCACCGAGCGGAAAGAGATTGGCCGCCATCACCCTGCGAGGCTCGAACTGCTCGACGCCAACGAGCGACTCAGGTCGGCTCCGCGTGATCGGCGGCGCGGCCTTCGATGCCCTGAGGCCGGCACGGCCGCGTGGGATGGTGAAACTCATCAAGCTTTCTCCGGCGGGGACTGCCCCCTTGTCGTGGGCCCCTCGCTCAAGTGGGAAATGTAGTTCGGCCGCAGGAATCTGGTCAACAAAATCGCGGGAAACCCCTGTTTTCGCGGTGATTAGACCGTGAGCTCCCGCGCCTCGGCGGAAAACGCCGACGACGTTCCCGTGGGCGGCCGGAGGGTGGTGGCCATGACAGACACGTAGTCGCCCAGCACCACGCCGACGGCCGGCACCTGTGCCGAGAAGGTGAGGATTCCATTGCGTGTGTTGGCCGTGGAGGACGTCACGGTCACTCGTCCGAGGAACGTGCGGCCGCCGTAGAGCACTCCGCTGCCAGCCGTGCCGGGCACGCCATCCTCGGGCCTGCTGGCGTAGACGTCGACCTGGTACTGCTGACCGATCACCGCCGACGAAAGCGTGCCGGTGACGCTCACCTGGGCGGCGGCACGGCTCGGATACGTGAGCTGCGCCCGCGAGATCGCCGCCACGGCGGAGCCGTTGTTGGAGCCGGCGGCCATATGCGTCGCGCCAAAGACGTTGTCATAGATGGCGTTGGCCTGCACGCTCACCTGCTGGGCCCCAGCGAGCACCTGCACCCCGAAGCCACCGTTTCCGGCGATCGTGTTTCCAAGACCGCTAAGCGTGCCGTTGAGGGTGCCGGCGCCGATCGACGTGGCGACGGTTCTGGCACCCGACACGGTGACGCCGTTTCCGACCGACCCCGTGATCGAGTTGCCCACGATCGAGTTGCCCCGGGTGACCGCGGCGGTCAACCCGTTGAAGTCACTCACGCGGACTCCGGATCCGTTGAATGCGACCCTGTTGCCCTGACCGACGGCCGTCGACCCGATCATATTCGCCGAACTGGCCGACACGCTCACACCGGCATCGACGTTATCCGTGATGGTGTTGCGATCGACCGTATTGCCGCTGCCGCCGATAATCTCGACGCCACTGCCACCATTGCCGAACGGAGCCTGTGAGTCGTCGGTGCCGATCAGATTGCCTCTCACCACGATTCCGGCCGACGGATTCCGCATGGATGGCCGCACCGTCACACCGTTGCCACCGTTGAGCGTGATCGTGTTGCCGCCACCGACACCGCCCACCACGTGATTCACGGCCCCCTCCACGACGACTCCATCGCCGTCATTGCTCATGATCCGGTTGCTCTCGATGCGATTCCCCTGCGCACGACTGACGGCGACGATGTCGCGGATCCGTACGCCGGTGCCATTGAATGCGATCGTGTTCGCCGCCCGAACCACGTTGCCGGTCGCCCCGACAATCAGCACACCGTCACCGACGTTCCCGAGATCGTCGCCGGTCTCGTTGGTGCCGATCCAGTTCGCCTCGATCGTGGTCGCCGTGGCGGCGGCAGCCACCCGCACGCCCGCCGCCACGTTGCCGCCGATCACGTTGGCGTACCCCGCTCCGCCGACCTGCGTCGCGGCGCTGGCCTGCACCAGAACCCCAGACTGACGGTTGTCGGAGAAACTGTTGGAGCGAATCAGCGTGGGCGCCGCGGTCGTGCCCTTCACGCCCGCAACCCGCAGGCCATTGGCGGCGTTGTGCCTCGCGACATTCGCGAACACGACCACGCTCGTCGAGCCGTTGACCTCGATGCCGTCGCTGGCGTTCCCCGCCTGAGCGCCAGTCGAGTCCGTGCCCACCATGTTGCCCGTCACCAGCGTGCCCGTCGAGCCGGCGCCGACGTAGATGCCGTCGGCCCCGTTCAACGTGACCGTGTTGCCCCGCTGCCCGACGGCCGTGCCGCCGATCACCTGGTTGCGGCTTCGCAGCACCGTGATGCCGTTGCGTCGGTTGCTCTCGATCACGTTGCCGTAGAGCGAGTTCGCAATGACCGTGCCGGCGGCGATCGAGTTGTCGATCAGCACCCCATGGCGTTCGTTGCTCCCGATCGCGTTCTCGACAAGCATGACGCCATTCGTACCCAAGATGCTCACGCCATCCTGCACGTTGCCCGCAGCGTCGCCGAGGGCTGATCGGCCGATGTAATTTTCGGCAACCACACCACGCGTCGACGTGCCGTAGAAACTGACTCCGTCGACGCCGTTGCCGGTGACCTCATTGCCCCCGCTGATTGTGACGTCGTTGGCATTGAACACCGAGATCCCATTACGACCGTTGTCAGCAGCCGCGTTCCCCTGCACGAGGAGGAACGCAGAGGCTCCGTTGAGCATGATCCCATCGAGCTGATTGCCCGAGATCTGATTGCCAGCTCCATCGAGCGTGCCGCCGATTGTTTGGTAGCGGGAACCGGTGACCACGACACCGTGCCCGATGTTGTCGCGAACCGCGGCACCGCTGACCATGTTCTGGCCTTCGTAGGCTGACGCATCGGTGCCCGACTTCTCGATCCGAATCCCGCTCAACCGGTTCCGGGCCACGACGGTCTCGGCGCCGACCGTGACCCCGGACGTCGACAGAAGCCGGATGCCGACCCCCTGATTCCCGAGGCCCGGAGTATCGTCGACGTCTGTGCCGACGAACGCTCCGGCAATCCGCGTATCCGTGGCGACGCCAGTGACGAAAATGCCGTCACCCGCCGAGGCGACCACCGTGGTGGCCGCATCGATCACGGAGCGTGTGGCCCCCCCCTGGATGCTGATCCCGTTGCCGACATTCGACTCAACCCGGGTGTTCGCGATCCGTGTCTTGTTGGCGGCGCCCTCGACGACGACGCCTCCCTTGAGATTGGCGGTCACCACGTTCCCGTCGGCCGTGGTGTCGCCACCGATCAGGTTGCCGAAGGCGGTGCCGCCACCGGTCACATGAATCCCCGCCAGCGTATTGCGAGCGACGGTGTTGCCGGCGAGCACGTTGGCTTCTCCCAACTGGACATCGATGCCATAGCCAACGTTGCCCAGGCCGGTCGTTCCGCTCGCATCCGTGCCCACGAAGTTGCCGCGGAGCGACTGATACGAACTCGAGACGACGGTGACGCCGGTGCCACGGTTGGCCGAGATGGTGTTGAATCCGACGCGGTTGCCGTTGACCACGTCGGTCGCCAAGGCGTCGGCGATGACCACGCCGCCAGTCGCATTGCCCGCAATGACATTGCCGGCATCGGCGCTTCCGATGATGTTCTCGTTGCTGGCCGTGATCCGAACGCCGACGCCGCTGTTGCCGTCTCCGCCAACGGCACCGAACACGTTGCCAATGACGAGATTGGAATCCGCGCCGGTCTCGATCTGCAATCCATCGAGCGCGTTGGCGAGGACGCTGTTGCCGAAGCCCGCAGCCGCCGATCCGACCACGTTGCCACTCGCGGCCGTGATCCGCAGCCCGCTGCCCGCGTTGGCACGGACGAGGTTGCCTTGAACGACATTCCCGGACGCCGTACCGGCGATGTCGCCGGCGTCGTCCAGCCGGGTCACTGCGATCCCGTCGGAGGCGTTGCCAATGACCACATTACCTTCGCCCGCAGCCGAATCGCCGCCGACTTGCGTATCGCTCGACTGCAGCACTCGTATGCCGACGCCGCCATTGCCGAGGCCCTGCGCCAGCGCCTCATTGGTACCCACATAGTTGCCGGCGACTCGCACTCCACGGGAACCATTGCGTACCTCGATGCCCTGATCCTGATTGAATGTGATCTCGTTGGCATCGACCGCCGCCGTCCCGCCAATGGTCTGGAACGACGAGTCATCGACGACGACACCATGACCAAGGTTGGCCTGAATCGTGTTGCCCAGCACCCTGTTGCCGTTGGCAAGGTCGATCGCGTCACTCCGCGCAATCGTCACGCCCGAGGCGTTGCCTGCGATTACGTTCCCGAACGAGACCGCTCCGAGGCTGCCGCCGATTTCGTTGCCGTAACTCCCTTCGACTGCGACGCCGTCGCCGATATTGCCCGCGATCGCACCGTCGGCGGCTGTCCTGCCGATCACATTGGCCGCCACGACGTTGCCGTTCGCGAAGACCTCCAGAAACACGCCATGCCCACCGTTTGCATAGATGGCGTTGCCGTAGTCGAGCCCCTGCTCGCCGAATGCCATCGCGGCACCAGCTCCCACCATCGACTCGGTCGCGCCGGCGAGCCGAACGCCTGCGGCGGCATTGAAGGCGATCTTGTTGCGAAAGGTGACCGTCGTGCGTGCGGCGCCTTCCAAGGAGACACCATTCTGGCCGTTTCCGAGTTCGCGAAGCGTTGCGGTCAACCCGATGAGGTTTTGCTGAATCAGCACATCGGCGGCCTCGGCGGTGACCCGAATCCCGTTGCCCGCGTTGTTGCCGATTACGTTGCCCTGCGTCGCCAGCACGCCGCCGATGATCAGGCCAGCACCCGTGGCGGCCGTGCCGCCGTCAACCAGAATGCCATCCAGGCCGTTGCCCACCTGACTCGTGCCGTCTGCGCCGGAGCCGACGTAGTTTCCCTGGATCATGTTGTCGGAGCCGCCGAGCACACGCAGGCCCTCGCCCGCATTGCCAGAAATCACATTGCGGCCGGCCGGCGTACCGTCGCCAATGCTCACGCCGGCACCATCGACGACGATTCCCACACCGCCGTTCGGAACGGCGACCGTGCCCGTGGCCGCATCGACACCCACATAGTTGCCGACGACATCGACCGCCGAAACCGACTCCAATCGCACGCCGTCGACCAGGTTGCCGCTGATGACGTTGCGGTTGGTCGCCAGGGGCCCACCCGGCGGCCCACCGATCTCGAGATCGATGCTGCGAAATGCGTATATGCCGTGCGCGCCGTTGGGGAGCGCGACGTTGCCGGTGGGATCAACGCCGATCAGGTTTCCGACGATCGTGGTGCCCGAGTCCGTGTCGAGGATCACGCCGGCACCGCCGGTCGCGGCAGTACCATTGTTCGAGACGACGTTGCCATCGATCGTGGTATCGGTGCCCCTCACCAGCACGCCGGCCACCGCATTGCCGGTGGCGGTGCCCGAGACGTTGGTGCCCAGATAGCAGTCGAGAATCGAGATGTTCGTCGCCGAGACATCGACGAACACGCCGGTGCCGGAGGGCGAGAACTCACCCGTGTTGAAGATCGACGTGCCCGCGCCGCTCAGGTCGTCGTTCGGATTGTACGCGAAGTTGTAAACGCTCAGGCCCTTGATCGTGGATTGATCGCTGCCCGTGGTGAAGGTGAAGCCGACCCCGACGAGCCCGCTGCCGTCGATCTCGACGATCGGGGCATCGAGATACCCGGGCTGCGTGGTTCCGTCGATCAGCACCGGTGCCGTGATCGGGTCGAGCGGTGCGGCCAGCGAGATCACCGAGCCTCCCACGGTGATCCGAAACTCGATCGTGCTGCCCGGATCCGCGTTGGCCTGCTGGATGGCCCAGCGCAGCTCGCCCGGATTCGGCACGAGGCTGTCCGCACTGTCGGTCACCACGTAGGTCGCGAGCATCGCCCGCGATTCCAGGCTCTCGCCACCACGCAGGAGGCACCGCGTGCCCGCACGCCGCCGGCTTTGTGCCTTGGCGGCGCCACGGCTGAACAGGGACCGGATCGCGGGCAGTGATTTCCGAACACTCATGGAAGTGAAATGCTCCGGCTGACAAACGTGGTTCGCGAGAACTGAACCCCGCCATGGGGCCCGCATGGTTCCCTAGGGGTCTGGGACCCCTCTTCCGGCGCCCCCTGTCGGAGGCCCCCTAGTCGTGTGACGCTATCCTGCTTTTTCGACGCTTGCAACATTCTGGTCGTCCACGAGACGCGTCCGCCCGTGCAGTCGACGAAACCACGCGAGGCACCCCAACCCGCCACCGGACCGGCGGCGCACCTCCTGACCGATATTCCCGGCACGGTCCATGCCTGGGGCTGACGTGTCTCATCGTTCCGTGGGCTGCTTCCCGCCGTCATCACGGCCGATTCAGATCACCGTCGCCCGCGACGCGGACTTCGCTTTCGAACTCGTGGAGGCGGTGCCCGTCGTCATGTTCGCTCCGAACGCCGCGAACGCAGCCGCTGTACCCCCGTCGTTGTCGGTGATCGTGCAACGAACGGTCTTCAGCGACAGACCGGCATTGGTCGGAGCGCTCAACTCCAGCAGGAACGACTCATTGGCCTCGCTGACCGTGTCGTCGAGCAGCGGGATCCGGATGGTGGCCGCGGTTGTCCCGGGGGCGAACGTGATCGTGCCCCTCGATATCCGGTAATCCTGTCCGCCGATGGCCGAGATGTCCTTCGTGGCGTACTGCACGGTCACCTGCTTCTGCACCGGCCTCGAGAGCGTGAGCTGCACCACCATGAACGATGCCGCTTCGCCGGCCGTGACCCTGCCAAGCGTCGCGCCGGATGCCGCGCCCGCCACGTTGATCATCGCGTCGTCGTCGATGATGGAACCAGTGGCAATGCTTCCCGAATTCGTCACTCCCACGCCCCCGCCAGGCAATTCGGCATTGGTGGGATCGAACAGCTCCACCTGGAAGGTGCGATTTGCCTGGGCCTCCACATTGCCGATGATCGGGATGTCGATGTATTGCTGGATGACGTTCGGCGCGAAGGTCACCATCCCGGTCTTGGCCACGTAGTCCACCCCCGCTCGGGCCTCGACATCACGGGTCCGATAGCGAACGGTCACGCGACTCGTGGTCGGCAGTGAAAGCTGCAGCGGGAACCGCATCATGGTCGTGGCCGTGTCACCCTCGCGGGATTCGACCGTCGAGGCCGTGACGCCGAACCCCGTGCCACCAGTGCTCGAGGCATTACCGACGAACGTGATCTGCGGCGTGCGGGCCAGGGGGTCGGTGTTGCCGGGTGCACCTGCATCATCGTTGATGATCGTGAAAATGTCCTGCCGCGTTGCGATGAAGCCGTTGACCGTTTGCTCCACGCCTGCCGCGCTTCTGTAGTACACGCGGTCGATGCGCAGCGTCAGCGTCTCGTCATCCTCGACGTTACGGTCGCCGAATACCTTGACGGGGATCGACTTGAGACGCCCCACGTCGACACCCGTGCGCCAGTCGGTGACGCGCGGCCCTGGCAGGTACGTCAGGGTGCCTTTGACGGGAATGTAATCGGCCTTCAAATTTGCCGGTGTTGTGGTCCGCGAATCGACTCGACCGTCAGGCGTGGCCGAGCCGCCCTGCTGCGTCGAGTCGATCGTGCGGTATTGAACATAGAGAGGCCGCGGATCGCTCAAGGGCCCGCGGACCCGGATCTGCCACGTCGCCGACGTGAAGCCGGAATGCCCCTCGTCTACGCCCCTTTCCTGGCCCGGCAGTTTCACGATGTCGACTACCGGAACCTGCGGGAGCATGATCTCGTTGACGGCGGCCGATGCATCGACGATGCCGCCGGAAAGAATTCTGCCATTCAGCGGCGCAACCCTTTGCACGGTATTGATAATCACCTGCTTGATCGTCAGGGCGGGAGAGATCGTCGCGGCAGAACGCATGAGCGCGGCCACGCCGGACACGATCCCCGCCGCCATCGACGAGCCTTCCCAGTTGCCCGTGCCACCACCGATGGCGGTGGCCATGGTCGTGAGGATTTCCTTGCCGGGGGCGGCCACGTCGACGTTTTGAATCCCAAAGTTCGATCGATTATCGCGCCAGGCATGGTCCGGACTGCCAACCCAGAGCGTGTCGTCCCGATTCGTCGCCGCCACCGACAGCACATAGTCGCTCTTGAAAGCCGCCGGGTAGAACGGGACGGTGTCGATGTTCGCGCCGGAATCGCCGGCCGCGGCCACCGTGAGCACGTTCTGCCCGCCCGCGATTTCGATCTCCTTTTCGAGATTTCGGACGGTTACATTGTCGTCGTAGGTGCCCCAACTGCAGTTCGCGACGACAATGTTGACATCGGCCTGCCGCATCACTTGGATGTATTTGTAGGCTTCGACGGCGGCACTCAGCACATAGCCGAAGCCGGGACGGGTGATCTTCAGGGCCATCATGTCGATGTCCCAGTTCACACCGGCGACCAGTTGCTGCGGATTGGTCGCTCCGGCGACAGCCCCCATCACACCAGCCACAGCCGTGCCATGGCCGGTGTACTTGTTGATGCTTCCGTTGGTGCCAAGCTCCACGATATTGGCATCTTCGCGATCCCGCCAGTTGGGATCGTCATCCATCGGGTTGGAATCACGGGCACCAAAATCGTATCCATAGACATCGTCGGACCAGCCGTTGTTGTCATCGTCTCGGCCGTTGTTCGGGATCTCGCCCGCGTTCCGCCAGAGATTCTTTTGGTCTACCGTGCCGGCGGTCGAGAAGTCGGGGTGGTTGTAGTCGATCCCGCTATCGAGGATCGCGACGACGACGCTCGCGCTGCCGGTGGTTTCATCCCACGCACTGGGCGCCTGGATCCGTGGCAGATGCCACTGCGACGGATACTGCGGATCGACCGGCGTGCCGAGCGGACGCATGATGTAGTTGGGCTCGAGATCGACCGCGCCGACGGCGCCCGCCCACGACTTGATCTGGGTCTCCGTCCCACCGGCGGCATCGAGAAGCCACGATCCACTCCCGAGGCTCTGAACCGACCAGCCTTCGGGCACGGCGGGGGCCGTGGTAGTGCCGAACTGGAACACGAACTCTCCCGGCACCGCGTGCAACTGGCGGCCATTCCACTGAACGGTGAACTTTGGCGCGGTGTCGCTGATGGAAGCCGGCAGTGACGGCGGGGTCATTGTGGGAACGGCCGAGCCAGGATCGAGGAGCGGTGCGTCACCAGCCAACATGCACCGACGCTCCAATGCCTCCAAGCCGCGAAACCGCCCACGCTGCTGCCGACGCCGGCCAGCCCTACCATAAACCCGGTCAGTGGCTTTTCTCGACATCGCCCAACCTCCACAAAGCACCGCAAAACGACGGCCCCTACCAAAAGCCGGCGTCGCCAGACTACCCATCCCCTCCGATGGGGACAACGACTCGGCAGTTGGGGGTCTTTACGTTGGGGAGCGCGGGATTGTTCGGCCCGGTGCCGGAACAACCCCTAAAAGGCTGACGAGACCCCCTGGCCGCTGTTATCGGCCCCCCACACGTGGCCCCATCACCATGGTCCTCGCTGGGCCCGACAGCCCCCCCGGATTTACTCCCCCGCACGTGCACCCACACCCGAGGCACTTCTTCAAGGGGGTACGATTAGCCTGGGGGGGATGCTCGCAGGGGGCCAAGCGGTCAGGGGGCCTGAGTGGCGGAGGAGGCAGACGGCGCCTCGACGCCCTCCGCCCGATCCGCATCAACCCGCTTGATAAAGCGGGAATCCCGGAATCCCAGGGCCTCGGCCGCCTGGGTGCGCTGCCGCGAAACCGCGGCTGCCGCGGCCAAGGTTTCTTGCTGAAGTTGGGCGAGTTTGGTGGGCATCGGCATCTCTCGGCCGCCCATGACTGCTCTGATCCAACCGATGTGGGCTGAGACCCGCGCATACACGGCCGTGGTGCCGTACACAGCCTGGGCCTGTCCGGTGGGGGCGTAGCCTCGGGAAACCACCCCGACAATCCGCGAACCACCGCCGACCATCAAAAAGGCCCCGCCCCCGCTATCCCCGGGGGCGCAAGAGTATTCGAGCTGAAGGGGTCGTGGCGACCCCAGAGTGCTGAGCGTACCGGAAGGCGCGTCAAAATCGTACAGGATCGTTCGGTCGCTTCCGATGGCCAGCGGTGGCTGCACAGAGCCGGGCACGCGGATCAGTGCCGCAGTCGCATCGATTGTGTTTTGCCCGGCGCGGCGTGTACCGGCAGCCAGCAGATTCCCGGTGAGTCCGTTTCCCGTGGTTCCATAGCCTAGCGTCGTGATCACCTTGCCGACTTCGTCGCGGGCGGTGTAGAGGGCTGCCGGACGAACTCCACGAAATGGCTTCGGCAAACGCAGCATGGCGAGGTCATACCCCCCGTCGAATCCGCTCGTGATCCAGCCCGTGGGAAAGAAGACGTTTTCCACGGGTATGTCGACGACCTGTTCCCCAATCTCGAACTGCCACCCTGTCGCGGCCGGACCGTTCTCATCGATGACGCAATGCCCGGCCGTGAGCACCCACTGCGAGTCGATGAGCGTGGCGGAGCCGACGCCTGTGGTACCAATCCTCAGATATCCACTGGCACGAAACTGAGGCTGGGCCGCAAGTCCGGTGTACAGCAAATCATTGCGGTCGTCGCGTATCGTGCCGGCCGACGCCGCCGTCACGATCGCCCCGAGAGCCACCGCCACCGTCATCGCCCGTGACATATGCCGCCACATCAGAGTGCCCTCGGAACCTCTTGCGTTTCTCGCCAGCAGACGCCCGCCGGCCGACGTTCGAACGCTAGTATTGGGTTGCAGCCCCGTCAACGAACCGGCATCTGCACGCTGCTTCCTGCTGGATTTATCCCAGTGTGCACACGAATTCGCGGGCGTTCGGGGGGCCGGATCAGAGGCGGGTGTCCGAGCCTGCCATCAACAGGGATCCGCGAAGGCACACCCGGCCGCCTGCCGGCATATCGGCTCGCGTATTCACCCCGACCCGGTAGAGATGGCTCCACGTGGAGGCATCGACGCTCCCCGGCAGTGTCCGTCCCCGCCAGGCCTCGAACACGTCGCGAAACTGCCCCGTGACACCCCCCGTGCGGCTGTCACGCGAGGGCACCA
>JBJTOU010000163.1:0-4997 GCA_046074725.1 Planctomycetia bacterium
TCCCGGTTCGGAGCCGCCTTCATGGGCGTCGTCACCTGCATCAACCGGTTCCTCTCGTGACGTCGGGCTCCTCGGCCGAGACGATATCGACGGCCCGATGCCAGCTCTCGGCCGCGGAGGGCATGATGCCCGCCCCTGCCGCATGTTGCCATTGGTCGCGAACGAACTCCTCGACGAGATGCACGGTTGACGTGCCCCCCATTCGCCAGCGGCTGACGACCGCCGTCCGCGCCCCGGCGGCGAGCAGATCGGTTACGGAGAGAAAGAGATCATCTCCGGGCCGCGATGGCAGTTTCGTAAGTCCGGAATGCATCGCTGATACGAATCCTGGCGTAACCACCCGTCGCGGCTGCTTCCGCGGTGACGCCACCCAGTCGCCAAACGTGATCCCGGTCTGACGCTGGGTTCCCGGGACGAGCGGCCTGCCGGCCACACCGCTGTCGCTCGCCAATTCGTCGAAAATGACGAGCGTATCGACCAGCGAGGCCGCCACCAGGGCCGGCGGCCCCGAGGGTGTCCCAAGAAACACGGGTTGGCCGAGGGATGTGGTAAGCCGCTCGGTGAGCTGTCGGGACGCCTCGGGGTTGTCGCCGCGATGCATGCGGCCCACGTGCACGCCGACGAGCCCGGCATCGACCGTCGCCGCGAAACGATCGACGCCCAGGCTGCGGGTTGGGCAATAACGGATTCGGCATGTGTCGCGAAGCATTGGCGACGGTTCGGCATCCGTCGGTGCATCGCGGCCGGAGCCAACCGGGAGGATCTCGAACGGCAGATACCAGAGCAGACCGTCCGGAACGATCACGAGCTCCTTGACCGCCGGATCGCCGAGATTGATCCGGGAGTCCTTGAAAAGGATTCGCTCGATCCGCTCGGCATGCAACTTCCAGTCGGAGGTCACGAGCCGCTCGGTCGGCACGGCCGTCGCCGACTCGAACAGGCACAGAGCCCGCGCCAAAGCCATCATCTCTTTCGTGAGCGTGGCCGTCTGCTTGATCTCCCAGTGCGCACGACCATTCTTCGAATCGATCGCACCGACGAGGCTGGAGGATGTCCAACGGAACGAGAGCATCACTTCGCCGGCCTGAAGCCGGCGTTGGATCTCGGCAGGCGGGAGGAGGGGCGGAAAATCGAACGCCGTGGGCTCGCGGCCCGCGGCCAACGCCGCCACCATGCCGGCACGGGTCGTCGCAGCACGTCGGTATTCCTGCCACGATTCCAGGTCCTGGGCATTGGCCGGCTCCTCTGCGAGGAGATTGTTGCGGAGCGCCGGCGCACGCCGCGTCATCACGTCCACGGCAGCCGCCAACTGCGGAGCCCGGGCGAGAATCGCAGCCCGACGGACGGCGGCGTCGGCGGGAAGTGAATCGGCCGATGAGGCGATGAGTGTTTCGATGGCATTCCGACGGCCCCCGAATGGCTGCGACTCGAGCCAACGGCCGCGCGCCGCCGCCTCCGCGGCCGCCGTTCCGTCCTCCTGGCTGCGACGATCCGCCAGGGCAATCCACGCTTCGAAGGCTTCCTGCCGCGAAGCCGTGATCGAGGCGAGCGTCCCGACCGGGTCGATCACGAACCGCCGCGGGGGAGGATCGCCGAGCAGGCCGGCGAAAAGCTCGCTGGCCCGGCGGTCGGACAACACCGAAGCCCCACCCCGCACCGCCGCCACGAGCCTGTCGAGCTGAAAGAGCCGCGGCTCGCGGGATTGCATGATCGTGATCGCGCGGCCGATTTCCTGATCACCCAGATCGATGGCCCCGGTGCGATACGCGACCGAGGCCGCGGCGGCGGCAAGATCGGCGCCGCACAGCCCGCGGCCCGGATCGCCGCGGGTCAATCGCCCATCGATCCCGGTGAGCAGCCGGCCGGCCGCCTGGGGATCGCCCGCGGTCGCAAGGCACTCGGCCTGCATCGCCATGAGCCGTGCATGGATCACTGGAAGCCCCCGTCGGCACCAGTCGGCACCGCCGGCGATCGAGGCGGGCACGCCCCGCGAGCCGGCCGCCATGTGGGCCGTGAAGGCCCAGTGAAAGGCCTCTTCGATCGCCCGTGCATCGCCATGGTCGGCGGCGGTGTAGGTCGCTTCCTCGAAAAACTGCGCGGCCTCCGCATCGCGGCCGGCGTCGAGGGCGATGCGGCCCATGCCGATCAGGGCCCATGAGGTGAGCAGATGATCGAATTGATTCTCTGCGAGAAGACCATTCTTGAACCGGGCGAAAGCGTCGTCGGCGCGGCCCTGCGACCACAGGGCCATCCCGAGGGCGACATCGATCCACGACTGTGAGTAGTGGTTGGCAGGAGCCGGTCGCTTGGCAAGGGCCCGCTGCATGCCGGTCAGCGGGGCGGACTCGGCGGCCAGAGGACCCATGATGCAGCCGTGGCGGTAGATCGAGATCACGATCGCCCGCATGATCTGCTGCGGTCGGATCGGGAAATTCACCGGCCCCGCAAGGACCCCTCCTTTCTTGAGCACCTGCTCCGGATCGGCTCCGCCCTGGAAGATCGATACGGTCTCGGGGATCGCAGCGGGCGTCGCGCCGCGGCCGCTTCGGCCCCATGTCGCAACGCGGGCCTGCCCCGAAGGCCGCAGCCGCTGCTGCGGAAACTGAACGGACAAGAGCCAATCGGAGTGGGTCGTGGCAAGCAGCATGGCGTCTTCGTAGGCGGCCACCGCGGCACGAAGATCGCCGAGTTCGTAGTGGCATTCGCCGACGATCGCTGCCGCGGCGATCGAATCGATCCATCGCTGGCCGCCGACCTGGATCGCCCCCTGGTATTCCCTCCCGGCGATCTGGAGCGCTCCCCGAAAATCACCCGTCGCCAGCGTGGTCTGCGCGAGGTCGTAGGCGTCGGAGGGAACGGTCCTTTCCCCGAGCAGCGGCTGGAAGGCCAGGGCGAACTGGCCACGCGGGGAGACCGGGAAAAACTCCACGGTCACGAGCAGGCAGCCCGCCACGAGCCGCGCCAGCCAGCCTCGAAAGAGAACCATGACCGAGTTGTACACCGCCGCGGCGAAAGCCGTCTGCCCGACGCCGTCGGTGGTTTGGGAAAGCTGGAAAAACGTCGTGTGAAGCGAGGCAACGCGGACATCCGGTCGAATCGGTTGGCCAAAGTTTGCGGGCTGTGACGGTCGATACATCCGGGCATGAAATCTTCCCGCTCCGCCATCCGGTTCGATCGCTCCCGCACCTTAATGCTGCTTGCGGTCGTTGCCGTTGCGGCCGTGACCGGGTGCCAGGTGGACATCGGCGGCCAGACGCTCCCGAGCCCGTATTACCTCCACGACGACATCCAGTACTTCCCGGCAGGCCCCGAATTCAAGCTCTCGAAGGAGGCGGCCGCCCTCAAGGCCTCCAAGGACGAGGTCGGGGAGAAGTCACCCTGCAACGACTGCGGACGCTGCAGCAGTTGCCGGTAGACGGGGCACGGGCAGGCAGCTGGCGGAAGCACCTGGTCCAAAGTTCCGAGTCGAAGGTGGGCATCCATGGAACGCGCAGGTTCGAGATCGTCGGTCCACGACCGAGTCGTGGGGGCATTTCTGATCCTCATGGCGGCGGTGACCGCCTTCGCGGATGAAGAATCGGTGCTCATCGAGTTGCCACAGGGGCCGGGCGAGCCCGCCGTGGCCGAGGAATACTCGATCGCCGAGAAGGATTGCATCGAGGAACTCCGCGACTGCTGCGGCTGCCCCCGCTGGACTCGATACGCCGTGTTCGATGCCCTCTTCCTGCAGCGGTCGAACCAGACCGGCAACCAGCCGATCGTCCTCACCCTTCCTCCAGAAAATCAGACAGTTGCCACGACGCGGGATCTCACACCGAGCATCGGGACGGGGTTCCGCACGTTCTACGGCGCTCTGTCGAGCGACCGGTATGGATGGGAAATCGGTTATCTCGGCCTGTGGGGCATGTTTGGTGACGTGCGCGCGAGTGGACCGGACAACCTCCGTACGCCGGAACCACTTTCCAACTTCATCAATAACTTCGGTGACGCTCACGATGCCCGCGCCACGTACCTCTCGTCGCTCAACATGGCGGAGATCAACGTCTTCCGATACGCAGCCCATGAGGAGTGCCGACAGAGCTGCACCGGCACGGGATGCACTGGGTGCGACAGTTGCTCGAGGAGCTGCCACTACCTGCACGCGCTGCTGGGCTTCGTGTGGGCCGGCCTCAACGAGCAGGCGGGGCTCGACATGACCTGCTGCCTGGAGAACGAAACCGCGTCGTACAACGTGCGCACGTCGAACAACTATTTCGGTGCCCAAGTCGGCATGCAGGGCCGCCGCGAATGGCGCCGCTGGGCGGTGGAGGGCTGGTGGAAGACGGCACTCTGAGGCGTGAGCAGTTCACAGTCGTCTGATCCGATCGTAGGCACGATTGAGGGCTCGCGTGACGCGCATTCGGCGACCGTGGGCGGCGTCGGCTTCATCGGCAACCTCAACGGATCGCTCGTCTATCGCATCACCGACGTCTGGGGCCTGCGGTGTGGCTACAACCTCATCTGGCTCACCGACGCCGCGCTGGCCCCATCGCAGTGGGACTTCTCAAACACGACCGCCAGCGGCACCGGCATCAACAACAACGGCACCGTGTTTCTGCACGGTGCCAATCTCGGCCTCGAGGCCCGATGGTAAGGGGAGCGGAACATCCATGATGAAGCGAAAGAATTCCCGCAGGCAAAGACTCGTCCTCAAGCGGCTCGAGGATCGGCGGGTCATGAGCGCGAATGCCTACATCTACGGCATCGACGACAACAACGCCATCTGGGAGGTGGATGTCGCTTCGAAATCATCGCGGACCGTGTTCGACGCCAGGCCCATGATCGGCTCCGGGAATTCCAACGCCTTCGCCTTCGACAACAGCCGCAGCCATTTTTTCTTCATCGATCCCCAGAACCAACTGCAGTTCTGGGACCGCGGCTCGACCCTCGCTTCGCTGGCCACGAGCGCAGAACTCGGGCTGGCTGCGACCGGCAATCAGCCGTGCAACGCCGCCTAC
>JBJTOU010000164.1:0-12801 GCA_046074725.1 Planctomycetia bacterium
CGTCCACGGCGGCTGGCGACGATCGCCATCTCGGCCCCCGAAAAAAAACCGTTGGCGAGGATGAGCGCACCGACGATGAACAGTTCACCCAGCATCGGATACCGTGGCGTTGGGGCCGATCTGATCACCGCGGCAGACCACCGCGAGGTTGTCGCGGTGAACCACTTCATCATAGGGGGAGTAGCCGAGCACCTCGGCGATCCGGTCGGTCTTCAGCCCGGCGATCCGGCGGAGATCGGCCGCCGGATAGTTGACCAGCCCGCGGGCGAAGACGCGGCCCGATTCGTCGGTCAGGGCCACGAGGTCGCCGGTGTGGAAATCGCCCTCGGCAGCCCGGACGCCGGCCGCCAGCAGGCTGCGGCCAGCCTCCACGAGCGCCTCGCGGGCGCCGGCATCGACCGTCACGGTGCCGCGGACGTCGGCCGACCATCCCAGCCATCGCTTCCAGGCCGGCATCGCGGCATCGCGGCCTCGAAAGAGCGTGCCGACGGTGTCGCCCCGGGCGATCCGCGGCAGCACGTCGTCGTCGCGGCCCGAGGCGATGATGCAATGCCCCCCGGCCTCCGTGACGATGCGGGCGGCGGCGATTTTGCTGGCCATGCCCCCCTTGGAGAGCCCGCCGGCCCGGTCGCGGGCCAGCGACTCGATCGCTCCGTCGATGGTTTCCACCGTCGCCAGCCGTACGGCTCCAGGTTCGTCGGGGTGGCGATCGTAGAGCCCTTCGACATCGGAGAGCAGCACGAGGAGCGGGGCGCCGAGCAGTGTGGCGACGAGGGCGGCAAGGCGGTCGTTGTCGCCGAAGCTGGTTCGCAGTTCTTCCACGCTGACGGTATCGTTCTCGTTGATGACCGGGATTGCGCCGTAGTCGAGCAGGGCCCGGAGTGTGTTGCGGATGTTCAGGTATCGGGCCCGATCCTTGAAATCATCGGCCACGAGCAGCACCTGGCCGACATGACGGCCTTTCGCCCGGAGCGCACGTTCATACGCCTCGATCAGGCAGCTTTGGCCGACGGCGGCGACGGCCTGCAGGTGGGCCAGTTCATGGGGCCGTTGTCGCAGCCCCATCCGACCCATGCCGGCGCCGACGGCGCCGGAACTGACGAGCACTACCTTCCGACCTGCAGCCAGCAGTCCGTCGAACTGCCTTCCCAAGGACTCGATGCGGGCGTCGTCGAGAAGGCCGTCGGGCCCGGTGAGCACGCGGGTGCCGACCTTGACGACGATGAATCCTGCGGCGGCGGCGACGGCCTCGCGGAGCGGGTCGGGCTGGGGCTGGATCATGCTGCGGATCGTACCGTATATTCTCGGCTGCGTCCGAGCGGTTCTTCCCCATGCCATCCCCCGCGGGCCAGACCTGTGAGTGACCTCCATCACGAATGCGGGCTGGCGGCCATCTACCACCTGCCCGGCGGCGACCCGAGCCCCCTCTGCCCGGGTCAGGGGCCGGAGGAGGTGTCACGGTTGGTGCCGCGGATGCTCCTCGACATCCAGAACCGCGGCCAGTTGTCGGCCGGCATGACCGTCTGGAATCCCGGCCGCAGCCATTTGCTCGCCACCCTCAAGGACGTCGGCAGCGTGAGCGAGGTCTTCCGAATGAGCCATCGGGGCAAATACGAGAGCCTCATGGAGCAGCATGCTGGTCGCGCGTCAATCGGCCATGTTCGCTACGCAACGTGCGGCGCGGAGGATCGGGGCTACGCCCAGCCGCTGGAGCGGCCCCACATCCAGAAGCGAAAGTGGTTCGCGTTCGGGTTCAACGGCCAGCTGGCCAACTATCCCGAACTGCGTGCCGAGATCCTTGCCGACGACGATAATCACCTCGCCCGTGACAACGACACCGAGGTCATCATGCACGCCATCGGCCGGGAACTCGCCGGCGATGCCGACCCCGACCCCGTCGAGATGCTCGCGGCGATTTCCGCCCGCTTAGACGGCGCCTGGAACATCGCGATGCTCGATGCCTGCGGACGAATGATCGTGGCCCGCGATCCGCTCGGCATCCGCCCGATGGAGTATGCCATCCTCGGTCCGCTGGTCGCCGCGGCGAGCGAGAGCGTGGCGCTGCTGAATCTCGGCTTTCCGGCCGAGTCGATCCGGTCGCTCGAGCCTGGGACGGCGCTCATCGTGGACGGCCGCTCCGTGCGGATCGAGCGGTTCGCGGCGAGCCCGCGGCAGGCACACTGCTTCTTCGAGTGGATCTACTTCGCCAACGTCGCCAGCACGATGGACGAGCGGAGCGTCTACCTCACCCGCAAGCGGCTGGGAGAGGAACTGGCCCGGCTCGAGACGATTCAGATCGACGCAGACACCGTCGTCGTGCCCGTGCCCGACACGAGCAAGGCGGCAGCCGACGCGATGGCCTACCGCCTTTCGATTCCCTCCGTGGAAGGGCTCATCCGCAACCGCTACACGGGCCGAACGTTCATCGACGGAGCCTCCAGCCGTCGTCAAAAGGCCGAATCGAAATACACGCCACTTCGTGAGGTGCTCGAAGGGAAGCGGGTGATCCTCGTTGAGGATTCGATCGTCCGCAGCACCACGATGAAGGTTCTGCTCGGGCGGATGCGGTCGCTCGGACTGGCCCGTGAAATCCACGTGCGGATCGCCTGCCCTCCGATCGTCGCGCCGTGCTTTTACGGGATCGACATGTCCACGATCGACGAACTCTTCGCGCCGGCCTTCCTGCAGGATGGGCTGCTCACCGACGAGGCCCAGGCCGCGATGGCGGCCAAGCTTGGGGCCGATTCGCTTCGGTACCTCCCCGTCGAGTCGGTCGCCCGGTCGATCGGGTTCGACGCCTCGGAACTCTGCCAGGCCTGCCTCACGGGCCGCTATCCGACACCGGCCGGCGAGCGGCTCTACGAGATCGCGGTGGCACAGACGGCCCGCGGCGAATCGGGGCGAACCTACGAAACCACCACCCGCTGAACGGCGGCCGGCCGTTCGTTTCGCTCGAGCGCGGCGCGCCAGACGGGCTGGCCGGCCAACCGGGTGCGTCGCTCGAAATGCGTCCGGTAGTCGAGGTCATGCGTTGCCGGTCGAGCCGGCTCGATGCACGGATCGCTGAAGATCCCTGTCGCACTGGCCGCCTCCATCGCCTCGAGAAAGTATTCCTCGACATCGGTCCAGACATGCAGCCGGCCCCCGGGGCCGAGAAGGCGGCCGGCATGCTGCAGGAATGGCTCGCTCAGAACTCGGCGCTTGCGATGCCGAGCCTTCCACCATGGGTCGGGGAAGTAGACATGAACCGCCGAGAGGCTCCTGTCCGGCAGCATCGCCCGCACGAGCCGCTGGGCGTCGCCGTGGAGGATCCTCGCGTTGGTGGCTGCGGCGACCGCCAGTTTGCCGGCGCAAAGCCGGGCGTAGCCGAGCGCGATCTCGATGCCGAGGAAATTGGTGTCGGGGCGGGAGCCGGCGGACGACGACAGAAAAAGACCCTTGCCGCTGCCCACCTCGAGCTCCACCGGAAAGTCTGCCGGAAAGAGCGATCGTGGCTCGAACGGCTCCGGGAGTCTTTCAAGCGTGAGGAAATGCGTCGAAAGATCGACCGACTCATCGGGCTTCTTGGGAGGACGACGTGGCATGGCGATCCGGAGCCGCGGCCTACCTGGCCGCTCCCTCGAGGGCATCGACCGGCAGCGGCACGCCCTTGATGACGCCATCGACGACGATGCTGTCCCTCACGATTCCCTGGAACTTGCAGACGATCATCGCCTTGGGCCGCACCCGAACCCGCTCAACGGCGATGACGAGCCGGTCGCCGGGCACCACCGGCTCCCGAAACCGCACCTCCTCCAGGCCGCCAAAACCGATCACCTTGGCTTCGAGCAGGTTGTGCTTCTGGGTGTAATAGCTGGAAAGCTGTGCCGCCGCCTCGCACATCATCACGCCCGGCATCACCGGCATGACGGGGAAGTGGCCGCGTACCCAGAATTCGTCGTGCGTTACATCCTTGTAGCCGACGCACAGTCCACGGGCCTGGTCCTCGTGGACGATCGCGGTGAGCTGCTCCATCTCGAACCGCTGCTGGTTGTATCGCCGGATCTCGTGGATGTCGGCGATGACCGTGGACAGGTCGTATTCGCTCGGATGGATGATGAAGTCGCGGGGGGCCACGTCGGGCACTCTCTCGGGCTCGTCGGATTCGGTGTCGGGTGGATCAGGTCTTGATATGCCGCCGCTTTGCCTTGCGGGCCTTGCTGTTGGCTGGGCGGGCGCCGTGATTGGCCTTCTTGAGGCCGCGATGGGGTTTTGCCATGTCGGATTCTCCGGAACGGGCTGGGAATTTGAGGGACTCTAGGTTGTACCACGCTGTCTTCCGCCGTGCCATCGTGACAGGGTGCGCATGCCGGGCGGCGCACGGATTCAGCGGAAATGGGACGGCACGGATGGGGGAGTCGGCCGCTCCGCGGCGATCGCATCGCCGAGGCTCGTGCGAAGAATTTCCACGAAGCTCGCGACGAGGAAGCCGAACAATCCGCCGATCACCGCCGACGAGCCGCCCCCCAGGACCGCGCCGGCGAGCGAACAGCCCGTGAGCAGCACGAGCGCCGTCGTGCCGGCCACGCCGCCGACGGTCGCGCCGATGCCCGATGAAACCGGCACCAGATACCCGAGTGATTCCCGGCGTTCGAGGCGGCCGGGATTCATGACGGGCAGCGACGGCAGCATCGGCTGCGTGGTATCACGCCAGAGGAGGCCATGATCCGCCGTCTCGCGCATCCGGGTGCCGATGGCGTTGCCGGCGACGTGCATCGCGACGCTGGCCATTGCCACCACTGCCGCCATCCAGCCCGCGAGCCCGATCCAGCCGATCGCCGCGCAGGCCACCGCCACGACCACCGTCAACCAGGCGTAGGTGACCAGTCGCATCCGCAGCCTCCATGGAGGCATTGTAGCGGCCTCTCAAAACCTGTCCTCGACGGCCTTCTCGGTGTAGATGGGGAGGAGCCGGTAATAGACCTCCAGCGTGAGGATGGCCAGGGAGGTGTGGGCCAGGCGGCCGCCGGGGGCGGTGTCGGGGTCGGCAAAAAACCAGCTGCCCGTCTCATGGCCGATGCGGGACTGACGGGCTACGAGCTGGTCACGATTTTTCTTGTTCCAACGCGGCCAGACGGGGTGGTCCATCTGCATGAGCACCTGCGAAAGGTAGAAGTTTTGATACACGGCATCGGGGGAGGGACCGGAGCGGGCAAGGCTCGCTGCCCCGCGATGGAGCGCCTCATGCTCGGGGCCCCATCCGGTGTACATCCGGCAAAGCAGCCCGATCGCCGATGTACTGGGCTTTGCCTGTGGACTCCGGTAGCCATAGGCCGCGCCGTTGTTCGCCTGAACCCGGTCGAGGAATCGTCGGACACCGTCGATCGTCGGGGAGGGCGTCTCGATGCCCGCCAGCGACGCGCTCTTGAGGGCCGCCACCTGCCAGGCCGTCACGGTCGTGTCACCCGCCTGCCCTGGGAGGTACCTCCAGCCGCCGCCGTGCTGGTCCTGCGCCGTCTGGATGAATCGGATCGCGTCGCGGAGGTAGGGCACGAGCATGTCGTCACCCGAGAGGCCGTAGGCCTCGGCGAGGGCGAGCGTCGTGACACCGTGCCCATACATCGTGCCTTCGCAGAAGTCGCCGCCACGGGGCGTCGGCTGCATGCGGCTCACGAGGTAGTAGATGGCGCGAGACACGACCTGCTGATACGGTCCGTCGGCATGCGTGTTTCCGGCGCCAAGGAACGGCAGCAGGGCGATGGCGGTGCTGGCGGTGGAACTGTCGAGCGTGCCGGGATTGCGGCATGCGCCATGGCACTGGCAGCCGGAGAGATCGAACTGCCAGGAGCCATCGACGGCCTGATGGGAGGCGAGCCACGCCAACCCCCTTTCGACGGCCTCCTCGCTGGCGGCGGAGCCGCCGCGGGCCTTGACCTTCGCCGTCCGCGCGGCGCCGCGCCGCGCTGCAAAGGGAACCTCATCGCCGCCTGTGGCCGCCGGCTGCCGTGGCCCAGGACGCACGACCGAGGCCACCGCGCCGATCGGTTTGGCTGCGGCGCTGGCGGGGGTGGCCGCTACGCCGGATCGCTCTGCCGCGTCGGCCGAGGGAATGGCCACCAGCGGCGGTTGCGGGATCGTGATCGCATCGACGGCCTCCACCGCCGCCGCATCGGCAACGGTGGCGGCCGCGATGTCGCGGAGTGATTGCTCGGCAGCTTGGGGATCGGCGGCGGGCAGCGGATCGACCGCTACGATCTCGACGGCCGCCGGGAGCGGATCGATCGCATCGGCCGCCGCGTCATCGAACGACAGGGAGATCGACGGGCGACCCTCGTGGCCTGCCTGCCGGATCGCCAGAAGCGCCGCGAGGATTCCGAAGAGCACATGGGCCAGCAGGCTCGTATACGCAGACCGCACGGCCGGATGGCCGATGAGGCGATCGATCAGCGGTGGGCGAGGCGCGGCCTGCATGACGTGGCTCACGAGGGGCGGTCCGTGCCGGTCGGGGAAACGCTGCCGGTTGTTCCGGTCGGATGCCTGACTCCGGCAGTGATGACCCTCGCCCGCCCATGGTGAGAGATCGACCACCATGCCCTGAACGATGAATCGGCCCGTCGTGAGGTCCGATTGTCCGGCCGGTCACTCGACAAAATCGTCGGCAGTGTCGGCTTCCTGCTGATAGAGCGGGAGGCCGTGCTTGAAGTAGACCTCGAGGGTCATCGTGGCCATGGAAGAGACGTAGATGCGGCCACCGACTGTGGCGGCATAATGGCTCCCGAATCCTTCAAAAATGCTGCCGGCCTCATGTCCGGCGGTGATCTGGGCATCCACGAGCATCCGCGTCATCTTCTTCTGCCATGTTTGCCACTCCTCGGGAAGCTGTTGCTTGAGGTGAAAAAGAACCTGCGTGGCGTAGTAGGAAGCGTACATGTCACGAGACGGGCCGCGTGCAGCCGTCTTTTTGGCGCCGCGGATCAGCGCATCGTTGGTTTTCTTCCAGGTCGTGAACATTCGGCACAGCAGGCCTGCGGGCGTGAGTGCCGGAGTGTCGCCAGGTCCGCGGTAGCCATATCCGGCTCCGTCATCGGTTTCGACAGAGTCGAGGAAGAAGGAGAGTTTCGGGATGAACTGTCGGTCGATCTCGAGGCCCGACATGGCACCACTCTTGATCGCCATTATCTGCCAGCAGACGATCGACGTATCGCCTGGCGATCTCGGCGAATACCCCCAGCCGCCCCCGTTGGGATCTTGAGCCATCATGATGTAGTCCATAGCGGACTGGGCTGGCAGGAGCAGTCGCTTGTCCTTGGTCATGCCGTAGGCCTCCGAGAGGACGACTCCGGCGAGCCCTTGCGTGTACATTTTTCCGTGAGCACCAGCTTTAGAACCCACCGCCCCCTTGCCTCGTATCACGCTCTGCGACAGGAACGCGAGCCCCCTGTCGATGTGCTTCGCATATTTGCCCTTCTCGCCGCGGGCCATGTGGGTGTAGCCATGGCCGAGCATCGGGAGGAGCGCCAGCGCCGTGGCTGCATCCCGATTTTTGAGCTCCGCAGTGTTCTTGGGATTCCCGCACTTACCCATGCAGCCCGGGATCTGCGAACAGTCGAACGACCAGCCACCGTCTGGAAGCTGATGGCGAACAAACCAATCACACGCTTTCTCGACCGACCTGATGACTTCGTCGGGATCACCGCCGCCCGCCTTGATCATCGCCTTCTGGCCCGCCGAGTTCGATCGTGCGGCCAGTCCCGTCTTGGCAGGCCCCGACGTGGACACCGTCTTCAGGATGTCGGTCGATACGCTGATATTCGCCCCAACATCGACGGTATCGGCGGAGACATCGGTGGCCGCGACGTCGGTGACGGTGGAGGCGACCTCCATCGATTCCACGGCCACCGCCGGGGCTTCCTCTGCGACTTCCTCGGGCACGTCCTTCGATTCGACCTCTTCGGGAGTCGGTAGTTCAACCGTTTGAACCTCCTCGACGTCCGCCATCGATTCCGTCGGGGGGGAATCGATCGTCCGTAGTCCGGCAGGTTTGGACGGCTCCTCCGCCACCATGAGTGCGAGTGACAGGAGCACCACGACGTGCAGCAGCATGCTCACGAGCCAGGCAGGGGTCTGGCGGAGGAACGAGCCCGATGATCGGCCACGAGCGAGCTGATTTTTCTCCGCGCTCGGTCCCGCAGCCTTGGGGGGCGGAGGGGCGGCGTTCCCGACTGGTTCCTTGGGAGCGGGCTTCATCGTCGCCGGAGGCGGGGACTGCGACGGTGATGCCGTGTTTGGCTGGTTGCCGGTCGGGCTGCTCATGCCTTGATCCGATGGGATTGAATCCCCGCAAAGTCGTCCAACGCGGGGTGACGAATTCACCTTCCCGTCATGGTATGACGGTCACCACCGGCCAAGCAACAAATTCATGCCATTTGCCGCCTTTTCCGGGGTCTCGCTGGTGGTACCGTCCGACCCGCGTTACATTCTCGCGTCTGCAAGGCGGGCGTTTCGCCCGACTTGAGCCCGTGAGAACAAGCGATGGCAAAAGGCAAGAAGAAGCTCGAGGTCGTTCAACTGGTCTGCGAGGAGACGGGTGACCAGAACTACACGCTCCGGCGGAAGACCGGCGGCGAAAAACTGAAGGTCAAGAAGTATTCCCCGCGGCTGCGGAAGCACACGCTCCACGTCGAGAAGCGGAAGTAGCGGCTACGGTCACGGCCCGGTTGACCTGGGCTGCGATGGCTTCGATACCGCCGAGAATTTGGATCTCGAGCTCAACTGCCATCAGTGGGATGCCGGCCAGGTCGTCACGGCCGATCTTCACCAGATCCTTGAGTGTCGTGAGGATGATCGCCGCCCTGTGGGATCGTGCCCAGGCTCCCAGATCTGCGACGTCTTCCGGCGAGTAGGCGTGATGATCCGCGAAGGGCCGAAAGGCTTTCGGCGTGCCGCCGATCTCGACGAGCGACGCCTGGAAGGCCGCGGGATTTCCGATGCCGGCAAAGGCGACGATCGGCCGATCGAGGGCCATGTCGAGCGGCAGCCGTGCGCCGGATGATTGCCGCAGGGCGATCAGCCGGTGGGTCGCCTCGGCCCATACCTTCGGCATGCCGCCGCGACAGTGTCGGCGAAGTTCTTCGCGAATCTCCTCGCGTCGCTCCACATCGACGAGCGTCGCCCGCGTCAGCACGATGACATCGGCCCGCGCGAGGCCGGCGAGCGGCTCCCGAAGCAGCCCGCGGGGAAAGGGTCGCCCGCAGCCGAATGGATCGGTGGCATCGATCGCCACAATGTCGAGATCGCGATCGAGGCGGCGGTGCTGGAACCCGTCGTCGAGGACGATCGCCCCGGCGCCGGCAGCCACGGCCTTTCGGGCGGCCGCCACGCGATCCTTGTCGGCGACATGGTTGACTCCGGGCAGCAGCAGCCCGAGTTCTGCCGCCTCGTCGCTCGGCTCACCCGGTTTGGCCGCATACCCACGGCTCACCACGGCCGGCTGGATGCCGAGCTGCTGGAGGTGCCGCACCACCCATGCCACGAGCGGGGTTTTCCCGGTCCCGCCGAGCGTGAGGTTTCCGACGCAGATCACCGGAACTCCGCAGGGATGAACGGGGAAGAGCCCAAGGTCATAGGCGACGTTGCGGCAGCGAACCGCCGCCGAGTAGGGGAGTGCAAGCAGCGACAGTCCCATCCGAGCCGCTACGGCAGCCGGGCCATGGCTCGTGCCATCGACCAGCCTCTTGAAAGAATCGGCATCCGGCAGCAACGACATGTGGGCGATCTCAACGCGGGCTGTCGCCCGCAGCCAAAAGCATGGATTGTGCGGAGAGGGGCCTCAACGCGGCAAGGCGACGTGGACGGCTGCCGATATACTGTGTGAAGAGGGGGTGATGGTCCGCTGCCGCGGCCGTCGCTCCCGAGCGAGGAGGAGTGCGATGGCGACAGTGTCGGGTGATCCATCGCAGCCGTTGGCCGTCGGCTCATGGGCGGCCGATGACAGCACCGCGTCCAAATCCGAGCGGTATCTGGCGAAGCGGCTGGCTGCGGCCGGTGCCGATTACAAGGGCGTGGCGCTGACGACCTTCCTGCTTGCGGTGGGGGTCGTGGGGCTTGCGTGGCTTGCTGTTGGCGTGCTCGCGGAGCACTGGGTCGTGCCCGGCGGTCTGCCGCTGTGGGCCCGATGGACGTGGCTCGCTCTGGGGGTGGCCTCACTGGCGGCCGGCATCGTCCGGTGGATCGTGCCCCTGATCCGTTGCCGCGTGAACCTTGTCTATGCGGCCCGTTCCATCGAGCGAGAGTTTCCCGATCTGCACAACGATCTTGTGAATGCCGTGCTCGTGAAATCGAACGATGATGCCGCAAGCCAGCGGATGGTGCGATCGCTCAAGCGTCGCGCCGCCCGATGGCTCTCCGGCGTGCCGGCCAACGAGGCGGTGGTCGATCGCACGGCGGCGGTTCGGCTTGCCTGTTCCGTCGCCGCGCTGGTGGGCTTGGCATGCCTGTATGAAGTCCTGGCGCCCAAAAGCCTGTTGACGACCGCGGCCAGGCTGGTGGCTCCATGGACGAATGTCGCCGCGCCATCACGGGTGCAGATCTCGCCGATTCATCTTCGGTGGCGGATGCCGGGGGACGGGGCGGGCGATGCCGCAGTCCCCGGGCACGAGATCACGATCGAGTCGGCGCAGGCCACGCTCGTGCGAGGCAGGCAGCTTGTCGTGGCCGCAGAGATCCGCGGCCTGCGGCGAGAGGAGCAGCCGACGCTCACCGTCCGCCCACTCGGTAGCGACGGCTCGGCAGACATGACGGCCAGGCCATGGCAGGCGATGATGGAGCGGCATCGCGGCGGCGACGGCCATGGGTTTATCGCCGCGATCCCGGACGCACGCCGAGGACTCGACCAGTCGCTGGAACTCTCGCTGGCCGCCGGTGATGGCCGGAGTGATCCGGTGAAGGTCGTCGTCATCGACGCGGCCTCGCTGCTTGTTCGCGAGGTCCACTACGACTACCCGGCCTATACCAGGCAACTGCCGGAGATCGTCCGGTGGCAGGGGGATATCCGTGCCGTCGAGGGAACGAAGGTGACGATCGTCGCCGCCGGCAATCGGGCTCTTGGTGCCGCCTGGCTCGATTTCGGCTGCGACGGCCGGCGAGACAAGCAGCTCAAAGTGAACGCGAGCGATCCGACGCAGGCATCGGTGACATTCGACCTGCGATCGAGCGGCAACGGTGCAGGGCCGGACCATCGCTCCTATGGGCTGCTCTTCGAGCCTCGGGAGGCGGCCCCAGGCGGATCGGCAGGGATGATCGCCGATCCGTTGCAGCACCGCATCGACATCGTGGCCGACGTCGCCCCCGAGATCACGATCGAGGAACCGCGGGAATCGCCGCTGCGCGTGCCACCGGACGCTCCCGTGCGGGTGCGTGTGCGGGCTGTCGATCCAGACTTCGGCCTGGCCCGCGTTGGGATCGAAACACGCACGAAAATTGGCGGCCAGCAGAAGGAAACGGTTCTGCTGTCCGAAGAAAAATCGGGGCCGTTCGAGGGCGCGTCATTGATCGTGCCCCGGCAGATGGGCGTCGCGGCCGGGGGCACGCTCGAGTATCGAGGGGTGGCGATCGACACGCGTCCAGGCTCGCCGAACGTGACCCGAACGGAGTGGCAGGCGTTGATCATCGATCCATCGGCCCCGCCACGCGAGCCTCATCGGGCTCCCGACGAAAGGGAGCGGGATCGCGACAAATCCCAGCCCGATGGCGGCTCGGGCAACCGTGATTCCGATGAGCCACGGCCGGGGAGTGATTCTGCCGAGCCAGACCGGAATCCCATGGAGAACCCTGACAAGAATCAGGGCGACAAGGCAGGCGATCCCAAAGCCGGAGAGGAGAAGAACGGCGGCAAAGAGAACGGCGGCAAAGAGTCGGGCGGCAAAGAGTCGGGCGGCAAAGAGTCGGGCGGCAAAGAGTCGGGCGGCAAAGAGTCGGGCGGCAAGGAGTC
This sequence comes from Planctomycetia bacterium, assembly GCA_046074725.1. Classification (GTDB taxonomy): domain Bacteria; phylum Planctomycetota; class Planctomycetia; order Pirellulales; family UBA1268; genus CACORA01. The sequence continues at coordinate 11,969 of JBJTOU010000164.1, forward strand.
GGGCGGCAAGGAGAACGGTGGCAAGGAGAACGGTGGCAAGGAGAACGGTGGCAAGGAGAACGGTGGCAAGGAGAACGGTGGCAAGGAGGATGCCGCTGCACGCGGTGAGGGCAGGCAGTCTGGCGGTGGCCAATCCGGGCAGAAGCAGGACGGAGAAAAATCGAAAGATAAAAAAGCGGGCGGCGAGAAGGCGCCTCGTGAATCAGTGGCTGCTGATGGCACGAATGACGGCGAGGCGATGGAGCGGATCCTCGAACACCGTCGTCAACAAAACGGCATGAATCAAGACGGACAGCAGCAGAATGGCCAAAAACAAAATGGCGAGCAGCCGAAGGGGGATCAGCCGAGCGGCCAGAAACAAGGTGGACAGGAACAGACTGGCCGGCAAAACAACAGCCGGCAGCAGGAGAAGCCACCGTGCGCGGGTGCTGACGGCAAGCCATGCGGCAAGCAGGGGTGCAGTTCTTGCAGCGGAGGATCGAAATCGGGAGAGGGTGCGGCCGGGAGCGGCGCGGGAGGGTCGTCTGGTCAGGCGGGCGAGGAACGCTCGGGGAAGCCAGGCAAATCTGGATCCGACGGCACAGCTTCAACCGAGAAAGACAACGGGGGTGGCGATCAGAAAAACGGCAAGTCTGGAGAGGGCAAGTCTGGAGAGGGCAAAGCTGGAGAGGGCAAAGCTGGAGAGGGCAAGGCTGGAGAGGGCAAGGCTGGAGAGGGCAAAGCTGGAGAGGGCAAAGCTGGAGAGGGCAAAGCTGGAGAGGGCAAAGCTGGAGAGGGCAAAGCTGGAGAGGGCAAAGCTGGAGAGGGCAAAGCTGGAGAGGGCAAGGCTGGAG
>JBJTOU010000165.1:0-2510 GCA_046074725.1 Planctomycetia bacterium
GCCCGGATCCTCTACGCCTTCGCATGGGACGAGTATTGCAGCGCGTATCTGGAGCTCTGCAAGCCGCGGCTCGCTGATCCGGCGACGCGGCGCCAGGCGCAGTCGATGCTTCTGCTGGGGCTCGACACGATCCTCCGCCTCCTCCATCCGATCATGCCGTTCGTGACCGAGGAGATCTGGCAGCACCTGCGTGAGACGGTGGCGGGCCGCCGGATGCCGTGGGACGCCGGAACGCTCGCGAAGTCGATCATGGTGGCCGCCTGGCCGACGCCGCCGGCGGCGTGGATCGACGCCCGCACCGAGACGCAGTTCGGCAGCTTCCTCGGCATCGTGGGAGCGATCCGAGAGATCCGCGCCCGTCAGAACGTGCCGCCGAAGACCCGGGTTTCGGTGGCGATCAAGGCGCCGCCCGAGGCTGCCGAACTGCTCGGGCCGATGCGGGCCGCCATCGAGTCGATGGCCGTGGCGGAGATCACGGGCCTGGGGGGCCACGTGACGTCCGCGGCGCTGGCGGCCACGGCGACGGCGCACGGCTGCGACGTGTTCGTGGACCTGGCGGGTCTTGTCGATGTAGGGGCCGAGATCGCGAGGCTGCAAAAGGAAAACGCGAAGACGGCCGGGTTCATCGAGGCCAAGAAACGGAAATTGGCCGACGCCACGTTTGCGGCGAAGGCGCCGCCAGCCGTCGTGGAGAAGGAGCGGGCGCAGCTGGCCGAGCTGGAGGACAAGTTCGCCAAGGGGCAGGCCACGCTCGCCGATCTCCGGTCCAGACGATAGGCCGGCCTTCAGGCCATGCGCCGGCTCGTCAGCCACCACCGCGTGAATCGCGCCCCTCGATCGGGTACGATGTCATCGAAGGCGGTCAATCGTCTCACCGGAGCAACGCCATGAGCGTGCAGATGGAACTCTCGCGGATCATCATCAGCGAGGTCAACGATCAGCAGGTGGTCTACCTCAAGGAGGTGGAGGGCGACCGTACCTTCCCGATTCTGATCGGGCTCTTCGAGGCGACGAGCATCGACCGTCGGGTCAAGCACCACCAGTCGCCGCGACCGCTCACGCACGACCTGCTGGTGGCCGCGGTGGAGCAGCTTGGGGGTGTCTTTCAGGACGTGGTGATCAGCGAACTCAAGGAGCACACCTACTTCGCCACGATCCGCGTGGAGAAGGATGGCGAGATCATCGAGATCGACGCCCGCCCGAGCGACGCGATCGCGGTGGCCGTGACCTGCGACCCCAATCTTCCCATCTACGTCGCCGAAGAAGTCCTCGACAACGTGCTCGGGTAGAGCGGACATCGGATCGCGACAGATCGGGGGTGCCCCTGCCACGTCTCCGGACGTTCTCCTCGGCCCCCCAGGCCTCGGCTCTCTGCATGCGCGCTTCGCTTCGGCATCCATGCCTTCGCTCGCTTCCATAGCCCGGCGACGTGGCAGGGGCACCCCCTCCCGAAATCGTCTCGTCAGAGTGGCCGATCCCGTCCGAGGCTCGGAGCTGATGGGCTGCCCTACAAGCCGAAGGCCGTGCGGAGCACCGAGAGCGACTTTTCGCCTTGCGCGGCCTCGACGATCACGTTGAGCCGCACCTCGCTCGTGCTCACGAGGTCGATGTTCACGCCCGCGTCGGACAGCGGTTTGAAGAGGCGGTCGGCGACGCCGGCGTGGCTGCGTATTCCAACGCCCGTGATCGAGAGTTTGGCCACGTGCGGCACGTCGGCCACCCGCGCCCCGCGGGCCGCCGCGATCTTTCCCGCCGCCGAGATGGCTTTGTCGCGGCTCTGCGCCGGCACCGTGAACGAGATTTCGGCGCGGCCGCCCCGTGGGTTGCTCTGCACGATCATGTCGACGTTGAGCCCCGCCCGGCCCACCTCCTCAAACACTTCCGCCGCCACGCCCGGCGTGTCGGGAAGGTCCGTGAAGGTGACGAGGGCCTGCGACGAATCGAGCAGGCAGTCCTCGATCGCCAGGTCTTCCATGCCTTCCAGCCGGCGGACCACGTCGAGAGGGCTCGACTTCGGCAGCGGGACTCCGGCCGCCCCATGGGCCGGCTCGCCGTGCGACTGGTGAAGCGCGAACGTCTTGTGCACCGCCCGAACGGCGGCGGGGCCGTCGGTGCGATCGACGAGCGCCGAAATCTTGATCTCGCTCGTCGTGATCATGTGGACGTTGATCTTCTCGCGGGAGAGCGCCGAGAACATGCGGCCCGCCACGCCCTCCTCGCGGGCCATGCCCACGCCCACGACCGAAACCTTGGCGACGTTGTGATCGTGGGAGACCCCCTCGGCGCCGATCTGCCGGGCGACCGTTTCCGTCCGCTCGAGCGATTCGGCGAGGTCGTCCTCGGGCACGGTGAACGAAATGTCGGCCCGTCCCCCCTGCCCCACGTTCTGCACGATCATGTCGACGGCGATGCCCGAGGCGGCGAGCCGCGAGAACAGGGCGTGGCTCGAGCCCGGCTGGTCGGGGACCCCCTCGAGCGTGATCCGCGCCTCGTCTTTGGCGAGCGCCACG
>JBJTOU010000166.1:0-4431 GCA_046074725.1 Planctomycetia bacterium
ACCTTCCTGCAGGTCCACCTGAAAAAGGAGCAATTCGAGGAAGGCAGGCGATTTCGCCCGTGGCTCTACACGATCGCGACCACCCAGGCCATCGACGCCCAACGGAGGAACAGGCGACACCGGATGGTGAGCCTCGACAACCGTACCGGCGGCGAGGACGACGTGGGCGCCCTTGTGGAAATGCTCTCGGGGACCGATCGCACGGCCGATGAGAAAATGGAGGAGGCGGAGGCGCGGGAATGGGTCCGCGGTGCGGTCGAGGAACTTCCCGACACGCTTCGCAGCACCCTGATCCTGGTCTACCACCAGGGCATGAAATACCGGGAGGCGGCCGACGCGCTCGGCATCCCGGTAGGAACGGTCAAAAGCCGCCTGCACTCGGCGCTGCTCAAGCTCAATGAAACCTGGCAGTCGGATCATTCCGCGACATGAGACGGACCAACCACGACCCGCGAGAGCCCATGTGATGCGAGACGATCTTGTTGGCTATCTGATGGGTGCCCTCGACGATCCACAGCGGAAACAGGTGGACGACGCCCTTGCCGATCCGCGTGACGGGGCCGCCCTCAGCCGGGATCTCGATCGGCTCCGGATGGCGATCATGCCGCTTGCCCGTGACCGGGGGATGCTCGACCCTCCGCCCGGGCTCGCCCAGCGGACGTTGGCATTCGTGCAGGCCCGGTCAGTCGCACCGCCCGCGCCGATGCTCTCGCCGGCATTCGAGCCCGCGGTCACGATCGGTGGAGCACGGATATGGCTCGATCGGATCATCATTGCGGCCTCGGCGCTCGCAGCGGCCATCCTCGTCGCCCCCCTGCTGCTCGACGCGATCGTGGAATCGCGGGCCCGTCGGGCCGAACGAAACCTGCACACGATCTCGAACGCCCTGCAGGGCTACGCCGAATCCCACCGTGCCTACCCCACGCCTCCCGATTCGGGCCCGCTCTCTCGGGCCGGGCTCTACGCCCCGACGCTGGTCTCCGAGCATCGCCTGGCAGCCGACGACGGCACCGTGCTGGTGCCGGGCGCCCGGCGTGGGGCGCAGAAGCACTTTCGCATCCCGACGGTCGATGAGCTCAAGGAGGCCGTCGGCGGGCCGAAGTTCGAGGAACTGGTAAAGAGCATGGGGGGCGATTTCGGCTACACGCTCGGCCACCGTGATGCGTCGGGGCGGCTCATGCCGAACCTCAACCAGCGCCGTGAGCACCACCCGATCATGGCCGACGCCCCAGACACGTGCTGCGAGAAGAGCAGCAACCATCCGGAGGGCATTCACTACATCCTTTTCGAGGACGGACACGTGGAGCGGGTGTTTCTCAAGGATCTCCACGAAGGCGACGACCATCTCTATCGCAACGACGACGGTAAAACCGCCGCCGCCGATGATCCCGAAGACGCCGTCATCGGCGATTCGCACCACCAGCCGTAAAGGGCGGATAGGGTGTGTCAGCTTTTGACGAGCGATCGGGCGGCATTGGCGATGGCTTCGGGGGTGATGCCGAAGTGCTTGTAGAGCGCGGGCGCCGGGCCTGAGGCGCCGAATGAGGTCATGCCGATGAATGTGCCTCGGGGTCCGATCCAGCGATCCCATCCGAAGCCGCAGGCTGCCTCGCAGGCCACACGGGCCGTGACGGCCGCGGGGAGCACGCTTTCACGGTAGGCGGCATCCTGCTCCTCGAAAAGATCCCAGCTCGGCATGCTCACGACGCGCGGCTTGAGGCCGGCCTCGACGAGCATGGCCGCGGCGTCGAGGCAGATCTGCACCTCGCTGCCGGTGCCGATCAGAATGCAATCGGGCTTCCCGCCCGGGGCATCCTTGAGCACGTAGGCTCCCCTGCTCGTGCCGGCGGCCGAACCCAGGCCGGCACGATCGAGGGTGGGGATGTTCTGACGCGAGAGCACCATCACCGCCGGCCGATCGGGCCGCTTCAGGATCGCCCGGTAGGCCTCCGCCACCTCGTTGGCATCACCCGGACGGAACACGGAGAGCCCGGGCACGGCCCGGGCGCTGGCCAGCTGCTCGATCGGCTGGTGCGTGGGGCCGTCTTCACCCAGACCGATCGAATCGTGCGTGAGGATGTAGATCACGCCGAGGTTTCCGATCGCCGAAAGCCGCAGTGACGGCTTCAGGTAGTCGAAGAACACGAAGAATGTGGCGCAGTAGGGGCGGAGCCCCGAAAGGGCCATGCCGTTGCAGGCCGCTGCCATGCCATGCTCGCGGATGCCGAAGTGGAGGTTGCGGCCACCTGGAGTGTCGCGGCCGAACCCGCGCTCGGCTTGGATCAGCGTCATCGTCGAGGGCGCGAGGTCGGCCGAGCCGCCGATGAACCACGGGATGGCGGCGCTGATCGACTGAAGCACCTTGCCCGACGACACGCGGGTCGCGAGCCCCTTGGCATCGGCCGGGAAGCACGGGATGCCGGCGTCCCAGCCGTCGGGCAGCCGGCCGTCGAGAAAGTTTCGCAATTCGGCAGCGAGCGCCGGCTCCGACTTCGTCATGTCGGCCGCCACCTTCTGCCATGCCTCGTGGGCCTGCCTGCCCCGTGATCCGAGCGTCTTCGCGAAGTGCGCCGGAACCTCGGGCGGCACATGGAAGGCGGCGTCGGCCGGCCAGCCGTAGGCCTCCTTCGCTCCCTTGATCTCGTCGGCGCCGAGGGGCGCGCCATGTGCCTCGTGAGAGCCGGCCTTCTTGGGGGCGCCGAATCCGATCACGCTTTTCACGACGATGAGCGTCGGCTTCTTCGTCTCACCCTTGAAGGCATGAAGCGCCCTTGAGAGGGCGGCCGTGTCGTTGGCATCGGCCACGTGCTCGACCCGCCATCCCAGCCCTCGGAACCGTTCGGCGACGTCTTCACTGAAGGCAAGATGAGTCTCGCCCTCGATTGTGATCGCGTTGTCGTCGTAGACCCAGCAGAGGTTGGCCAGGCCGAGGTGGCCGGCCAACGATGCCGCTTCGCACGCGACACCCTCCATCAGATCGCCGTCGCTACAGAGGACGTAGACGTCGTGATCGAACAGACGGGTGTCACCGGCGACGTAGCGGGACCCGAGCCACCGCGCCGCGATCGCCATGCCAACCGAGTTGCCGCAGCCCTGCCCGAGCGGACCCGTGGTCGTCTCGATGGCGGCCACGAGGTGGTGTTCCGGGTGGCCGGCGCAGACGCTGTCGAGTTGGCGGAAGCGCTTGATGGCGTCGAGCGACACGGCCGGTTCCGACACGTCGGCCGACCGGCGCACACCGGCGAGGTGCAACAGGGCGTAGATGAGCATCGAGGCGTGACCGCAGGAGAGCACGAAGCGATCACGGTCCGGCCAGGCGGGGTCGAGGGGGTCGTAACGGAGAAAATCACGCCACAGGACGTAGGCCACCGGAGCCAGCGCCATCGGCGTGCCTGGGTGTCCGCTCTTGGCCGCTTCGACGGCGTCCATGGCGAGGGTGCGGATGGTGTTGATCGCGAGGGTGTCGGTGTCGTCGAAGGGAGTCGGCCGGGCGACGTTCGACATCGGTGCAGGGCTCCGGGAGCGGGAAACCGCTGGAAAGGATGGGGCGACGCGTGCGGTGGCGGGGCGGAGTGTAGCAGCCCGGCGACAATCATCCGTTGGCGTCGCGTTCCCGGGGGAGCGCCGCGCTGCCGGCGGGCGGTCACCGGCCGGCACTCACCGATCGCGCCGCTCGGCGGCCGAGTCGGCGGTGGCGAGGTGGCGGCGGAACTCCTCGTCGAGTTCGCCATGGGTGCGGCGGCAGAGCTTCGCGAGCGTGTCGGCGGTCGCCGTGCCGGTGTAGACGCGGACCAGGTATTCGACGAAGGCGTCGCGGTACCGACCTCCCCGTCCGTTCATGAAGAAATCGGCCAGTCCGGCGATCTGACTGTAGATCCGGGGGAGTCGCTCGTCGGCCTGGAACTCCCGTCGCCCCAGCGCCGCCAGTTCCTCCAGCGGCACCTGGAATCCATCCTCGAGCACGCGCTGCCGCGCCGCAGGCATGCGGCCGGCGTCGGGGCCGCCGAGAGTCCAGCCGAACGGCGTGGGCTCCAAGCTCTCCATGTAGCAAGCCACCGCCTCGATCGCCCAGAAGCCGACCCGCTCGCCGGCCAGTTTGCTCACCGCGCGTGTCTCGGCGAACAACTGGTTGGTCGCTTCGTGCCGGACGGTGCGCGCGCCGTCGTCCCCCTCGTCGCGCCGGTCGTCGATGGCGATGAACCAGGCCATCTTCGTCGGCGACCAGTAGATCCCCTCCGTGCGCGCGGCGGCCGGCTCGATCGCTTCCAGTGCCGCGACGTATTCCCCGCGGTCGCGGACGAGGGTCGCGGCGAAGGTGTCGTTGGTGGGAGGTTTGCCCCGCCCCTCGAACACCCGCTCGCGCTGTGCCGGCTCGGCGCGGTAGCCGCCGAAGGCCTGCTGCCAGACGTGCCAGGTTTCCTCGAGATGGGA
>JBJTOU010000167.1:0-2868 GCA_046074725.1 Planctomycetia bacterium
CGGGAACGGCTGGGGCGAAGGTGCCGACGATCAGGGCGAACAGCACGGCGCGGGCGGGGATGCAGCGACCCATGGAAAATCCTGCGGGCTCGAACCTCACGTGATTTATAGTTGCCGCCGACCGTGACGGCAACGCGACGGCGCGGCCAGGGTTTTGTCGTGGCCTGCGCGAGCAGGAAAAAGCAACACCCCTTCTGTAAATCCGGTTCTCATTTGGCGATTCGGCCCCACGGGCCAGCGAAAGAGCCCAAGGGCGTGGGGCGCGGGCGGCGTCACGACCGGCGTCGCCGCCTCTGGAGCTCTTGAACACCAGCGTGTACGTGTTGGTGAACGCGGCCCGGTTGGCCGTGTTTACGGTGGCCTGCCAGGCGTTGGACGAGCCCGCTCCGAGCGTGTTGAACGTCGTGAGGTTCGTGCCGAGCGCCCCGGTGTTATCCGACCCCGAGACGATGCCGAGCAGCGCGAGATCGGCCGTGTAGCCGCTCGTCTGCATCAGGTCGTAGAGGCTGAACGACTGCGTCGACACGGCGTCGCCCTGGTTCACGGCTCCGAAATCGATCAAGGGGCTCGTCTGCGTCGAGCCGGCGGCGAAGTTCGCCAGGCCCGCATCGAGGACGGTCGCCGTGAGGTTCACCGTCTGCGAGCCGATGCCCGCCGAGGCCAGGCCGCTCGTGCCTTGGCCGTTGGTGGCGATCTGGATCGCGGCCGTGCCGGAGTACGCGCCGCCGACGTTGTAGGGCGAGTTGCCGAGGCCGAGCGAGATCGCGGTGCTCGAGTTGCCCGCTGATCAGTTCGTAGCGGCGTCAGCAGTGGTATCGACGTCGGCTTTGGCCACTTTCGCCCGGCGGTCAGCGGTCCGCCGGCAGGGTGAAATCGTGGGTCGCTGCCGCGTGCGGTAGATCGATCTCCACCCTCTGCGGCGAAAACAAAGGTGCACCGGTGGGGTCCATCACCGGCCCACGGGCGATCGGGTTCCCGTCACAGCCCGTGATCGTGGCGACGTGCGGTCCGCCGACGGTGCCTTGACCGGACCGGGTGAAGTATTTGCCGGCCACGATCTCGGCAGTCGCGCCCGGCCCCCCGTTGCCCCGAGCGGGGTCGGGCGCAAACACGATCGAGCCCGTCGGAACGGGCTGCCCATGCCATGTCACGCTGCCGCGAAGGTCATGCCGCGACGGGCCGCTGGGGCGGCTGCATGAGACGACACCCACAAGCGGTCCCATCAACACGATGACGCGAACGAAAGCGTGTAGACTCCACTCAAAACGAGTCCGCATCGAATACCTTCCTGTCTGCTCGGGATGCCAACCGCTGAAAGGTGTCAAACGAGATTGAAAACGACACCGGCCGCACAGAGCCGTCGCACATCGCCACCATGAACTGCCCGGCATGAGAAGAGCCGAAAGCTAGGTGGAGCGGTATGTTGCCGGAGTGCGCCACGGCGGGATTGGAGTCCCGCCAATCGGGCGCGGGGGGTACGAACGCCCAGCGCATATTGTCCCAATCCCAGCCGTCGATCCAGCCTGAGTCGTCGTCAGTTTGACTGCGTCCCAACAGCCCGACGTTCAGGCATTTCTCGCCGAGCAGCATGGTATTACTGACGCCATCGGTGATACGGCTGAAGGTGATCGAAGGCCCACGGCTGGGCGTGCCGTTTGGTCTCCGGACGACCGGCGCGTCGCGGCCCGACCCTGGCATGCCCCATTGTGGGCATTCCGAGTCCGCGCACGGTTGGACGGCAAGTCCGCTGTATAAACTCGTGCCGTTGTCCGTACCTGCGTTGCCTGCATAATCCATTGTGGCCCGATCGCCTCTACCGGGGTACTCCGGAATGACCATCGGCGCTCGCCGCGTCGGACAGGCAAACACGGCAATTGTCGTTGCCGTGGCCGCCGGATAGCTTGACAGCTCCCACACGGCCAATTGCTCGATGTACGGCAGGATCTGCAGCGGCCATCCGGCATTCTGGTTCGGGGCGATGGCCGGCGAACTGCCCGACATCGTCCGTTGTGCCCAGTACCATTCACCGCCGTCGGGAAAGATGCCGACGCTCGATTCATGCGAGTGAAAAGCGATCGCCATCTGACGGAGGTGATTGCTGCACGCTACTCGCCGGCCCGCCTCGCGGGCTGATTGAATCGCCGGTAGGAGTAGCCCGACCAGCAGGCCGATGATCGCGATCACGACCAACAGCTCGACCAACGTGAAACCACGCTGAACCGCCGGCCGGCCACGCGACTCGTCGCGGTGGCGAAGCGTTGCGGTCGGCACTGTCGGGCTCATGGCGAACCTCCCTTCTCGCGTGAAGAATCCCGATGCGGAAGCAGACCCTCCGGCCCCATGGCCCGGCGTACGACGGCCCTGTACTCGGCGTTGGGGCCGAACTGTGAACGCCGGTTGAAAAGTGCAGCGCGGGGCGGTCGAAAAGTGCAACGCTGGGGATGGGTTGAATCGACTCCGGGGCAGATGAAAATCCATGGCGGCCCGCGGATCAGTTTTCGAAAAAAATGTAATGCTGCACCGCCCCATGAATCAGACCATAGCAGCCCCCTCGTCATTAAACTAGTAGGTCGGCCGAGACACTTCGGCAAGGCTGGTCCGCCGGCCGAAACGGGTGATTCGGCGCATCGACGCCGGGCGGTGCGTGGTTCGGGCTTTCGCCAGGACGCCATGCGGCCGCCCGTGGTTGGAGTCCATCCGCCGCTGACCGAGAACGACCCGAGTCTCACCGATGCGCGCTTGTGAGGCGCCGTTGGCCGTCCTATCCTTCGGGTGGGTCCGTTCCGGCGCCGCGGCTCCGGGCGTCGGCCTCCCTCCCTGGAGCATGGCAGCGATGGCGACACGATACATGGCGTCGAGTGTGTTGGC
>JBJTOU010000168.1:0-21530 GCA_046074725.1 Planctomycetia bacterium
CCGGCGGAGGGAACGCCAAGGGTTCCCTCGCCGGGCAGGGCGGCCTTCCGGGCCGCCGGGATTCCAGCATGCATGGCCCCGGCAGCCTGAGGCCCGGCGGAGGGAACGCCACGGGTTCCCTCGCCGGGAGAGGCTTCCTTCCGCGGCCGCGGTTGAAGTCGCGACCTCATGGCCCCCGCTTTCGACCCCACTACAGAAACTTTTTTTGAGAACTCATTCGACGTAAGTCGAGCGATCAGACCGAGCATCGGCGAAATGGGAAAGGTGGATAATCTGCACAACCTGCAAAGATTTACAGGTTGAGTGCTTCCAGCTAGCCTTTTGACGTGTTTTGACGTTCAGAAGTCTCTTGGAACCGTTCACCGTTGCCCGATGCAAAACACGGGGAACGGCTGCTAGCACGGAGGCGAATCTTGATGCTGATCTCGCGCACCAGCGATCGGAACGAAGGAGCAACTGAATTGTGGGGCGGTGTGGGCATGGTCCTGGCCGGCATCCTGGCGATGGCATGCCTCTGCATGGCCGTGCCGGTGGACGCGAGCGAGGGCTGGCTGACCGACTACGATGCCGCCCTGGTCAAGGCCCAAGAAACCGGCCGCCCGGTGCTCACGATCTTCACCGGGAGCGACTGGTGCCCCCACTGTCTGACGCTCGAAGAGAATGTGCTGGCCACCGACACGTTCCTCTCCTGGGCCCAGGAAAACGTGGTTCTCCTGATGATCGACCTGCCTCAAAGCGGCATTTCCCCGGAGGTCCGCTCGCAGCGGTCCCAGGTCTGCATCAAATACGGGGTTCGCACGTTCCCAAGTGCCCTCCTCGTCGCCCCAACCGGCGAGAAAATCACAGTGAAAACAGGGTATACGGGGCTTTCGGCCCAATCCTGGGTGGCCCAGATGGCCGAGCATGTGCCCCAGCGGTTGGCCCGGTCGGCCTCCGAAGCCTCCACGGCGGCCTCCGAGGGGGTGCTCGACTCACTCGAGGACGCCGTCGCGACGGCCCAGAGCGGCAAGCGGCCCATCCTGCTGGTCGTTTCCAGAAAGAGCGACTCCGGTTCGAAAACCCGATCGGCCTCGCTCATCAACGACCCCGAGTTCGACGCGTTCGCCCGGGAAAACTTCGTGGTCGCCCAGGTTCCGGCTGATGCCGATGACGAATTGGTCAAGGAACCGATCCAGTCGCTGCTCGGAGGCGTGTCGCTGCCCGCCGAGGCCGTTGAGATCATCGTCACCGAGGATGGCCAAACCCCCATCTTCAGCCAGTCCGGCAGCCAGCCCCCGTCGCGGATCGTGAGCGGCTTGCGGCGGTTCTTGGCAGCCCGGCAGGCCGCCCGACTCGGCGACGCCACCCGCAGGTGATCGTGGTTACGGCGTCATCCCGATTGCGACAAGCGGCGGGTCGGCGGTGATGGCTTTGGCGATGGTTCCTGCGGACTGGCGAACCGCGTTGGCAGCGACGCAGCCCCCCATCGGGAGCAGGCAGAAGAGCGGCGCCACGATCCATGGGAGCCAAACGGCGCTGGCCGAAGGGCGGCAGTCGCTGGAGGATTCGGCTGGTCGGGTCATGTCGGTCTCCGCCGGGGAAAGCGGCGGTTCGTACCGGGCCCGTGGCACTTCCGCAAGACCGAAGGCGAGGATCAGAGTCGCTGCAATGGCGGCGGAAATGGCCGAGGCGGGGATCGAACCCGCACGGAGCGTGAGCCCCACGGGATTTTAAGTCCCGTGCGTCTGCCAGTTTCGCCACTCGGCCTCAGACGGGATCGTATCTCCGCCGTCCCGCCGGCTGCAAAAGATCAGCTACAATCCTGCCCGTTTTACGCCTCCATCCCCAATTCAAAGCCTCAGGACGACCCTCCCGCGAACATCATGACAGGCATTGATGGTTTTCTCGGCAGCCGCGGCTCGTTGGGCATGGATGTCGTCGTCGTGGGGCTGCTTGCGGTCCTGCCGCTCTTGGCATGGAGCATCCATCTGGTCCGTACCCGGCGGAACTACGCCGCCCACAGGCGGATTCAACTCTTCATCGCCGCGGCCCTGCTGGCCTGCATCGTCGTCTTCGAGATCGACGTGCGGTTGGTGAGCGACTGGAAAGACCGGGCCCGGCCGAGCCCGTGGTGGCCCACCGGAGTGCTGACATCACTCGGCATCCACCTCGTGTTCGCGACGACCACGCTCGTGCTCTGGATCTGGACGCTCTGGGAGGCGATGGCGAGATTTCCAAATCCCCCGGCTCCCGGCAGCCATGGGCCGCGGCATCGCTTCATGGCACGGCTTGCCGCCATCGATCTGGTGATCACGGCGGTGACCGGCATCACGTTCTATTGGCTCGCCTTCGTCGCCGGCTGACGCTCCTGCGCGGAGGCCCATCGGCAGATCGCCAGGCCGCCGAAGTAGAGGATGCACAGCGGTCCCGCGAGAAAGAGCATGCTGTAGGGGTCGGCCGGCGTGAGGATCGCCGACACCACGAAGATCGCCACCACCGCGATCCGCCATTGCGATGCGTAGGCCTCCACGTCGAACACGCCGATCCGTTCGAGGAAGAGCATCACCAGCGGCAGTTGGAAGCCGATGCCGAAACCGATCGGCAGGATCAGCACGAACGAGAGCCACTCGCTGATCCGCGGGTCGGGATCGAGCCCGAGCCAGCGGTTGAAGTCGAGCAGGTAGTCGAGCACGAAATCGAAGACGAAGAAGAAGGCGAGCCCCACACCGGCCAGGAAGAGCCCGAGGCTGACCGGCAGGAAGATCCGAACGAGCCGCTTCTCGTGCGGATAGAGACCGGCCGCCACGAACGTCCAGAGCTGGAAGAAGATCCACGGGCTGGCCAGCACGATCCCCACCAGCATCGCCGCCTTCACGTAGATCCCAAATGCCTCCTGCGCGCTGAGTGTGGTGATGCTCACCCGCGGATCGTTGGCCAGCGGCTGCCAGAGCAGCATCGGTACGAGCGCATCGAGGTCGAACCGCGCTGAAGCCTCGGCGCCATCCTTCGGTGGCGTGGCCTCGGATGGCGAGTGATCGAGCGCTCGGGCAAGCCGATCGGGATGCACTTCGCGGAGTTCGAACGATAGCCCCAGCCGCTCCACGGCATCGACCACCTCCGCCCGCGAGTAGGGCAGCGTTCCACCGCCGGCCCGGGGCTGCCAGGTGTCGAAGGTCTCGACCGCCCGCTCGGTGTAATAGGTGCCAAGTGCCTTTCGCAGCGGCTGCTCGATCAGGTGGACGACGGGCCGGCCCAGCAAGAATCCGATCGCGACGGCCACGGCGAGCCCCATCGCCGCGCGGATGAGGCACACCCGGAGTTCCTCCAGGTGCTCGCCGAAGGTCATCGTCGAGCTCTGGAAAAGATCTTCGTCGTCGAGTCGGGCCATGGCTGCCTGAGGGCGGGTTCCGCGTGATTCCTCATCGACTTATACTTCAAACGTCTCGGCCATGCCGGATTCACCCCTTCTTTCTCGGGCGCGATGCATGCCACTGGCCGCCCTTCCATCCCGCAGAACCGTCGTCACCGCACCGTGCCTCGTCATCTGGGCGATGGGGGCCGTCGGTCTTGCGGGCGACTCCCGCGAGAGGCCCGCAGAGCGGTCCCCCGGAATCGTCGCCCGCGAGTCGCTCGACTGGCTGCGGCGGCCCGAGGCATGGCGGGTGCGATGGTCGCGGCCGGTGACTGCAGGCCCGGTGGTGGGCGTCGCATCGATCATCGCCTGGATCGACGATGCCGCGGTGCACGGGGTGCGGGCGGTCGATGGGCTGCCCCCGTGGCGTTCGCAGCCGTCCGGGGTCACGAGGCTCTTTCCTCGTCGCGCGGCAGGGTGGCCTCGGGAGACGCCGATCGCCGTTCGGTCATCCTCGACCCTCGCCGTCGCCGGGCACCTGCTCTATGCCGTGATCGACTCGGCGGACGACGGCCCGATGCTCGTGTGCCTTGACTGTTCGAGCGCCGCCGAAGGACGGCTGCTGTGGTCGTCGCCGCCCCCGGCCGGGCTATCGCTCTTCGATGGTCTGCCGATCGCGGACGATGAACTGTGCCTGATCGTTGCGCGCGGGGCAGACGGCCGCGGCATGCTCGAACTGGTCGCCTACGACGCTCTCGATGGGAGCATCGTCTGGCGGAGGCCCCTTGGCATGCCGACGTCCCGCGATGGATTCGACCATGGCCGCGGCCTGCGGCTGCCCGTGCTGCATGAAGGTCTCGTGATCGTCGCCGATCATGCCGGGGGAGTGTCGGCATTTCATCGGGATGGCCGTGAGCGATGGCGGTTCCGATACGAGGCTCCGGCCCGCCGGGCCGCGGACGCGGTGCGTCCGTCGCCGAGCATTGCCACGTCGATCGTCATGGCCGATGGCATGATCGTCGCCGCTCCGGAGGATCGCGGGGGTGTGGTCGCGATCGCGAGCGACCCCGATGGCCCTCGGCTGCTCTGGGACACTCCGCCCGGTGATCGGGTGCGGATCGTCGGCGCGATCCCCGAGCGGATCATCGTTGAATCACGGCCGATGGCTGGGAAGGATGGCCTCGCACTGCTGGCGACAGACGATGGCAGGCCCTGCGGGACCGGTGGGGCGGCCGCGCCGGCATGCGGGCCCGCGGTGATGGCCGGTTCGGTGATCCTGCAGCCGACCTGCGATCACGCGGGCCGTCGGCGATCGATCGCCCTCATCGACCCGGCCACCCTGAGCCCCATGGGGCCGCCATTCCCCCTTCCGTCTCGCGATGGCGACGGCGATGATGCCGCGACGTCCTCCGCGATCAGCCATCACCTCTGGCTTGCCGCAAGCCGCAGCTGCCTCATGGTCGCGGGGGACCGCACGATGATCTGTATCGGAGCCGCCCCATGACGCAGCCTGTAGCATCGCCGATTCCGTCCGCCGTCGATGCGGCCTCCGCCGCCGCGGCGCTTGCGGAGGTGGCCGCGGTTCGGGAGCGGCTCGTGGCTGCGCTCGATCCCGTGATCGTCGGCCAGCACGATGTGATCGACGATCTGCTCGCCTCGCTTCTGTGCGGGGGTCATTGCCTGCTCGAGGGCGTGCCCGGGCTTGCCAAGACGCTGCTGGTCAGGTCGCTTGCGGCCGCGATCGACCTGGGCTTCGGTCGGATCCAGTTCACACCCGACCTGATGCCGGCCGACATCATCGGCACCGACGTGCTCGACACCGAGGGCCACGACTCGGCCAAGGCGGCGGGCCGTCGCCATCTCCGGTTCCTTCCCGGCCCGCTCTTCAACAACGTCATCCTCGCCGACGAGATCAATCGTGCGCCGCCGAAGACGCAGTCGGCGCTTCTGGAGGCGATGCAGGAGACCCAGGTGACGGTGGGAAGCGTCCGCCATCGTCTCCCACGGCCGTTCTTCGTCCTTGCCACCCGCAACCCGATCGAGCAGGAGGGTACCTACCCGATGCCCGAAGGGCAGCTCGACCGTTTCATGATGATGCTGACGATCGACTATCCCGGTCGAGACGATGAGCTCGAGATCATCCGGCGGACGACGGGAGCCGACGAGCCGACGGTGCAGCCGGTGATCGACCGCGATGCGCTCGCCCGTTCCTCGGCGCTGGTCCGCGCCATGCCGGTCGCCGGGCATGTGATGGAAGCGGCGATCGATCTGGTGCGTGCGACGCGGCCCGGCACGTCGGAGGCCCCGCCCTGGATCGGTCACTGGGTGCGGTATGGCGCCGGTCCGCGGGCGAGCCAGTTCATCGTGCTCTCGGCCAAGGCGCATGCCGCCCTCGCCGGCCGGCCCTGTGTCGAATTGGGCGACATCCACCGCGCCGCCCCGGCGGTGCTCCGGCACCGGCTCGTTCGGACCTTCTCCGCCGAGACCGACGGCATTTCGTCGGAGACGATCATCAGGCGGCTGCTCGCCGACACGCCGCGGAGAGGCTGACCATGGGCGGGCTGGTGGTGGCCGCGCCGTGTGCGTCGATGCTCCTGTGGCCCTGGATGCTGCCGTGGCTCTTCGCGGTGGCGGTGCCGGTGGTCCTGGCATGGTGGGCGCTGCGGCATGCGCGACTCGTGCGTTGGGGGGCGATCGACCTGGTCGCGCGGGCGGCCCGGGCGGCCGGGATCGGCCGTGGAGGGCTGCCGTGGCTTCTCACCGCCGTACGGATGCTGCTGGTGGCATCGGTCGTGATCGCCGCGACGCGGCCTTTCGTGGGTCGCCCCCCGGCCCATGGCGAACCCATCGTGGCCGGCGACCTCTCGCAACGGATCGAAATCGTTCGGCGGGATGAAGGCGGCCGAGGATCGCTTCTTGCCGTCGAGCGGGCCGTCGAGGCCCTCGCGAAGGCGCCGCGGGAATCATCTCGGGTGATCGCGCCCGCCGTCCATGCCGTCACGATCCGCGATGCCGCCCGGCCCAGCACCGATCGTCGCGTGATCATGCTCGGAGACGATCTCTTTCCGCTTCCCGCGGCCGATGCCATGCGGATCGCGGCTCTCGTGCGGGAGGGGGCGAGCCTGCTTGTCTGCCTCGGGCCCGGGGCGGTCGGTCCGTCGTCGCTGGCCCGTGTATCGTCGTGGCTCGACGATCTCGCGGGTGTGCAGGTGGTCGGGACGATGGCGATTGCCGACGAGCTTGTTGAAGTCGTCGATGCGGGCGATTCCGCCGGCTCCCAGGCCGGCGACCCTGCCGGCTTCCAGGCCGGCGACAGGAGCACGGTTCTGCCCGGTCCGCGGGTCGTCAGGGCGGCGGAGATTTTTTTCGAGCCCGGGTCGGCGGTCGTGATCGCGCGGGCATCGGCGAGCCGACGGCCGCTCATCGTGGAAGTGCCCGTCGGCCGCGGTCGGGTGTGCGTGTCCGCGGTGCCGCTTGCGTTGCCGAAGCAGGGCGATTCGGCGGATACGTGGAGCGACATCGCCGTGTGGCCCTCGTTCGTGCCGCTCATCGACAGGATCGTCGCGCGGCTGCTCGATCCCGTCGCCGCGAATGGTCCGTCGGCCCGATCGCCGCGGCGGTTCGCCGGCCTGCCGCTGGCCTGGCTCTTCCTGGGCGTCGGGATCGCCGCGGTGATCGCCGAGATGATCCTGTCCCTCCGACAGTCCGCGGGCTCGGGCTCAGGCTCATATGGATGGATGGTCGTGCCTCGTGGGGTGATGCTCGCAGTGCTGCTCACCATGGGCGTTGCCTGGGGCGGTCCGCCACGGGATCGGCCATCGCCGCCGGGGCGTGATCGCCCCGTCATGGTTCTTGTCGATGTGTCGCCAAGCATGGCGACGGATGACGGGCTGGTGGATCGATCGGGAACGCGCGGCACGAGCCGGCTCGCGGCCGTGCTCGATGCGTTTCGCGGCGATCGCGCGAAGGACAGTCCGCTCGATCGGCTGTCGCGGGGCCGGCCGGTCGAGATGTTCTGGTGCGGCCCGGCGCTGCAGCCGCTCGGACGGTATCGCGGAGAGCGAGGTTCGGCGGAGATGGGGAGCCTCGAGGCCATGTTCCGCGCCCCCGATGGCAGTCGTGTGGGCGATGCCGTGATCGATCTGCTCGATCGCGATCCGGCGGCGATCGTCGTCGCCACCGACGGCGCGATCACATCGGGCGCATCGTGGCCGGAGGCGGCGGCCGCGGCGTCGAGGGCGGGCGTGCCGCTGGTCGTGATCCCGGTCGGCAGCGATGACACGTCGTCGGAAGGTCTTCCGCAGGGGTTCAGGTTCAGTGCGGCCGACGCCCCTGCGGTCTCTCGTCCCGGCGAAGCGATCTCGATCCCCGTGCGGGCCATCGCATCGTCTCCCGTGGAGAGGTCGTTACCGCTTCGGGGTGATGGTGGCGGCGGCGTGCTGTCGGTCGATTCGATCGCGACGCCACTCGGCTATGCCTACGCCGGTCGCCATGAGGGAGTGATCGCGGCCGCGACGGCCGGGCCATCCTCGCCGGCATC
The DNA here is from genome assembly GCA_046074725.1 of Planctomycetia bacterium. Lineage (GTDB taxonomy): Bacteria > Planctomycetota > Planctomycetia > Pirellulales > UBA1268 > CACORA01. The sequence goes on from JBJTOU010000168.1 coordinate 7,872, forward strand.
ATGGGTCACGCAGACGATCGAGGTCGCTGCCGCGTCGGACGGCACGACCGGACAACGGCATGCGTGCACCGTATCGAGCATCGTGGCCGACGACCGGATCCGGGTGCTGCTCATCGACGCGGGGCCGCGGTATGAGTTTCGGTTTCTGGAGCGGTTGCTCGCCGCCGACGATCGGTTCGCGGTGACGACGCGGCTGCTGGAAGGCCGCACGGAGGCCGGCGGTCGGCAGAAAGTGGCGGTGCCGGAGTCGGTGGAAGCATGGAGTGAATTCGACGTCGTCGTGGTGGGTGATGTTCCGATCGCCCTTGATTGGAAGTCCCTCCCCGATGCGGTGGCCCGCGAAGGCCTTGGAATCGCGTGGCTCCCGGGGCGTCGGTGGGCCGAGTCCGATGCCGGAGCCGGCGGATGGCTGCCGGCCGTGCCGCCTCTCGATCCGCGGTCATCGGCCAATGCCTCGTCGCCGCTGCGGCTCGAGGTGCTTCCGTCCGGGATTGCCTCGGGATGGTTTCCGTCGGTCGGGCTGGCATCGAATGCAGCGGCTGGCTTGGCACCGACGACCTATTCGCAGATCCCGAGGGTCGCGGTGCCTCCGACGGCCCGCGTGCTCGCCGTTGGCACGGGAACGTCGGGTGAGCGGATGCCGGCGATCGTCGTCGAGCGGCTCGGCCGCGGCACGATCCTCGGAGCCCTGTGCGACACGTGGCGATGGCGCGACGGGCCGGCCCTGGATCATGGATCGACGCCCCATGCACGGTTCTGGTTCCATGCCGTGGCTCGGCTGGCGGAGCCACGGCGGCGCGCGCGGCTCACGGCGGCGATGCTCGTGGTGCGGCCGCTCGATCCCGTCGTCGGGGAAACCGTTCGCGTCGATCTCGTGCCGACACGGCCTTCGACCGATCTTTCATCGTGGCGGCTCGAAGCCGCCCTCGCGGATGGCTCGGCGCGGGATGTGAGCCTGCCGTCGGTGCCGGTCGGCGCGACCGCGACGGTGCGGCTCGACGGCCTTCCCGTCGGCCGTCATCGGTTGCGGCTTGCGCCATCGACGCGATCCTCGGAGGAGCCGTCGTCACCGCCGATCGAACGAGAGATCGTGGTGAACGAGCCGCTCGCCGAGGTCGCCCCAGCGGCCGCGGGCACTCGGCCGCTCACGGCGGCGATCGAAGCGGCAGGGGCTGCCGTCGTGCCGCTCGATCGGATCGACTCGCTCGCCCGTATGATTGAGGCGTCGATCTCGCCGCGTCGCGGCTTCGGAGCCGAGGCCGCCCGCTGGTTCGAATCGTGGCAGGCCGCCAATGTCCTGCTGTTGGTGTTCCTTGCCTGCTGCGTCGCCGCCTGGTGGCCACGAACGATTGCAGCGGGTCCACGAGGCGATCACGATGGATGAGTCACACGTCGCACACGTGATCGTCACGCTTCTCGTGGGGCGGGGTTGCCCGTGCCCCGTCGCCGGACGGTCGCCTCGGCCGTCCAGGCCTCGGCTCTCTGCATGTCCGCTTCGCTTCGGCATCCATGCCTTCGCTCGCTTCCATAGCCCGGCTCTCGGGGAACGGGCAACCCCTCCCGGGCGCCGGTCCAGCAGTCGTTTCGTGCACACGGATCAAGGAGAGTCCGCATCACGAGCCGTCGGTGCGATCGGCCGCCTGCGCCGGCGGCTCGATCGGGCCGTGGCGGCGGCCGTGGCGATGCAGATGCTCGGCTGGCTCGGCCGCATGGCATGCATCGCCGTGATCGTGCTCGTCTCCGCCGCGGCATGCGACCTGCTGCTGTCGCCGACGGCGGCGCGAATCGGCGTGTGTGTGGCGGCCGTCGCTCTCGTGCTGGTCGCCCTCGCGATCGTGTTGCGATTCCGTGGCCTTGCGAGACCGGCAGTCTGGCCGGGGCGGCTCGATGTGGCCCGCGCCGTCGAGAAAGCCCATCCGGAACTCGGCGAGCGGCTCTCGCGTGCGATCGAGTTTTTGGACGATCGGCCAATGCATGCACCGGCCGATCTCACCGGTCATCTCCAGCGGCTTGCGATCGAGGAGGCGGCGCGGGAGGCGGCACGCTATCCGCGGCTTCCGTGGCCGGGGCTGCGGACGCATGCGGCCTGGGGATTTGCGGCAGCTGTGGCGGCCGCGGCCTTGATCGGCTCCACGCTCGTGCTTCCGGTCGCATGGAGCGACGCGGTGCGTCGGCAGCTTGTGTTTTTGCCGACGACGGTCGGCGGCACGCATGCCGACCAGGATGGCGAGCCTGTGCCCGGCGGTGCATCGCCGACGAGCCGGCTGACGGCCGGAGCGACGACGGCACCATCGGGGCCTGTTGCAGAAGCCGCCCTTCGACTGGCCGCGGCGGCGGCGGTCGAGCGACGGCTGGCTGCGCTGTGTGCCGAGCGGTTTGCCGACGGTCCCGGTGTCGCGGCGGAGTCGCTCTCCCCGGAGGAGCGGCATGATCGCGACACGCTGGCAGCATTCCAGCGGGAGACGATCGCGTCGATTCGTGCCGCGCGCGACACGCTTGCAAGCGTCGAGGAGCCATCGGCCGATGTCGGCGATGCGATCATGGTGCTCGATCGGCTTGCGTTCCTCGATGCCGCTTCAGCGGAGATGCCCTCGGCGGCGATCGCCTCCAATCGTCTCGCAATCGCCGCGACGGAGGCCACTCGGATCGCGCAGGCGGTCGCCGTGGCCGCATCGGTTCTTGGCATCTCCGAGGTCGCTGGCGCCGCCGAGTGGGTGGCGGCATCGCCCGCGGCTGCGGCCAAGGTCCATCGAACGATGCGGGCGCTCGGGGAGCTCGAGCGAAGGCCGGTCGCCGCCGCAGAGAAAGGATCCGTGGGACGGCTGGCCGACGCCACTGAGGCCGCGGACCCCGGTCGCTCGCTGCCGGAGCAGGGAGGGGCTTCGGCCGATCGCGACAGCGGAGCCGCGATCGGCGGCGCGACAGCCGAGCCGCGGTTCGCGGCCGACGATGCCGCCACGCTCCGACCGATTGCGGGACCCTCGCCACCGGTGGATCTGGTATGGCAGCTCTTTCCGGAGTCTACGCGACCGTTTGCGTCGGAGGGGGGCCGCGGCGACGTGCCTGCCGCCTATGCTCCGGCTGTCGATCTCTATTACGAGCTGCTGCGTCAGTCGCTCTCTGCAACGGTCATCCCGGGGCAGTTCCACGGACGATCTCACGAATAGTCGCCAGCGTCGTCGAACGCAGCGGCGACTCGACGAAGCCGCGGGAGAGATAGAACTGTCGTGCCGGCTCCGGTCGCCTGATTTCGCGATGGCTCATCCCGAATGAATAGACTCCCGTCCATGACAAGCCGCATGCTGCCGCGATCTGCCCCGATGACATTCCCGCCGTCGGGGCGATCGAGGCACGGAGGGCTTTGGGGCCTCACGTTGCTGCTGGTACTGTGCCTCGGCGTGGGCGGCGCTCCACATGCCGACGAGCCGCCGTCGGCGGAGCGTGTCGCCGAGGCCGCGGCCCGAGGCCGGGCATGGCTCGTCGCGGCCCAGGCAGACGACGGATCGTGGGGGTCGGCCGCGTTTCGCGGAAGCGTGGCGGTAACGTCGAATGCCATGATGGCGCTGATCGCCGGCGGTAGCACGCCCGCTTCGGGCGAGCATGCGGCCGCGGTGGCTCGCGGCGTCGACTATTGCCTCGCCTGCGCCGGGGCCGACGGCCTCATCGCCGGTCGCGAGCAGGCGGCCCACGGCCCGATGTATGGCCATGCCTATGCCACGCTCGTGCTGGCGGAGGTCTATGGCGAGACCGACCACGACGACCAGATCGCGGCGGTCTTGGCGCGGTCGCATGACCTGATCGTCGGCACGCAGAACGAGGACGGGGGCTGGAGGTACCAACCGCGACAGGCCGACGCCGATGTCTCGGTCACGGCGGCGATGGTGATCGCGCTCCGCGGGCTGCACAACAGCGGGTTCGCCGTTTCGGCCGACTGTGTCGATCGGGCCGTGGCTTTTCTTGAAAGACTGCAGAATGACGATGGGGGGTTCCGATATCTCATCGCACCCGGGCCCGCCGCATCGCCGCGGACGGCTGCGGCACTCGTCGCGCTCCTCACCGCGGACCGGGCGGGGCCGGCCGCCGATCGCGGCTTCGTATGGCTGGTGGATCACCCGATCGCGCTCGAAAGCGGCGATGGCTACGCGATGTATGGCCTCGCCCATGCGGCGTCGGCCCACTGGCTGCGGGGTGGGGCCTCGTGGAAGGCATGGCATGCCGCGGTGATCGGGCCGCTGCTCGATGCGCAGCGACACGACGGAGCCTGGCCCGATCCATCGTGCCCCGAATACGGTACGAGCGCCGCCCTGACGGTGTTGCAGGTGGCCGACGGCCTCTCGCCCCTCTTGCAACGCACGGCCCGTGACGACGAGGATCCGGCGGAATGAAAAAACAGTCCACCCGGATTCCCTCTGCGATGCCGCGACCCATCCGGGGTCGCCCGTGCCATATCGCCGGACGTTCGCTCCGGCCTTCCCGGCCTTCGCTCACTCCGTGCTGGCTGCGCTCTACCATCCATGGCTCCGCTTGCCATCAAGGCCGGCTCCATGGCACGGGCAACCCCGAACACGCTCACTTTCCGAAAAGACATCAACACCGAAATCTTGTGGCGATGATGTTCGTGGGTGCGCTGGTCGTGATGACGGCCAGCCCCGTGTGGGCGGAGGCGGCTGCGGCGAGCGAGAGAGGCATGCCGCCCTATCCGCTCGGGCCGCTCGTGCTCCTGGCCGATGGCGGAGTGATCGCGGCCACGATCGAGTCGATCGATGAAACAGGATTGGTCGTGCGGTCGCCGCTGCTTGGACGATTCGATCTGCCCTGGTCGGCACTACGCGGCTACCGCTCGAGCCTCTCCCTCGGGCCCGGTGCAATCCGCGATCCCGACGGTCAGGCGGGTGAACAGGCGATCCTGCGGCTCTCCAATGGTGACGAGATGGCGGCGGCCGGGCTCTCGCTCGACAAGGGCAGGCTGATCGTCACGGCCGTCTCCGACATGTCGGGGCCGATCGCGATTCCCCTGGAGCGGGTGCGGGCGATCCAGTGGGCCGCCCCGGCCTCGGCGGCGGCCGGTCGCCGGCTCGTGGCGCTCACGGATGGCTCACGGTTCTCCTCCGATCTGCTCCCCGTGGCATGCGATCCGGCCGATATCGTGGTGAAACGCCGCATCGACGACGCCATCGTGGATCTGGCCTTCCGCGAGCCTCTCGACTACGAGCAGGGCAGTGGGAGCCAGGCCGAATGGCCTCTGGCTCGCGGCACCACGCTCGCCGGCGGCTGGCCCTCCGCCCGCGGCACGACAGGCTTCACCGGCCTCGGCATCCATGCTCCCGCGCGGTTGCGATATCAGTTCGAGCGGCCGGCGAGACGATTTGAGTCGCTCGTGGCGATCGACGATTCGGCGGGGCAGGGAGGCAGCGTCGTCGTGCGGATCCTGGCGATCGATGCGTCGGGCAGGTGGCGCGAGGTTCATGCCTCGCCGGTGCTTCGCGGGGGCGACGAGCCCCATTCGATCGGCGTGAATCTGGATGCCGCAGTCGAACTCGAGATCGCCATCGACCCCGCCGACGTCGGCAGCGATCTCGACCGCACGATCTGGCTCGACCCGCAGGTGTTCGTCGGCGGCGAGCGCCGATGATGCCCACTCGGCGGGCCGAGCCAGGGTGGCGTGCGCCGCGCCCCTACTGCCGCCAGCGACGCAGCGGATCGTAGAGCCGCAGCGTGAACATCAGCTCGCTGGCTCCATAGAGCGTCGTCAGGTCGCCGATCGACGTCGTGTTGGTCACGTCAGGAATCTGGAAGTAACGATAGCCGACGTCGAACGTCAGTCGATCGCTCAGTTCGTAGATCAACCCACCGCCGAATTGCCATGCAAAGGTGGCATTCACCATGTGCGACTCATTGCCCACTCCGAGCGTGTAGCCGCCGCCGCCGAGGCCTCCGCCACCGTAGACGCCGAAGCGATCGGTGATCAGAAGGTCGCGCCACACGTTTTGCATGACCGACCAGCCGTTGTTTGCCGCCAATCGCACGGGCGTACCGCCGTTGTCGGCGATCGCGATGCCATCGTCTCGCCACACCCCCTCGAGCTCGAGTCGCAGATAGCCCCTGGTGCGATCGAAGGCCACGCCGGCCGCACCACCCGCGGAAAACACGGTGGAGTCGTACGTCTGATTGAGGACGCTCGATTCGGTGATGCCGAGAAACTGCGGCCCGATCATGCCGCTGGCATAGAACCGCCGGTTCGCACGGCCGCCGCGGTCGAAGAGACCGACCTCCTCCAGGGCGTCAGAATCCCACACCGACGACCGTGCGGCGGGCTCCGCCGCCTTCCCGAATGTCGTCAGGTCGATCTCCTGCCCGAGTTCACCAGCCCGCGCGGCGGCCGACATGGCCGCTACAAGCGCGAAAAAGGCGCTCCACACGATGATTCGCTTCATGGTTGTTCCCGCCTGCGGACGCGGCATGCCTCCGCCGGTTCCGTCGATCGGCAGCCCGCTGTCCACGGTGCGATGTCGGCGGTTTTCTGCGGCACGACCGTCACGATCGGCACGGATCAGGCCGCTCCAGGCGTCACGACCGTCACGATCGTCCGCTCGAGGGACGCCGATCAGGCGCCGTACTTGCCGAACCGCTGCGCATGGGCCATTGCCAGCAGCATCAGGTGCTTGGCCGGGAAGATCCCAAAGCCGCCGCGGAGGCAGTCGCGCTCGGAGAATTTTTCCAGCCCGTCGGGCCGGCAGGTGTCGGCCACCAGCAGCGTGGGGACCGGATGCCAGGAATGGCTCTTGAGCCGGCTCGGGGTCGAGTGGTCACCGGTCACGATCAGCACGTCGGGCTTCAGGGCCTCGATCCGAGGGATGATCGCGTCGAGTTCCTCGACCCGCTTCACCTTCTGCTCGAACGCGCCATCCTCGCCCGTCGAGTCGGTGTATTTGAAGTGGAGGAAGAAGAAGTCGTAGTCGTTCCAGCATTTCGACAGTTCATCGACCTGCTCGGAGAGCGACTGGGCCTTGCCGACGAGCGTCATCCCGACCAGCCGCGCGAGGCCCTTGTACATCGGATAGACGGCGATCGCGGCGGCCCTGAGCCCGTAGAGCGACTCGTAGGTCGGCAGGGCGGGCTTGGCGGCGAACCCGCGGAGCACCATGCCGTTGGCCTTCTTTTCCTGCGCGAGGATCGCACGGGCCTGCCGCACGAATTCCTTGGCGACGTCGGCCGTCTTCGTCGCGGCCGGATCGAGCGGCTGTGGATCGAGCGGAGCGACGCCCACGGCCTGTGGGTCGGTGTCGGCGACGCGGCCATCGAGCCCCTGTCCCCGGAAGACGACGACGAACCGATGCTCCTTCACCGGCTTCACGAACGTCTCGACGCCGGGGATTTTCACCGCCTGGAGCTTCTCCACGACGGCGAAACTTTCCTCGGATGGAATCCGGCCCGCGCGGCGGTCGGAGATGAGGCCCGAGGCATCGAGTGTGCAGAAGTTGCAGCGGGCGGCGACGTCGTGAGGCCCGAGTTCGAAGCCGATGCCCGTGGCCTCCAGCGCCCCGCGGCCGATCTTGAACTCCAGCGGGTCGTAGCCGAAGAGACCGAGATGCCCCGGGCCCGAGCCTGGCGTGATTCCCGGCAGCACCGGCACGCTCGACCCGCTCGTGCCGCGGCGGGCGAGCCGGTCGAGATTGGGCGTCGCGGCGGTTTCCAGTTCCGTCTTTCCGCCGGCCTCCATCGGCAGGCCCCCGAGACCATCGGCGACGAGCATGACGATCTTCGAGGAATTCTTTTCGACGAGTTCGCTGACGAGGTCGTGTTCGGTCACGGCGCGTGTTCCTTCTGAACGGTGGTTTGCTACATTCGGCGGCCAGAATACCCGAGTCGCATCCGTGGCGACAGGCACGGGTCTGCCGTAGGCCCATCGCAAGCGGACCACGAGGAGCAGCCATGAGCAACGTCCGTCCCAAGCCACCGGAGGATCCGATCCTCTACGACCCGACCGCCGTCTTCGCCACCGGCGGTCTGGCACGGCAGGATCTCGACGCGCTGGCCCCCGCGCTCGACCGGGCCCGCACCGAGTCGCTCGCCGACATCGATCGCTGGAGGTCGGGGGCGACGGCGCCGGGCGAGGTGCTCGATCCCGCCTTCATCGATCTGCCCGAGCGGCTGCTGGCCGACTACATGACGAAGCGGCCCGAGAGCGAACTGTTCGCGATCCTCGCCGCGGCCCGGCGGATTCGCGAGGCGGTCGATCGCGTGATCGTGCTTGGCATCGGTGGCTCCTACATGGGCACTCGCGCGCTGTTCGAAGCCTGCTGCCACCCGTTTCACAACGAACTGCCGCGAGGCGAACGAGGCGGCCGCCCTCGGCTCTCCTTCGAGGGCTTCAACATCGACAACGATTCGGCGCAGGGGCTGCTCGATCTGGTCGTGCCGGTGGGCGTCGCCAGGGAGGATGATCTCCTGCACCGCTGGGCGATCCTCGTCGTCAGCAAGAGCGGCGGCACGCTTGAGACGGCGGTCGCCACGCGGCTCTTTCTCGACGCGCTGCATGCGAGCGTGGGGGGCGACACGACGAAACTCGCCGAACGGGTCGTGCCGATCACGGGCAAGACCGGCAAGCTCGCCAGCCTCGCGCAGGCGATCGGCTGTCCCGATGTATTCGACATTCCCGACGGCGTCGGTGGCCGGTTCTCCGTCTTCACGGCCGTGGGTCTGCTGCCGGCATCGGTCGTCGGCATCGATGTCGTGCGTCTGCTCGAAGGGGCGGCGGCGATGAACCGCCGGTTCCGCGAGGCCCCAGTCGCCGAGAACCCCGTGCTCCAATACGTGGGCGTGTCGCGGCTCGCCGAGGAAAAAACAGGGGCCACGATTCGCGTGCTTTCATCCTGGAGCAACCGGCTCGAGGCGGTCGGGCTTTGGTATGACCAGCTGCTTTCCGAGAGCCTCGGCAAGCACGAGAAGGGGACCACGCCGCTGACGACGGTCACGACCCGCGACCTGCATTCCCGCGGCCAGCAGCACCAGGAGGGCCGCCGCGACAAATTGATCACCAACCTGCTCGTTGGGGAGCCGCGCCGTGATCGGCTCGTGCTGCCGAAGCTCGGCCCCTACGGCCACGACGAGGACAGACTCGACGACCTCGTCGGCACCACGTGGCCAGACATGCTCGCCGCCGCGACCGCCGGCACGAACGAGGCCTATGCACAGGACAAGCGGCCCACGGCCGACATCCTCATTCCGAGGATCGACGAGCATACCATTGGCCAGTTGCTCCAGATGCTGATGCTCGCGACGGTCGTCGAAGGCCGGCTCGTCGGCACCAATCCCTACGGACAGCCCGGTGTGGAGGCGTATAAAAAGTTCATGATGCGCCGGCTGAGGCCGTAGGCTCCGGACTGTCTGGCGGCCTTTTTCCCGACTCGGAGGAAATCTCACGATGCCCGTCACGCTCACCTGGATCGGACACGCCACCTGGCTCATCGACACCGGCGAGGGAATCCTGCTGGTGGACCCGTTCCTCGACGATTGCCCGACGGCATCGATGAAGGCCCGGGATGTCCACTGCGATGCGATCCTCGTCACCCATGCGCATGCCGACCACGTGGCCGACGCGGCGGCCATCGCCACGCGTCTGCATGTGCCTGTCTTTTGCAATTTCGAGATTGCCCAGTGGCTCGGAAAGCATGGCGTGAAGAAGACGCAGCCGATGAACCACGGCGGCCGCGTCGCCGTTCCCGGCGGCACGGCAAAGATGGAAATCGCCCACCATTCGTCGAGCTTCGCCGACGGCACCTATGGCGGCAATCCATCCGGCTGGCTGCTCGACGTGGGTGGCAGGCGGATCTATCTCGCGGGCGACACCTCGGTCTTCCTCGACATGGAACGGATCGGCCGGCCCGATCGGCACGGCCGCGGTCTCGACGTGGCGATCCTCCCGATCGGCGATCGCTTCACGATGGGCCCCGAGGATTCGCTCGACGCGATTCGGATGCTCGCGCCCGCGATCGTGCTCCCGAGCCACTACAACACCTGGCCCCCGATCGAACAGGATGCCGCCGCCTGGGCCACGTCGGTGGCCGCCGCCAAACTCGCCGAAGCCCGCGTCCTCCAGCCTGGCGAATCGATCACGCTCGGATAAGCGGCGGACGACCGGACACTGCTCGGGTCTGCCCATGCCCCATCGCCGGACGTTCGCTGCGCCCATCCTGGGCTTCGCGCACTCCGTGCCGGCTGCGCTTTCGGCATCCATGCCTGCGCTTGCCAGCAAGGCCGGCTCACGGGGCATGGGCAGCCCCGAGCGTGCTCATCACGACCGCTGCGGGATCTCGGCTGGTCGGGCTGGAGGCACGCGCACCTCGATCGTGTCGCCAACGACACGGGTCTCGAAGACGTCGACCTTCAATTTCGGGTTGTCGCACCAGGCGCCGTCGCACAGCTGAAACCGCCAGGCATGCCACGGGCAGGTGACCACCCCATCGACCATCGGGCCTGAGCCGAGCGAGGCGCCCATGTGCGGGCAGAGGTCGTCGATCGCCGAATAGCCGGTGCCATCGAAGAAGACGGCGACCAGCCTGCCGCCGACCGTGTAGGTGCGCCCCTCGCCGGCCGGGATCTCGCCGACCGTGGCCACGGGTGTGAACGGGATGTTGGAATCAGGCTCGCTCATGTGATTCCCTGTACCATACGGGGCATGGACGGCCAACACGCGCGGCCCGCGCGGCAGCGTCACGACACCGATGCCGGCGTTTCACAGATCCGGCTGCTCGTGCTCGATGTCGATGGCACGATCACCAACAGCCGCCACGAGGTCTCCGACGCCGTGGTCGATGCCGTGGCTCGCGTTCGGGCCGCCGGCATCCGCGTGATGCTGGCCACGGGCCGCCGCTATCGCGACGTCCTCCCCATTGCTGCGCGGCTTGGCATCGATGCGCCACTGGTGACCGCGTCGGGAGCACTCGTCAAGGAGCCCGGAAGTCATGCCACGCGGTTTCGCGCGGGCTTCGCGGCGGGGGTCCTGGAGGGCGTCGTCGGGATGCTCGTGGCGGCCGGTCACGAGCCCGTGCTCTATACCGACAGCTTCGCCGACGGCTTCGACTTCCACTGCCGCAGCCTCGACGCTGCCACCGCGGTCGCCGAGCCGGGGCAGGGGCTGCGGGAATATCTCCATCGCAACCGGTCGCTGGCGAGGGTCGCGCCCGATCTGCACCAGTCGCTTCCGCCGGGCGTGTTCGCCGGCTTCGCGATGGGATCGCACGGCGAGATGCTGGCGATGGAGGCCGCGTTGCGCGAGCGGTGGCCGGGGCATCTTTCGCTCCACACGATCCGAAGCCCGAGGTATCGCGACTTCATGTGCGAGATCGCGCCGGCGGGCATCACGAAGTGGTCGGCCGTGCTCGACATCGCGACGGGTTTGGGGATCGGGGCGTCGTCGATCTGCGCGGTGGGAGACGATGTGAACGACGTTCCGATGATCGAGGCGGCCGGTCTCGGGATCGCCATGGGCAACGCCACGGAGCCGGTGCGGCGGGCGGCCGACAGGGTCGTGCGTCGCCACGACGACGACGGCATCGTGGACGTGGCAAACCTGCTGCTTTCCGGGCTTGCCCAGCCTGCGTGACCTTCGGTGGATGCCTGTTGCCGCACCGCAGGGCGATCCGTATCGTCCCGTCATGGACCTGAAGATCCATCGACCGCGAGGGATGTGCGCCCGCACCGGCCGGCCGTTCGCGCCGGGAGAGCCGATGGTGTCGGCCCTCGTGCGCGAAGGGGGCTCTCTCGAACGCATCGACTGCGTCGCGGAGGCATGGGAGGGGCCGCCGGATGGCACGCTTGCTTGGTGGCGATCGCTCTACGCCCCGAAGGAGACGGCCGGCCCCACGCTCGCGCCCCCGGACGTGCTGCTGGACGTCCTCGAGGACCTCGAATCGCGTCCTGAGGATGCGGCCCTGCGGTATCTCATCGCGCTGCAGCTGGTGCGCCGCCGCGTGCTGCGGATCACGGAGTCGGCGGAGATGACGGAGCCGCTCCCCGATGGTCGCGAGATGCTCGTCCTCGCCTGCCGCAAGCGGCAGTGCGAATACCGCGTGGCGACCGTGCCGGCGGTGGAGGCCGCGGCGGAGGGAGTCGAGGAGCGGCTGCAGGCCCTGCTCTGGTCGGGAGGCGACGCATGATCCGCGCACCGCTTTCTCGAGGCATCGCGCTTGCGATCGTCGTCTCCGCGATCGCCTCCAGCGGCGCCACCTGCCCGCAGGTGCTTCGCGGCTACCAGGTGGGCACCATGCCGTTGCCGCGGGCGTTGCCTCCCCAGCCGACGCTCGACCAGATCATCACCACGATTCACGACAACACGCGGCGGGTCCGCAACTACATGGCGCCGCAGGCGGTGCTCGTCGTGCCGGGGGTGCCGCGGCTCTCGGCGCAGGTCGCGTGCGAGCCTCCGCGGCGGTTTCGCCTCCGTGCCCAGACGGCCGTCAGCGGCAATGAGCTCGATATCGGCAGCAACGACGATCTCTTCTGGCTCTGGATCCGCCGTCACGAGCCGCCGGTGATGCTCTTTTGCCGCCACGATCAATATGCCCAGTCGTCGGCCCGCCGGCTCCTGCCGATCCGGGCCGACTGGATGCCCGAACTGCTCGGGCTGGTCTCGTTCGATCCGGCCGACAGCCACGAGGGGCCGTTCCCACTCCCCGACGGAAGGATCGAGATCCGCAGTCGCATCGGCTCGCCCGACGGTCACCTGCTCAAATCGACGCTCGTCGATGGCACGACGGGACTCGTGCAGGAGCAGCATCTCTTCACGCAGCACGGCGAGCGGCTGGCGAGCGTGCGGATGTCGCAGCACCGGGTCGATCCCACTTCGGGCGCGGCGCTGCCACGCCAGGTCGAGGTGTCGTGGCCGGCCTCTGGCGTCAATTTCCAGTTGGAGCTCAAGGCCGTCACCACCAATATGCCGACGTCCGATTCGGGCCAGCTCTGGCAGATGCCCGCCTACGAGGGCTACGAACCGGTCGATCTCGCCGATCCGTCGGTGCAGATCGGACCGCGTCAGCAGTGATTGAGATCGCACTCCAGAGAGCTGTAGCGACGATCTGACAAGCTGAGAAAGGTAGGCGAGGGGGTCGGCGAACGCTCGAGGAGCGTTGGGCGTATCCTCGCCCCGCGACGAGACTTTTGCCAGGCCGCGAGGTCCGTGCGCACCGCGACCGCCAGGCCGCGTAGTGCGGTTTTCTGCGTCGGGTTGTCGGGGGCTTCATGTCGGTCTCGTCTGCACGTCGTGCGGTCAGGGGTGAATGGTGACCGGGGCATCCGGACTCCGGCTTCGCGGGCGGGCGTCAGCAGCGAATCGGCACGTGAAGCCGGTCGAGCAAGCGGAAGAAGGCGGGCAGCCATCGATTCCATGCCAGGACTCTGAAGACGCACGGGAGTGAAGCCATCACCATGTAGGCCCGGTTACTCACGAGCGTGTCCACCGGAGCCGAGAGGGCGTGCATGTCGCTCGTGAGGTGTGCGAAGAGATTCTCCTGGTTGCAGCGGTGGTACTCGTGCGTCACGTCGCCCCCGGCGACCTCGAGCCGCGGCGGCCCCCATACTGATGTGCGCAGTGATGGGGCATCACTCCTTGCACAAAGTTTTTGTTTCCCAAAACTTCTCTGCGGCATCGCGGGACTTCGC
>JBJTOU010000169.1:0-16614 GCA_046074725.1 Planctomycetia bacterium
CGTACACGTAGCGGACTGGAATTGCTGCCCCGAAAAACGACTCGACCACCGGTCGCGTGCCATCCGTCGAGCCGTTGTCGATCACGATAACGTCAAGCGATTCAGGCGAGACGCCCGCCTGTCGCTGCAAGGCCTCGAGGCACCGCGGCAGCAACGTCGCACGATTATGCGTGCAAACCACGACTGTAAGGAGACGAGGCACGCCTGGATGATCCATTCAGACGCCAAAAACTCGCGCGACGTTGGCCAACCCATTCACAACGGCTTCAGGGAGCCACTGGCGGAGTCTCGTTCTCATAACGTACCGCGGCCAGAGGTGGCCATACCGTTCAGCCAGGGCTGCCAAATACGGATCCGACGTCAGGAGCGAAGGGTCAAAAAATATGCCGAAGATCGAGCCGTCCATACGCAGCGGCACGTATCGCCGCCGCTCTCGTGTCAATGCGCGGCAGATTTCCAGGATCGCCGTATGGATCGCTCCAAAATCATGAAACAGAATGACCCCGTCACGATGGATCGCCCGCACGCAAAAACCGAAATCCGACATGACGGCAGCGTAGGTGTGCTCCCCGTCGATGAAGGCGACGTGCGGTGCGGGCGTAAGTTTCTCGATCGGTACATCATTGGCGTCACAGTCAAGGCACACAAGTTTGCTTACCTGTGCCGCATCGATCGCCGTGAGGTTGTCCAGCATCCGCTGCTTGGAGTTGCCCGCGTAAGTCACTCCCTGCCCGGGCGTTCGGTCGTCCGAGGGGCAATCTGGCCGGGGATCGACGGAGAAAATCCGCACGCACCGACTATCCGCAACGTGGGGCTGCAGAGATCCGCCCAAGTATGACCCGATCTCAAGATAGGTGTAGTCTCCGTACCGCCGAGCCACCGCCCTTTGGACGGCGAGAAGTGTGCGACGTTCTTCCGCACTGGTCTGCGAAAGCACGCGGGAAAAGAGCGACGTATCGAGATCATCCACGGCTCGCACTGCTTCTGACATCGTTGTGACCCTGGCCTGTTCTGCTTCCGGAATGTTAGCCGAACAACTTACGCAACGGGGCCTTGATCGCCGCCGGCAGGATCGCCGAAGCCGCTCGCCGGCACGCCCGATTGATCTTTCCCGGCAGGTCGGGTGGATTCAATCGCAGGTCCTGTACATAGGGCTGGTCTTCCCACGACTTGCCAAGCGCGACGGATTCGTGAGTCACGCGACGAAACACCGCCGTTTTCCCCAGTTCGCGATCCAATCGCCAACGCTTATGTTCGGAAACGAGGAAGTCGAACAGCATTCTGCCGGTAGTGAGATGCGTATCGTCCACGAGGAGAAGGCCGTTCGGAGCGACATCGTCCGCAAGGTAGTACCAGTCGATGAAGGGCGCCGGAAATGCGTGGTCGCCGTCGATCAGCACCACGTCAAGCTGCTCGCGAGGCCGTGCCGGCAGCGCCTGCTGGGACGCTTCGGCGAAGAACGCGACGTGGCTGGTATCGATGCCCTGAGACGCACACCACCGCCTGATCAGATCGTGCTCTCCGGCGAACGGGGAATAGACCGAATGCCTGCCTGATCGAGACAGAAAGGAGACGGTGCTGTAGCCGCAACCCGTTTCGAGCGTTCGGCTGCCCTGTGGCACGTGCTCGGCGAGCCAGTCGCACACTTCACGCGTGATGGCATAGTTCGCCGACCCGGCGGAAACCTCGCCGTGAAACGAGGGACGCTGCGTGAAAAGGAGATCC
Source organism: Planctomycetia bacterium (assembly GCA_046074725.1). Taxonomy (GTDB): domain Bacteria; phylum Planctomycetota; class Planctomycetia; order Pirellulales; family UBA1268; genus CACORA01. The sequence continues at coordinate 1,726 of JBJTOU010000169.1, forward strand.
ACGACGGCCCGCGCATTCCGCGGTGGTGTCGAATCGGAAGCTCGGGTCATGGTCGACCGACTCCTTGGATGATTCGCCTCGATCGCCAAACGTGTACGACTTCGGACAGTGCCAGCCGGCCCGCAGGAGCGCAGGCGAAGAGCAGGCCGCCTGCGAGGTACGCAGCCGTGAACGTTGCCGCGGCAGTGCCGATCGCTCCGAGTGAGTGCGTGTGACATTGCCTCGTCATCAACGCTAGCAAAGCCGTAAGAACGACGCCGGCGCCCCCCAATTCAAGCGCCGGCCGGAGATACCACGCGAGTCGCAGCGTCATCTCCCGGGTAAGGAGCCAGAACCCAAGCGGAACGCTCGCCCACTCGATCGCCGCGTAGAGCCCCGCCACGTACGTCGCCCCCCGGGGAGCGGCCCAGAACAGGCCTAAGATCAGCATCGGGAGCAAGACGAGGCGAACCGAGGCAGCCCGACTCGGATGACCAAAGGCCTCGTTCACCTTGCCGAGCGGCGAAAGCCACAGCCAGGGCGTGGCCCCGATCGCGAACAGGCGGAGCGTGTTGCCCACGACGCGCCAGCGTTCGCCCAACAGCGTTTCCGCGATGTCAGGCCCCGCGGCAATCATCCATGCCGTCAGGGGCACGATCAACGTAAGGAGTACGGCAGTGGCTCTGCGAACCGCCATCCCGAGCGCTTCGGGATCGTGCCGCCGCGCCGAGAAGATGGGCAGCAGAACCGCCTGCACGGGATTGAAGATCTGGAGCAGTGGCCGAAGGAACAGCCCCTGGCCGCGGGTGTAAATGCCGACGTCAGCCACCGAAGCAAGCCGCCCAAGCACGATGGCCTGCGACTTGCTATAGAGCAGATGGAGCCCACTTGCCATCGCGCTCTTGGACGTGAACTGCAGCAGGCTACGAATGCCGGCTCTGCCACGAAAACGCAACGGCCGCCACCGCACGACCGAGAAGAGCACGAGCCGGTCGAGCACCACGGTCACGATCACCTGAGCCGCGAGTGCCCACGCGCCGGCACCAGCCCACGCCAACAGCAGCCCCACGAGCACCGACAGCGGACCGATCACGATCGCCGCCTTGGCAAAGACGTCGAATCGCATGGAGCGCGACAGCAGGGCGCGATGCTGGAGGCCCGAGCCATCGACCGCGAGCACCAGGCCGTAGACCGTCATGAAGTGGGCCACTGCAGGCTCGTGGTAAAAGTGGGCCAGAGCAGGCCCGGCAGCGACGAACGACAGCCCCAGCACCGAATAGACGAGCAGGCATGTCCAAAACATGTTGGAGGCCTGCTGCTCGGTGAGATCAGGGTGTTGGATCGTCGCCGAGACGAGCGACGGCCCGATGAGTTGCGTGGGAAAGGCGTACAAGGCCGTTGCCAACGCGAACGTGCCGAACTCCTCGGGTGAGATGATTCGAGACAGGATCACGGCGCTGACGAACTGAGAGGCGGTGGTGGCGAGGGTGGACACGGCCGACCAGGCGCCGGCGCGCCGGGCCGAGTGCGCGCGGGCCTCGCCAAACCACTGCGGGCGATCGCGGTCGCCGGCACCGTGCCCATCACCGCCCGACGAAGGTACTGCGCGCCCCGATCCGCCACTGGAGTTCAAGGAGATGCGGTCACTACAAGGGCACGATCGAGGCACAGGAGCCTTGCCAACAGTTCGGCCGGCGAAGGATTGCGGACGGCGGGCGCGGGCTGTGCCTTGCGGAGCAGGTCGCCAAAGGCCGTGTGCTTGATCGCATTGACGAGAAGTTTGTAGACCGATGGCGGCCGCGTCATGTGGCCTGCAGCCCGAGACGCCCGCGTCACCGCAGCTTGCAACTCCGGGGAAGCCAGACCGACCAGCTCGGGAGACTGGAGGGGCAGGAGTCGCTGGGCGGCTGAGGCGAACTCGGTCGTGTGATCAATGTGATAGCTCGCCGAGGTCGCCCGCGGCAGCGCGAAAGTGCGCGGGCAGAGTTTGCTGATGGTGCGGCGATAGAGAACTTTCTGCCTCCGCAACGGCGCTGGGACCGTCGCCATGAAGTCGAGGATGCGGGAGTCGAGAAGCGGCGACCGCACGTTGCCCGCGCGGCTGGCGAAGTTTTGCCGCCACGGCAGGATGTAGTTCGGGGCTCGTTGGGTGATATAGAAGTAGTCCTTCAGGTCGTGCAGGTCGTCGAACCGCGGCGCCGAGGCGAGCATGCCGCGGATGTCCGACTCGATGCCCTCCTCGACGGGGCCACAGATGGCTGGGTCGAGCACCCGCGCTGCCGTCACGAGGTGCGGCCCGCCTTGAATCTGCGCCGCACGAAGTGCGTCGGCCGGCTGGCACAAGGCGTAGTCCGTCCAGCCCAGGCATTCGTCGCCAACCAAGATCGCGGCCGTGGCGTCCTTCATCCGCGAGGCGAGCGTCGCCCAGGCATCGACTTCGTCGCAGAGCCCGGCCATCCCTCGGCCCGCCAGGGCGTTCGTCTCGACCCAGGACGCGTAATCGCCCTGATAGCTCGGCAGCACTTCGTGCTTGTAGCCAAGGCGATTCGCCATCTCCGCGGAGATGAATTCGTCGGAACAGCGATTGATCTCGCCCCGCGCGTAGGAGAAACAGGCGACGTCGGACAGCCGCAGCCGTTCTCCGAGAATTCCGACGATGCCGGCGGCGTCATAGCCTGCACTCAGCGACACGCAGAGCGGATCCGCCCCGGCCACGCGACACCGCACGGCATCGACGAGGAGATCACCGAAGTCGGTCTCCAAACGCCCCGCACCGGTGCCGGCCAGACCTGCCGAGGAGAAAGCTGGCGTCCAGTAACGCTCGGACGATTCACTATCCGGGCTGATCCGGTGCAGCATGCTCGACGGAAGCACCCGCACGGCCTCGTAAGGCGTGCGGTTGCCGTAGATCGCGCCGTGCGTGAGATACCAGCCGATCGCCACGCGGTCGATGGCCCCGCCGCGCAGCGGATGCCGGCCGAGGCTGCTGGAGAACCAACGCGCATTCGCCTTAAATCCGGAAAATACGCGCCGCGAGTTCAGGCGGTCGGTGATCAGACAAGCTTGATCACGATCCGCGTCGAACTGAAAGACAGCCCAGGAACCATTCAGCCCACGGGCCGCATCGCCTGTGATTTCGCGGCCGCTGTCGGCGATCTCCCGGACTCCAAGAGCCGTCGCGCCGTGCATCTCCCCGAAAACCATCGCGATGCGTCGACCGTCAGCAGAGGTTTGAACCTGCTCCGAGCGCCCCACGGCGACGGCGACGGCGAGCCCGCGGCCGTTCACGCACGTCACTGCCTGCACTCCCGCTGCGGCGGCAACCTCGCGAGCAAAGGCATCGCCGTCGAATCCGGGGCCGCATTTTCTTACGCACACCACGAACCAGTCGTCGTGCCGCGATCTTTCCACGAACTCGCGTCTGAGCGACGAATTCGACATCAGCACTCGGCCCCGGACACGATCGGGTGCACCCGGCCCGGCACTCCATACACCAGTGAGTCGGCAGGTGCGTCGCAGAGCGCGGCTGAATTCGCGCTCACCTTGCTCCGCGGCCCGATTCGTTTCCCCGGGCCGACCGAAGCATGGAGGCCCAGGAAAACGTCATCGCCAATCTCCGCCCCACCCGCCAAGGCGGCATACGGGGAGACCACGGCAAAGTCGCCGGCGACCGCATCGTGCGCCAGCGACGAGTGGTAATTCACGAGCGTGAACCGGCCGAGACGAGCGTTGTCGCTCACGACACTGAGCGGGCAGATGATCGAGCCGGGGCCGATCACAGCGGTCGGGGATACGATCGCAGTGGGGTGCACGAGGCTCAGGAATTCCGCGCCGCGGGAGCACAACGCCTCCGCCACCGTGCGACGAACGCGAGGGATACCGATGGCAAGCAGGAAGGCCGTGTCCGGCGTTGGCTGAAAGGCGAGCGGGTCGGCAATGATCGGGATCGGACAGTCATGGCCTGCCAGCATCGCAGGGTCGGCAGACAAAAAACCCGTAAGCCTGCCGATGTCCGCCGGCCAGGCACCACAAGCCCACCGATAGACCTCCCGGCCAAAGCCGCCTGCGCCGACGATCAACACACGGCGAATATGGGCCGGCAGTGGTCCACCCTGACTCACGGCTGTGTCGCTACTGCCAATCGACCTGCCCATGAAATCGACTTACAGAATCTCACCGGGACGAATTCCATTTGCCGTTCAATTCGGACTCGACGGCTGCGATCTCGCCAGCGCTCAAGATCCGACTGTAGACTCGAATCTCGCCGATATCACCAACCAGCGGAAACGACCCTCGGTCATCCATCGCCCCCACGACGACGGCGGCGCCTTCGCTTGCGTCCAATCGGGCGGGCTCCTTGGCGGGAAATGCCTGGCCGTTGAACCGGAGCCCGAAAGGATTCGGCCATGTGGTCGTCACCACCGTTGCTCGCGATGCCTGCAAGAGGCCGTCCGGCGACAGAATGATGTCGACCGTGGCATGGTTCCTGAAGATCATGAAGTTCACAGCTCCAGTGTCGCGAGCGCCAAGGCGAATGCCCGACTTGTCTGCCGGTGCACCAAGCACGTTCATTACGGCGTTTGCCGTGCCCACCTTGAAGGCGATTGCGATCGTGCCCTGCGCGGGCGGCGGCATGTCCACCGCGAGATACGACTTCCCGTCGCACGAAATGGACGGGAGCTTCCCAAAGACGCCCGCGCGGGCCGTTGGCAGATGGGCCGGGTTTTTCTGACGTGCGGCTGCCCGGACTCCGCCGAGGTCAACCCACTCGGCCACGGGCATCTCGCGCATTTGGGACTTGTCGAACACCCGCCCGTCTGGACCGCGGAGCGAGCCCGCGGCCGACGCATCCAACCACAGCACAAGATCCTTGGGACGTTTCGAGAGCGAGCGTCCCCCCAACAGGGATGTCTCCAATCTTTTGAGCACCCTCGCCTTGTCGAGCCCCTGAAGTTCGCCGAGCGCGAGCCCGTAATGCATCCTGGCCCGAGCCTCCGTCGCAGCGACATCGGGCCCCTTGTGGGACGCCGCATATTCCCACCAGCGATCGGCAAGCTGGAGCCGCGCCGCCAGTGTCGCAGCGCCCGCGAGATCGGCTTTCGCCAACGCGGCGAGTTCGGCATCGGAGCCACGAGCGAGCAGGGGCAGCCCCGACTCCCAATCATCTTCGGCGAAGCAGCGGTAGCGACCGAGATCCGCAGCGGCGTCGCCGTCGGCAGGGTCAGCCGCCACGCGGTCCACCAACGCCTGCACTTTCGCTGCCGATTTCCGCTGTTCACGAATCGCCGCCAGCTGCTCCAAAACGACTTTTTGCAGATCCCGGTCTTTTCCGCGCCGGGCCGCAGTGGCCGCGACTTGCGCCGCCTTCTCGGCCCCGTCGTAGTCGCCGGCGGCCTTCAGGCGCGCGACCGTTTCCAGGATCGTCCCCACGACCTTCGCCGCCGAGGCCGGTGTGGCTTTGGTTGCCGCATTCTCCAGAACCGCCGCCCGTAAGCCGGGGCGATTCACGGCATAACGATCCGCCATCGCATCGATTGCCTTAAACGCCGTTTCGATGTCTCCAGCCTCTCCAGCGATGCTGCGAGCCGCGTCGAGGAGGACGAAGCAGTCGGTGGGATTCGCGGTTTCCGCAGCGTGTCCCAGCAGGCTGGAGGAAAACTCGCTCTTGGCCTCCGGCGTGATTGCCCCTTTGGCATCGGTGCCGAAGATCTCGTTGACCTTGGAAGCCGACTGCCGAAGCGCATCCGCAGAGGGCACGGGGAGCAGATCCGCAGCTCGGCCTGCTCCTACAACGCCTGCCAGCCAGAGGGCTACGAAAATACTGACGAGAACCGCTGATTCAGATCGCTTGACGCGCATGAGTGGATTTCCCTTCGTTCTTCGTCTCTCGAACGAGCCGGGCTTACGGCTGTGTACCGCGAGAAATCGATGATTCAACACGATCAAGAAAAATTGATCGGGCAGCGCCGCGACTTTGGATCGCTCGATCCAGGCACGCGGGCACGCTTTCTTTCGAATACGTCAGAGGGGGGATTGGGCAACGGAGACTCCGTTCCCATCCGTGGCCGCGGGCAGTGTGATTTCCATTCCCCTGACACCGCTAGCATATCCGATTTGCTTTCGGATTCGTCAGGGACGGGCACTTCTCTGACCATCACGCTCCGCCGTCCACACCCAGCACGTGGCCCGTGACGAACTCCGAGCCGGGGCCCGACAGAAAGTCCACCACGCCAGCGACGTCGGCCGACTCCCCCACGCGGCCCAGAGCCGTGCGGCGGGCGATCCGGGAGCGGTTTTCCTGCGAAAGCGATGCCGAAAGGTCGGTTTCGAGGAAGCCAGGAGCCACGCAGTTCACCCGGATGCCACGAGGGCCGAGTTCCCGGGCCAGGCTGCGGCCAAACCCCTCTAGGGCCGCCTTCGTGGCAGCGTAGACCGAGAGGCCCGGAGAGCCGGAGCGGGCAACGACAGACGACACCAGCGTGACCGTGCGGCCCGAGGCATCGCCCAAGAGCATCTGCCGCACGCACTCCCGCACCAAGACGATCGCGCCTTTCACGTTTACGGAGAGCATCGCATCGATTTCGTCGTCGCGGGCCGTGGCCAGCACGCCCTCGTGGGCAATCGCTGCATTCGCGATGCAGTGGTCGATTCGGCCGAAGCGGGCGGCGACACGGTCCACGAACCCGCGAACGGCAGAGGCATCGGCGGCGTCGATGGATTCGACGAGGAGATGATCGGGGTAAGACGCGGCGAGGGCAGCGAGGGCAGGCGAGCCGGAGCGGGAGAACGTGGCCACGCGGTCGCCGCGGGCGAGGAGCCGCGAGACGATCGCGAGGCCGAGGCCGCGGGAGCCGCCGGAGATGACGGAGACGGAGGAGGGCGTGGCGTTTGTGCTCACCGGAGTCGTGGGTAACGCGGTCGTACCGATCGTGAGATTCGGCGGGCCGACGGTCGATAGGGAGTCACGCGTTTCGCGATCGTACCGATCGTGAGATTCGGCAGGCCGAAGGTCGATAGGGGCTCGAGGGTTTCGCGGTCGTACCGCTTACGCGGTTACGCTTGCAGAGATCACGCTTCCTGCACTTGGCGGCGCGGCGTCTTGCCGGCGGGCGTGGTGGCGATGCGCTTCACGAAATCGAGGATACGAGGCACGCCGTGGGGCTCGAGGGATTCGCGGCACTTTGCCAGAGCGGCAGCGCGGATGCTTTCGGGCGTGGAGCCTTCCGCAAGCGGGTCGGCCAGTACGATCTCCGCGGCCACAAGCTCGCCTGTGATCGCGCTCGGCTGGCCAAACACCCGGGCCTCGGCGATCCCGGGCACGCTGCGAAGCAACTCCTCGACACGCTTGGGATACACCTTCGCACCTCCCACCACGATCACGTCGCTCCGCCGGCCCGTGAACTCGTAGCGATCGCCTCGCCGCTCCACGAGATCGCCTGTGCCCACCTCGGCGGCGTCCCGCGAGAGTTGCACGAGAAGCTCTCCGTCGCGGCGAGTCGACAGCCGCACGCCACCGGGCAGGCCCTTGCCAAGCCAGTTGGCCGGGAATCCCGGACGGCCGTCGGCCACGCGAAACACTTCGCCCAGCTCCGTGGTGGCATACACCTGCGTGATCTTCACCCCCGGAAACGCCCCCTGCGCCTGCTCCAGCAACGGGCCATCCGCCGCCTCGCCGCCCAGCGTGATCCGGTCGAGCTTCACTGATTGCAGAAGGTTTCGATCGGCCGACGTGAGCAGCCGACGCAGGAGCGTGGGCGTGGCCGGCAGGATCGCCACATGATCGGAGGCAATCGCCCGGGCGACCGTGTCGGGATCGCGAGACGCCGGCACCACGAGCGTGCCCCCGGTGAGCAGCGCCTGCACCCACACCTGCATGCCGGCCCAGCGAGTGGAGTCGTACACGAGAAGCCAGCCGAGGCCGTGCCACTGCTCAGCGAGCCGCGCTGCCGCCAGAAGCGATTCCCAGGAATGATCGACGAGTTTAGGCGGGCCGCTCGTGCCCGACGTGGCCACGATGATCTGCGATGGCACCGCCTCGAAGGCGAGCCGCGGGCGCGACCCTGCCGGGGCCTCGGGAATCACGAGCGAATCATCCACCGCGATCCAGTCGCGCAGTTCGCCCGCAAGGTCGCGGGAATCCTCCGCGAGAAAAGCCACCGGCACGTGCTGGCGGCCGCAGGCGGCCGCGATCGCCACGAGCGCGTCGGCCCGCTTGGCCCGGGCCACGATCCCGACCGGCCGAACCGCATCGACCGCCCCCTCGAAGGCCACCACCTTCGCGGCCAGCGCCGCATAGTCGATGGCGCCACGCCCCTCGCTGCCCGCGCCGAAGACGATCGCCACGCGGTCCGGCTCCTGGCGGGCGATCTCCGTGATCGCGAAGGCGAGCCGGTCTTCCACGGGGGCGTCGGCGATGGCGGCAAATGCAGGGGTTGTCATCACTGTGGCAGGGCCCGCTGGTAGATGTCGACGAGATCCGAGACGGTGCGGACGACCGGCCGCACGGGAGAGGGCGACCGGAAAGGATCGACGCCCAGCGACCGCTCGAGCAGAACGATCGTTTGGGCGAGATCGAGGGAATCGATGCTGAGGTCGGCGGCCAGGAGCGAATCAGGAGCGATCGACTTTACGTCGCGACCCGTGTCACGCAGCACCGTGCGAATCGCCGCGGCCACGGCCTCTGTGACGGCGACGCTCACGGCGAAAACTCCTGCATCGTGGACGAGCCCGGGGCGGCGATGCCGAGGCCTGTGACTGCCTGCCCGAGTATTTGAATGAAGGTGACAGCCACGATCCAGAGATCGGTCAGTGGGGCCGACCAGCGGCCCAGCCGCTCCACGTACTCGGCATCGAGTTCGAGCCGCTCCGGCCAGGCGACGGCATTACGGCCGTGGATCTGTGCCCAGCCGGTGAGGCCGGGCCGCACGAGCAGCCGCGTGGCCTGCCGGGTGTTGTAGCGGCTCACATACCGCTCGGGGAGAGGCCGCGGGCCCACGAGGGTCATGTCGCCCACGAGCACGCTGAAGAGCTGCGGGAGTTCGTCGAGGCTGGTCTGACGGAGGAGGCGACCGAAACGAGTGAGCCGCTCGCCATCGGGCCGCGGGCTGCCATCAGCCGTCGGGAGCTCCCGCATCGAGCGAAACTTCACGATCGGGATCGGCCGACCATCGCGGCCGGCCCGCATTTCCCGGTAGAGCACGGGCGAGCCATCCACGAGCCACACGAGCGCGGCCACCAAAGCCATGACCGGGGCGAGCAGGACGATCAAGACGGCGGAAGCGAGGACGTCGAAGAACCGCTTCACGACCGTGACATACAGGCCGGCAGGCGGATGACTCACGAGGGCCAGCGGCGTCATCAGGCAGCGAAGCTCCCGGCAAGCAGGGCCGAGAGCCCTGCGGCTGCTGAAAACGACGCCACGCCGCCGTAGAGCGCGGAGACCGCCCGATGCGACCAGCCGGCGGCGACGAGCCGTTGGTAGAGGTGGCTTTGATGCCGCCGCAGGACGTTCTGCCGGCGTGCCACCCGCGACAGCAGCGTGAGACCGGTGTCGAACACAAAGGGCCACGTGGCCAGCGTCACCACCGCGAGCACGCCCGGCCGGGCCGAGCCGGGAAGGACGAGCGGCATGGCCGCGAGAAAAAACCCGCAGAAGGTGCTGCCGACATCGCCCATGAACACGCGGGCCGGCGGCCAGTTCCACACCAGAAACCCACTCATCGCACCCGCAAACGCGGCCGCCACGAAGCCGGCTGACACGCTGCCGCAGAGACCAAGCGCGGCGGCCATGGCCATGCCTGCGGCCATGGCCACGATCCCGGCCATACCGTCGATGCCATCCATGAAGTTGAAGGCGTTGGTGAGGCCGACGATCCAGAGCATCGTGACGGGCCATGCCCACGGGCCAAGCGAAAAGTCTTCCGCCATGCCAAGGGCTGTGCCCAGCCGCACCTGCTCGACCGAGCCGAGCCACTGCACGGCGGCCGCGGCGGCTGCCATATGCACTGCTAGCCGAACGAGCGCGGGCAAGGGGTGGATGTCGTCGATGAAGCTCACCGCCGCAACGCAGGCGGCGGGAACGACGACCCCGGCAACACGAAGCCCAGCGGCAGGATTGAAATACGCCACGACCGCGGCCGCAGCGAGGGTGACCACCACGATCGCGACACCAGCGGCGGTGACCACCGGCCCACGGCTGACCTGCGGAGCGGTGGCGGCTTGGGCAACGACCGCCGGCAGGCGCGGCACAAGCCGGCCAATCAGGCTGGCGGAGGCAGCCGCTGACACGAGCGCCACCGAACTTGCGACGACGACCGGGCTGGCAAGCATCAGTGAGACACCGGCGAGGGCGACGAACCGGCCGGTGAGAGTGGAACCCTGCGACACCGCGATTCCACGCCAAACGTGAGTCCGGCCGCCATGAGCACGACGCCCAGCGGAAGCAGATCCCGCACGCCCCCTGGCATTCCCGGATTGAGCATGCCGATCGCCAGGGCACCGCCCACTGCGGCAAGGGCCGCATACAGCAGGGCGGCGCGGGCGTGACTGACGCCGCTGCGAATCAGCCTGTGAAAGAGAAACTCGCGGTGGGGCTCGAACGGATTCTCGCGATCCCAGATGCGGCGAATCACCGAGAGCAGGGGATCGAAGATATAGGGCCACAGGCACAGCACCATCGGCACGCCAATCATCGCCTGCTGCTCGGCCGGGCAGAGCAGCGGCACCGCCGCCAGCATCGTGCCCAGAAACCCGCTGCCCACGTCGCCCATGAAGACCCGCGCGGGCTGCCAGTTGAACACCAGAAACCCGCCGGCCGCCGCAGCGGCGAACGCCGCGATGAGCATCGCCGCGAGCGAATGCGACATATAGGCCAGCAGCGCCATCAGTAATCCGGCCACGACCGCGCCAAGGGCCGCCATGCCATCGGAGCCATCCATGAAGTTGAACGCGTTGATCATGCCGACGATCCAGAGCACCGTGATCGGCCAGGTGAGCCACCCGAGCGAGACCTGCCCGCCGCTCGGCAGCACGATCAGCGACTCCGGCCCGAGAATGAACGCCATGAAGGCGGCAACCGCCACCTGGATCACCAGCCGCACGAGCGGCCGGATGGGCCGCATGTCGTCGAGAAACCCGACGGCGGCGATCACGAGGCTCGGCAGCACGATGCCGAGGGTCATCGTGACGGCCAGCGACGGCCAACGCAGCATCGCCAGCAGCGAGGCAACCGTGGCCGTGAACACGATCGCGACGCCGCCGCCGCGGGCGGTGGGCAGGGAGTGGGCACTGCGGCGATTTGGCAAATCGACGAGCCGGAAGCGGGCGGCGAGGATCACCATCACGTCGACGAGCATGGCCGTGATCACGAACACGAGCAGGGCGACGGCCGGCCAGATCGCCGCTTCGAGCGAATCGAGCGAGGGAAACATCGCCGGGCTGGCCGGGGTTTCTTTCATGTGGCAGCAAGCATGGGGGCGGGCAGGAGCAGGCGGCGGATCTCGGCGGCGACCTCGCCCGCCACGGCTACGGTGACATGCCCGCCCATCGGCAGCGCGACAAGCGAAGACGCCAGTCGCTCGGTGACGGGCAGCCGCGTGGCAGCGTTCACGAAAGGCCGGAAGGCTTCCATCGCATGGCAGGCCGGCGAGTAATAGGCACGGGTATCGATGCCCTGGTCGGCGAGTGCCGTGCGGAGCGCATCGCGATCGAGCCTCGCCACGGGAGCATCGACGAACACGCAGACATCCTTGCAACTGCTCTCACTGTCCGATGGAATCTCCTGGAAGCGGAGCCCGGGCACATCCCGGAGACCCTCGGCATACGCCGCCGCGGCCGCTCGCCGCCGGCGGGCGACCTCGGGCAGCCGGGAGAGGGACGCCCTCCCCACGGCCGCCGCCATCTCCGGCATGCGGGCATTGAGCCCCGGCCTGCAACAACCGTAGGAACCGTCGTTGCCATACTCGCGGCCGATGCGGATCGCGTCGGCAAGGCAGCGGCAGGAGGTTGCAACCAAGCCGCCTTCCCCCGCCACCACGAGCTTCGTGGGGGAGAGGCTGAAGACCTGGGCCAGACAGCCGCCCCCGACCTGCCGGCCTGCGACCGTGCTGCCGAGGCCGTGGGCCGCGTCGACGATCAGGGGCACGCCGGCCTTCTCGGCCGCGGCCGAGAGCCTGCCCACGTCGCACGGGCAGCCGAACGTGTGGCAGGCGAGGATCGCTGCCGTGCGGGGAGTAATCGCTGCCTCGACGGCGGCGGGGTCGACCGTGAACGTGGCTGGATCGACATCCACGAACACCGGACGATAGCCCGCCCAGACGATCGCCGCCGGGGCCGCGAGAAAGATGAAACTCGGGACGATGATCTCATCGCGGCTGCCTTGATCCTTCCGCACAGAGACGAAGCGGGAGGCAGGGCACGCTTTATCACCACAGCCCTCACCGAGCCGCTCCAGGGCTGCCATCACCAGCATCAGTCCGCTCGTGCAACTCGACACCGCGACCATCTCGGAGGTGCCACAGACGGCACGAGCCTCGGCTTCGAAGCGATCGAGTTGGCATCCCTTCGTGAGCGAGCCCGAGGTAACCGCCTCGCGGATGTCGGCGGCGATGAAATCGAACGACGGCAGATCAGGCCGCACGAAGGGAATCCGCCAGCCCGTGCCGGGGTGAGCGGGCCCCGTCGCTGGAGGCGTGATCGCCTTCACGCAGGCCCTTCGGCCGGACGGCCTTCGGCGATCATCGCCGATGTCGAAAACACTTCGCGACCCGCGGACGCCGGCGACTGCTGACGCGGCTGGGCATGCGCCACGGGCACAAGGTGGCCGCAGTCGCTCGACACGATGCCCATCAGGATCTGCACGGCGGCGGCGGGATCCGTGTTGACGGCGCTTTTCAGCTCCGCCAGCCACGACCGCACTTCGTTGAGCGGCCGAGCGGCACGATGCACGCGGATCACGAGGGGATTGGCCGTGGCGTCGCGCCGCTCGTCTTCGAAGAATAGTTCCTCGTCGAGCTTCTCGCCGGGCCGGAGCCCGCAGTACTCGATCTGCACGTCTTCCAAGGGCACGTGCATCACGAACGCCAGGCTGTGGACGATGTCGACGATCGGGATCGACTCGCCCATCTCGAGCACATAGCAGCCGCCGGTGCCGGGCAGGGCGCCGGCGAGCAGCACGAGCTGGGCAGCTTCGTCGATCGTCATGAAATACCGCCGCACGGACGGATGCGTGATCGTGATCGGCAGCCGGCGGGCGAGCTGCTCCTCGAAGATCGGCACCGCGCTGCCGCTGGACCCGAGCACATTGCCGAACCGGACGGCCACGAACCGGGTGCGGCTCGTGGCGCCGAAGGACTGCAAGAACCGCTCGGCAACGAGCTTCGACGCCCCCATCACGCTCGACGGATGCACTGCCTTGTCGGTCGAGAGGGCCACGAAGGTGTCGACGCCGTGGGCATCGGCGATCTCGGCGAGCGCGGCCGTGGCGAGCGTGTTGTTTTCAATGGCCTCGACGGGATGGGCCTCCATGAGCGGCACGTGCTTGAAGGCGGCGGCATGGACGACCACGTGGGGCTTGTGTTCGGCGAAGATACGATCGGTGCGGTCGAGATTGGTGATGTCGCCGAGCACCGGCACCAACTCCGTCTCCTGGCCTTCCGCGTCGGCCCGGATCTCCCGATGGATCGAAAACAGGGCATGCTCCGACCGTTCGAGCATCACGAGTTTTGCCGGCTCGAAACGCATCACCTGTCGGCAGATCTCGCTGCCGATCGACCCGCCGGCACCGGTCACGAGCACCGTCTTGCCGCGAAGGAATGGCAGGACGTGGGAGTCGTGATCGGAGAGATTCGCATGGGGCCGCGAGAGAAGGTCGCGGAGCTCCACGCCCCGCACGTGGATCGGCTTCACAGGCCCACGCGAGCGAACGGGCATGTGCGTGGCCGCGACGGCGTTTTCCGCAATGCTCACCCGCACCTTGATGGCGGCACAGGCATCGCAGAGGGCACGCAGACGGGAGCCGTAGATCGCGCCGTCGCGGATCACGATGTCGCTCGCCCTCAGCCGTTCGGCACAGGCGGGCGCCATCGCGACCGGCCCAAGCACGCGGGCCCTGCCCACGCTGATGCCGTATCGGTCGGGATCATCGTCGAGCAGCCCGGCCACGAAGTGATTGCGGCCTCGCATGCGGCCGAGATCGAGAGCCAACTGGCGTCCGACGTCGGAGGCGTCGATCACGAGCGTGGGCCGCTCGTTGCCCACCGCCGTGGCCGGCATCAACTCCTCGTAGATGCTGCGTGCCAGGGCCTGCATGCCGCCGACGCCGAGAAGCGTGAACGCCCAATCGACGAGGAGCACGGAGCGGGGGATAGGAATCCAGCCGGGGATGTATTGCCCGAAGTAGTTGCAGGCGACAAGAAGCAGCAGGGAGGTGGTGGAGGCCCGCAGGAGGTTGTTCATGTCGGCGAAGTGGGCGGCACGCCACGGGCGGTGGCAGAGGCCGCGGACATAGAAGACCAACACCTTCAGGATCACGACGAGCGAAATCGTCTGAAGGATCGTGGCGGCGTCCGACGGCTTGAAGAGCAACTCGCCTCGCAGGAAGAAGGCTGCGAGATACGTGGCTTCGAAGATCACCGCCAACAGGGCCGTGACGACGATGGCCTCACGCGTGGGAAGCCTCGACTTCCACCAGGCGCGGAACTTGGACGACGCGGCAGTGGCGAGACTGGCGATCATGCGATGCCCCGCATCCCTTCAGAGCCGCTCGAGATCAACATCCTCGAGTTCGATCGACGCCCCCTGGTTGAGAAACCGGACTGCCACCAGCAGCCGTTCCTCCCCCCGCCGCTTGAGCACCATGCCCTCCATGCCACGCAGCGGCCCACTCCGTACGCGGACCGGCTGGCCTGGTTC
>JBJTOU010000170.1:0-12529 GCA_046074725.1 Planctomycetia bacterium
TATCGTAATCCGTGCTCACCGTTTCCGGGTTGCAGTTGACCATGATCGTCTCGACGCCCTCCTCGCGGAGCGCCATCGCCGCGTGGACGCAGCAGTAGTCGAACTCGATCCCCTGCCCGATCCGGTTGGGACCGCCCCCGAGGATCATCACCCGCTTCCTGCCGGGCTCCTTCGGCCGCGTCTCATCCTCCTCCTCCCATGTGGAATAGTAGTAGGGGGTGAAGGCCTCGAACTCGGCCGCGCAGGTATCGACCGACTTGAAGGTGGCGACGATGCCCCGCCGCTTCCGCTCCTCGCGGATCTCCAATTCGGCGACGCCGAGCATGACGGCAAGCTGCCGGTCCGAAAAACCGCATTGCTTCGCCTGCCGGAGCAGGCCGTCGTCGATCGCGGTGAGCGACCCGACCGCCCGCACCAGGCTCTCCACCTCGACGATCTGTCGGAGCTGGTCGAGAAACCAGCGGTCGATCGCCGTGAGCGAATGAATCTCGTCGATCCCCATTCCCGCCTTGAGGGCATACCGCAGGTACCAGACACGATCCGGATCGGGTGTCGCCACGCGGGCGCGAATGTCGTCGATGGAGGGCTCGGCGGCCGTTCCCCAGAGATCCTTGCCGTCGCAGCCGAACCCGAACGATCCCACCTCCAGGCCGCGGAGCGCCTTCTGGAAGGCCTCCTTGAAGGTCCGACCGATCGCCATCGTTTCCCCCACGCTCTTCATCTGCGTGGTGAGCCGGCTGTCGGCCTCGGGGAATTTCTCGAAGGCGAACCGCGGCACCTTCACGACGACGTAGTCGATCGACGGCGCGAAGCAGGCCTTCGTCTTGCGGGTGATGTCGTTGGCCAGTTCGTGGAGCCGCCAGCCGACGGCGAGCTTGGCGGCGATCTTGGCGATCGGGAAGCCGGTCGCCTTGCTCGCCAGGGCCGAGGAGCGGCTGACCCGCGGGTTCATCTCGATGACGATCATCCGGCCCGTCTCCGGATCGACCGCGAACTGGATGTTGGAGCCCCCCGTCTCGAAGCCGATCGCCCGGATCACGGAGAAGCTGGCATCGCGCATCCGCTGGTATTGCCTGTCGGTGAGCGTCATCGCCGGGGCGACGGTGATCGAGTCGCCGGTGTGCACGCCGCAGGGATCGAAATTCTCGATGGAGCAGATGACAACGGCGTTGTCGTCGGCATCCCGCATCACCTCCATCTCGTATTCCTTCCAGCCGAGGATCGATTCCTCGACGAGCACCTCGCCGACCGGCGAGAGATCGAGCCCTCGCTGCACCTTGTTGTCGAACTCCTCGCGGTTGTAGGCGACGCCAGAGCCCGAGCCGCCGAGCGTGAAGCTTGGGCGAATCACGGCCGGCAGGCCGATCTCGGCGAGCACCTCCCTGGCCTCCGGCAAACTCCTCACAATCCGGCCGCGACAGGTCTCCAGGCCGATCTTCTGCATTGTCTCCTTGAAGATCTCCCGGTCTTCTCCCCGCTTGATGGCATCGGCCTTGGCGCCGATCATCTCGACGCCGTGCTTCGCGAGAATGCCGCGGCGGTCGAGTTCCATGGCGAGGTTGAGGGCCGTCTGGCCACCGAGCGTGGGGAGCACGGCATCGGGTTTCTCGACCTCGATCACCTTCTCGAGCATCTCGCAGGTGAGCGGCTCGATGTAGGTACGGTCGGCCGTGCCCGGATCGGTCATGATCGTGGCCGGGTTGGAATTCACGAGCACGACCCGGTAGCCGTCCTCCCGAAGCGACTTGCAGGCCTGGGTGCCCGAATAGTCGAACTCGCACGCCTGGCCGATGACGATGGGGCCGGAACCGATGAGGAGGATCGTGTGGAGGTCGTCGCGACGGGGCATGGGGGATTGTGGATGGGTGAGGGCGGGAAAAAACAAATTTCCCGAAGGTAGCACGCCCCCCCTTTCGTCTTCAACGAGCGGCTAGAATCTCCGGCATTCACGCCCTCCCACCTTCGGAGCCCGCCGTCTCATGTCCATCGCCACGCCCGCGCTCGATGCGCTTCGCGACACCCTCGCCGACGAGTTCAAGGACACCCGCCTCAATCTCTCGAGCGTGCTGGCCGGCGAGAACCTCGAGCCGGCACGGGCCTTTGGCGTGGCCCTCTCGGCGGCTCGCTTCGTGCGGGCCGAGGCGCTCGCGGCCGCCCTGGAATCCGACATCCGCGCCGGGCTTGGCGATGCGGCCGCGGCCGTGATCTCCGACGCCGTCGCCGCCGCGGGAGTGATGGCGATGAACACGGTCTACTACCGGTTTCGGCACATGCTTGCGAAGGAGAGCTACGAGGCTCGGCCGCCGCGGCTCCGGATGAGCCGGATGGCTCAGCCGGCCACCGACAAGCAGGCGTTCGAACTGATGAGCCTCGGCTGCGCGGCCCTGGCCGGCTGCGAGCTGTGCATCAAGAACCACGAAGCCCATCTCATCGCGTCGGGGGCGAGCGAAGACGCCTGCCACGACGCCGTCCGCATCGCCGCCGTGATCAACGCGGCGGCGGTGGGATTGGCATGAGTTCCCGCAAATAGTCGAGCGTGTAGATGCCGCTGTCGTGGCCGTCGGAAAAGGCGATCTTGTAGGCGTACTGCCCGACAGGGCTCATGCCAGCGATCGCAAGTGGCGAAAGTTCCTCGGGCGTGAGCACCCGCAGAAGACCTGCTCCAGGCGGTTCCGTCCGCTGCTCGCGGCAGGAGGCGCACGGGCAGGCGTCTCGGAGCATCCGCGGCGCATACACGCCCGCCGCCCCGTCGCTCCAGGCAATTTCGATCGAGCCGCACTCGAGCCGACGGATCGCGGTTGGAACAGGATGGCTCATGCGTTGGGCCGCTGCGTGGTCGATGGTCGCTGATCGATGATCCGCCGGCCCTTGCCTTCGAATCGCGGCAGGCTGCCCGACGGCGCCGTGGCCACCTCAACCCGAAGGCCCAGCCGCACCTGAAACTCGTTGGCGACGCGCTGGGGTGCGTGCAGATGATCCTCGATCTCGAGGATCATCGTATCGAGGCTGTCTCGGCTGGTCACGGTGAGCCGATATTCGACGATTTCGGGGAAGCTGCGAACGATGTCGTCGATCGCCCCGGGAAAGACGTTGACGCCCCGGACGATGAGCATGTCGTCCGCACGGCCGAGCACGCCCCCGTCGAGACGCACCCACGGGCAGCCGCCGGCTAAGATCTCCGCGTCGCTCGGCCACCTGGGCCGCACGAGGTCGCCGGTGCGGTAGCGGATCACGGGAGCCCCCACGCGACCGAGCGTGGTGAGCACCAACTCGGAGAGTTCTCCAGGGGCCGCCGGACCGCCTGTCTCGAGCGAAAGAAACTCGGGATGGAACCACGGCTCGATGACCTCGAGGCCGGGGCCCCGCAGATCGCCGACGCCCCATGGGCCGACTTCGGTGGCACCGGCATGGTCGAGCACCGCGGCCCCCCAGGCCTCGGCCAGCCGCGACCGCACCGCGGCCGCCGAGCCTCCGGGCTCGCCGGCCACGACGACGAGCCGGACCGGCAGCGACGCCGTGTCGATCTTCCGCTCTGCCGCGACTTCGGCGAGATGGAGGGCATAGCTCGGCGTGGCCACGAGCACCGTCACAGAGAGGCTTCGCAGCATTTCCACACGGGCAACCGTCGACATGCCGCCGGTCGGAATCACCATGGCACCCCGATCGACCGCCCCTTCGAACCCGCTCCAGAAGCCGATGTATGGCCCGAACGACGAGGCGACGAGCACCCGATCGCCCGCACTCACCCCGCCACGATCGAGCGTGATCCGCCAGACGTCGATCCACCACCGCCAATCGTCGGCGGTATCGAAGACAGGCAGCGGACGGCCATGGGTGCCGCTGGTCTGGTGATACCGCACATACCGATCGACGGGAAACGTGAGGTTGCCCGGACGAGCCGGTGGCTCGTGCGCCGACGCCATGGCTGCGGCCTCGACCAGTTCTTCCTTGAACGTGAATGGCCAGTCGGCCAGCGCATCGAGCGACTCGATCGACCCTGCGTCGGCCAGCCGCGCGAACTTGGCGGCATAGAACCGGTTGCGCGGCAGGATCGCCTTCATGAGCCCGCGCAGCCGCTCGAACTTCAGGGCATCGAGCGAGCGTCGCGAATCGTCGGAGGAAACGTCAGAATCGGGCATCCGCCGATTATGGCACGCCGAGGCTCGGGATGCCCTGCCGAGGCGCGTTCTGCATCGAGGGCTGCAATCCCTGCATCGGCGACGGGGAGGGGGAAAACGAAGGCCCGACCGCGGGGGGCGGCAGGGGCTGCGTTGGCGGAGCGGCCATCGGCGCCGAGGGAAGCGGCTGTGCGGGAACCGGCTGCACGACGGGCGATGGGGCAGCGGGCAGGCTTCCTGCCGAAAGACGCGCCACCTCCGCGCGACCCACCACCTCCTCGGGTGGTGTCGCCGCTGCCGGCATCATCGCCAGATCGACCACGCGTTCGTCGCGAACCTCCCACGGCACGAGGTTCTCGGTCACGAAGTCGAGCGGAAACACCTGGTACCACGGCAGCGGAAACGGCTGCCGTACGGTGAGCGTCTCAAAGCCGTCCTTTACGAGACGGATCTTGCGGGTTCCGTAGTAGATGAAGTCGGTCGAGACGGGCGTCGTGCCGACCTGATAATCATCGACGTAGACGAGTGCCCCTGGAGGGTTGCTCCGAATCGTCATCCGCCGCTGCACGCAGCCGAACTCCCCGGCCAGCATGCAGGTGACGACGGCAACCGTGATGGCACGGAGGGGGCTGCGCATGGAGCGGACGTATAGAAAGGATTCGGCCACGGCCGCCAGACCAGCCAGCCTCCCCCTCGATGAACGCATATCGCCCCGGCCACGCCCCCCGGCTAGACTGGGTGGTTTTCGGCGACAGACGAATCTTCCCGGGATTTCCAGGCGTGGCCAAACGCACCACACTCGTTTCCGGCGACCGCTCGAACGTGGGCTGCCGACGGGCCATCAACCAGGATTCGCGAGCCATTATCGCTCCGTCCGGGCCCGAGGAGTATCGCACCAGGGGATGGCTCTTCGTCGTGGCCGACGGCATGGGGGCCCACGCAGCCGGCGAGGAGGCGAGCCGGATGGCCGTGGAGCGGGTTCCGGCCATCTACCGGAAGCTTTCCCACAGGACCCCTCCCGAGGCCCTGCTTCGCGCGCTCGAGCAGGCCAACGCCGAAATTCACGACAAGGGAGAAACCGACCTCACGATGAAGGGTATGGGCACGACCTGCACGACACTGGTGCTCGTGCCCCGCGGCGCGCTCATCGGCCACGTCGGCGACAGCCGCGCCTACCGCATCCGCGGCCGAACCGTGGAACAGCTTTCCAAGGACCATTCGTGGGCCTGGGAATGCGGGTTCGGGGGCAAGGAGGCGGAATCGATCCCGAAGAACATCATCACCCGTTCGATGGGACCGCATCCCGAGGTCGAACCCGATATCGAAGGCCCGTTCCCCGTGCACGACAGCGACATCTTTCTGCTGTGCAGCGACGGGCTTTCAGGGCAGGTCTCCGATGCGGAGATCGGCCTTGTCACGTCGCATCTCGACGATCCCTCCCGTGCGGCCGACGCGCTGATCGGCCTGACACTGGCCCGCGGCGCTCCCGACAACGTGACCGTCGTGATCGCGAAGGCCGGGCCGAAGGAGGTGACGAAGGTCTTCGCAAAACAGGAGCCCTGGCCGCTCACCGACGCCGGCACGGCCTCGCCGCAGGGCAAGCAACCTGCCTGGTGGTCGTTGGCCGCGGCCGCCGCATTCGTCTTCGTGGCCATGCTGTTCAATCCGTGGAGTGACCTCATCCAAAATAGTTCCGATTTCGTCAAAGAAGCGAGCCGCATTGGCGCGGTGACGGCCATCTTCGCGGGCGTCGTGTGCCTCGCCATCACCATCCTCTCGTTCGTGAACCAGGAGAAAGCCCCGGCACCCGCCACGCGGGGCACCAAGGGAGGCCGGGGCCCGCACCGGAAAGCAGACTGCACCCCGACGCTGGCGCTCCTTGAAGGAATCGCACGGAGCATCGATGCCGCGTCACGGGACCTCGGTCCGGAGGATGCCGATCGCGTGCGACAGCTCGTTGCGACGGCCCGCGAACGGGCCGCCTCGCGCGGCTTCGACGAGGCCGTCGTGGCCGCGGGCGACGCGCTTGTGATCCTCTCCGAGGCCATTCCGCGAAGGCTGGCGGCCCGCGCTCCCGGTGAATCGCAGGCCGGCCCCGATCGGTCTGCCGGCGTCGGCTGAGTACCCGCTACACTGCGGCAGCCATGAAGATCATCTCTCGCTACGTGCTCGTGGAGCTGCTGCAGGTCTTTCTCGTGGCCCTTTCGGCCCTCACGCTCTTCATGCTCGTGGTCGGCCTCGTGAAGGAGGCCCAGTTGCAGGGTCTCGGGCTCCTGCAGATCGTCAGACTCGTCCCCTACGTGCTGCCGGAGGCGATGCGTTTTGCAGTGCCCGGAACGATGCTCTTCGCCGTCGCCAGCGTGTTTGGACGGATGTCGGCCACGAATGAGATCACCGCCCTCAAGGCGGCCGGGATCACGCCGATGGCGACGATCTGGCCGGCGCTGATGCTTGCTGTGGCTGTCAGTTTCATTTCGGTATGGCTCAACGACGTCGCCGTGTCGTGGGGCCGCAACGGCGTCCGCCGGGTCATCGTCAGCAGCGTCGAGGAGATCATCTACGGCCGGCTTCGGCAGCAGCGGTCATACAGCACACCGCAGGTGTCGATCAACGTGAAGGGTGTCGAGGGCCGCCGCCTCATCCGCCCCACGCTCTCGTTCACGCAGGGTGGCGCAGGCGGCACACCCGCGACCGTATCGGCGGCCGAGGCCGAGATCACGACCGACGCCGACGCGAGTGAATTGATCGTCACCTTTCACAACGGCACACTTCACATGGGGGACGTCAAAGCCGTCTTCCCCGACACGATCGTCCGCAAGGTGCCGCTCGACGCCGTCAGCCGCAAGGGAATCTCGTCGACGAGCCCGTCGGAGATCGCGATGGCCGACTTCCCGGCCGCCCGCGCCGACGAGATCCAGCAGATCGACCGGCTCCAGCAGGTCGCCGCCGGTCGCACGGCCCTGGCGATCCTATCGGGCCACCTCGAGCAGACGACGCCCGCCGCCACGAGCGGCAATGCGTCCGAGGTCAAGCATCACAGAAACCGTCTCACGCGGATCATCATGGAACCGTGGCGCCGCTGGGCCAACGGGTTCAGCTGCCTCTGCTTCGTGCTTGTCGGCGCTCCGATGGCGATCCGGATGCGCAACGCTGACTTCCTCACGAGCTTCTTTCTCTGCTTTCTGCCGATCCTGGTCGTCTACTATCCCGTCTTCATGATGGGCATTTCGCGGGTCAAGGCGGGGGTCTTTCCTCCTCCGGCCGTCTGGGCCGGCAACGTCCTGATCACCCTGTGGGGTCTCTGGCTTTTGCGCCGCGTCGTACGGGGCTAATTTCAGTGAAATGCCGCCCCCCTGAGCCACGACGGAACCAGGCCACTTTCCGCTCGTTGCGGACCGCTCTACACTCTGCAAATCGTCCATGCGTCCAAGGAGCCTGCCGATGCCCCGCCCCATCACCCTCTTCACAGGCCAGTGGGCCGACATGCCGCTCGAGGATCTGGCCCGCAAGGCGAGAGAGTTCGGTTATCAGGGGCTGGAACTCGCCTGCTGGGGTGATCACTTCGACGTGACGCGGGCGACCGAGGAGAGCGGCTACTGCGCCGCCAAGCGAGACACCCTCGAGCGGCACGATCTTTCCGTCTACGCGATCTCCTGCCACCTCGTCGGCCAGGCGGTCTGCGACCGGATCGACGAGCGTCACAAGTCGATCCTGCCGCGACACGTCTGGGGCGACGGCAATCCGGCCGGCGTCAACAAGCGGGCCGCGGAGGAACTCAAGCGAACCGCTCGTGCCGCGCAGCAACTCGGTGTGTCGGTCGTCAACGGGTTCACCGGATCGTCGATCTGGCATCTGCTCTATTCCTTCCCGCCGGTGCCCGATTCGATGATCGAAGCCGGCTTCCGCGAGTTTGCCGACCGCTGGCATCCCATCCTCGACGTGTTCGGGGAGTGCGGTGTGCGATTCGCACTGGAGGTGCATCCGACCGAGATCGCCTTCGATACGGTCACCGCTCAGCGTGCGCTCGATGCCTTGGGCCGCCGCGAGGAGTTCGGCTTCAACTTCGATCCCAGCCATCTCCACTGGCAGGGCATCGACTCGGTCGAGTTCATCCGCACGTTCCACGACCGGATCTACCACGTCCACGTCAAGGATGCCGTGGTGCATCTCGACGGTCGTGGCGGGATTCTGGGAAGCCACCTCAACTTCGGCGATCCGCGACGCGGGTGGGATTTCCGTTCTCCCGGCCGTGGCGGCGTCGATTTCGAGGAGATCATCCGGGCGCTCAACCAGATCGGCTACGAAGGCCCGCTCTCGGTGGAGTGGGAGGATTGCGGCATGGACCGGGAGCACGGCGCCGCCGAGGCGTGCGAGTTCGTGCAGAACCTCGACTTCGCCCCAAACCGGCGGCAGTTCGATTCGGCATTTGCCGAGGAAAGCTGATCGGGGGCCCGGCGTTCACCGGGTCTCGGAGGAGCATCGACGATCATGGATGATCTCACGCGGCGCGGCGCGCTGGCGGTGCTTGGCTCCGCGCTGTGGACATGGCCGACGTCCCGGCAACGGGCCTTGCCGGCGGTGGCCACCGGGTTTGAACGGCCTGCCATGCCGGATGGGGATGCCACGCCCTGGTTCGTGACGGGCTTCATCGACCATGATCCGCAGCGTGGCTACGTTCACTGCCCGTCGGTGTGCGAAAAGCCCGACGGAGGGCTCGTCTGCTGCTGGTATGCCGGCACGCGGGAGGGTCATTCGGACGTCGCCGTGTGGCTTGCCGAATCGGCGAGGCCCGAGACGGCATCGACCGAATGGCCCGCGTGGTCCGCACCGCGGCCGATCGTGACCGCCCGCTCGGCCAGAGACGACCTCGACCGATTCGTCCGCAAGGTCGGCAACGGAGTCGTGTTCACCGACGCCTCCGGCCGGATGTGGCTCGTGTTCGTGACGATCGCCGTCGGAGGATGGTCGGGGAGCTCGCTCAACGCCATCTCGTCGATCGACGGCGGCCGCAGCTGGTCGCCGGCGAGGAGGCTTTCCCTGAGCCCGTTCTTCAACATCAGCGAACTGGTCCGTTCATCGCCGGTACGGCTGGCATCGGGGGAGATCGCGCTGCCGATCTACCACGAGTGCCTCGGCAAGTTTCCGGAAATGGCCTGGCTGCGGCCCGATGGCGACCGGATCACGGCGGTCAAGTCACGGATGACCTGGGGGCGGTCGTTCCTCCAGCCGTCGATCGTGCCGACCGGCCACCACGACGCCATCGCCTACCTCCGCGACCATTCTGCCTCCCATCGGCTCACTGTGCAGCGGACCCGCGACGGCGGCCGCACGTGGAGCGAGCCGGTGGCCACACCCCTGCCCAACGACGATTCCAGCGTGGCTGCGGTGCGGATCTCCTCTGGCGCGATCGTGGTGGCGTTCAACGATTCTCCGAAGGGCCGAAGCAGCCTCGCGCTAGCCGTATCGCCCGATGGTATCGGCGACTGGCGACTCCTCACGCGGCTCGACGACGAACCCGGAATGACCTTCGACTATCCGTTCTTGATCCGCGACGGCCGTGGCATCGTGCATCTGGTCTCCAGTTGGAAGAAGAAGCGTGTCCGCCATGTGGCCTTCAACGAGGCCTGGGTGGCGTCGCGTTCCGGAGAGCCGATCGGAGAGACACGATGACGATCGTGTGGTGGTATCCGGTCGTGACCTGGTGCCTTGTGATCGCCGCGACGGCTCGCAGCCTTCTGGCGGCCGGCGTTCGCATCGGGCTTCCGGGCGGCCCCGGATGGCTTCCACTGGTGATCGGCGGGCTGGCGATGGTGCCCGTGTCGGGTCTGCCGATCGGCCGCTGGCTTCACGGCTTCATCGGAAGCATGAGCATTCCCTTCGCGGCCCTGCTTCTCGACGACGTGCTGTCGCCGCTGCTTCGCCGCCCTCTGCTCGATGACCGCAGCCGGCTGGCCGGCGCATGGCATGGTGCCGTGGCGTCGATGCTTCTGTATCCGTGGGCACTCGGCCTGGGCCCTTTCGATCCCTACGCGATGGGATGGGACATGGGCTCGGGGCTCGGCTGGCGGACGCCCGGCGTGGCCGGAATGGCCGCATGCGCCGGCGTGGCGCTCGTCGTCTGCGGCAATCGCTTCGGGGCCGTGCTGATCGCCAGCGGTGCCGCCTGGCAGGCGGGGCTGCTCGAATCGGACAACGCATGGGATTACCTCGTCGATCCGCTCTATGGAATCATCGCCACGATCACGCTGCTCGGGCGTGCCGTGACGGGCCGTCTCGCGCGCAGTCCCGCCGTGACCGCGGTCCTCGCGATGGTATGCCTCTGGCACGCCCCGGCGACGGTGGCGGCCACCGACACGCCGGACGAGCGGCAGCTCGCCGAGCAATGGCTCGCGACGGCGACCGCGCTCCAGCGCCGGGCGACGCAGGCAGATCTCGGCGACCTGGGAGCGTTGATCGGCCGATGGGAAATTCCGGCGGCCGCTGAACGGATCGTGGTGATCGAGATTCCGTCACGGCCGGTCGTTCCCGAGTCGATCGACACGCCGCCGGAGCAGGAGATCTGGGACGATTTCCTGTCGGCCAGGCGGCGGCGCAGCGAGGGCCTTTTCGCCCTCGCCCTGGAGGCGGCGCGGGCACACGCGGCGAAGCCAGAGATGCAGCCGAGGAGTTCCGACGCCGTTCGCCTGCTCGCCCTGGCCCTTCGCGAGGATCCCGACAATGCCAGGGCGAGGAAAGCCGGCGGGTGGGTAAAGCGGGGCGATGCATGGGTATGGCCGGAGGCGGCCCGACGGATCGACAAGGGGGAGGAGTGGTCGGCCGAACTCGGGTGGCTGCCACGAACACAGGTCGATCGCGCACGAGCAGGCGAGCGATACGAACGGGGCCGATGGGTTCGCGACGACGACGCCGAATCCCCAAGGCCGCTCGATCGTGCCTGGACCTTCGCCACCGACCACTGGCAGATCCGCTCGACGGCGACGCGGGAGCACGCCGCCCTGCTCGCCCGGGAACTCGAGGAGACGCACGCCATCTGGCTGCAGGTCTTCGGTGGTTTTCAGCTGGAGCCGGCGGAGTTGGAGCGGCAGTTCGAGGGCCGAGGCCGTGTCGCTCCCCGCAGTTCGTTCGCCGCGGTGCTCACGGCGAACCGGCAGCAGTACGTCGCCGAAATGTCGGCGGTCGAGCCCTTGGTCGGCCAGACGCTCGGCATCTACTGGACACCGACGCGCACAAGCTGGTTCTTCGTCGGCGAGGAGAGGACTCCCACCACCGTGCACCACGAGGCCACCCATCAACTTTTCGGCGAGATGCGGAAGACGAGCCCGCTCGTCGGCGAGCGGTGCGGCTTTTGGGCCGTCGAGGCGGCAGCCTGCTTCATGGAGAGCCTCGAACGCACCGAGTATGGCTGGACCGTGGGCGGCATTGATGCCGGAAGGGTGCCGGCCGCACGACAGCGGCTGGTCGAGGATGGCTTTTACGTGCCGCTCGAGGAGCTCACGGCCTTGGGGCGACGCGAATTCCAGGCCGACGAACGACTGCCACGGCTCTACAGCCAAATCGCGGGGCTCGCCGACTTTTTCATGACCGGCCGGGCAGGCCGTTACCGAGAGGCCTTCGTCGAGTACCTGTCGCGCGTCTACACCGGCACGGCCGATCCCGACACGCTCGCCCGGCTCTGCACGACCGACTACGCGACGCTCGACGACGAATACCGCCGCCATCTCTCGCGGTGACGGGGTCCGGGGCGATGGCCCGATTCGTTGACGGCGATTCCGTCAGCCTCGTAGACTTTCGGCCCGAAACAAACGACGTCTACGGAGAAGACCATTCATGTCCGCACCTTCCTCGGCGGCCCCGCGCGCCCCGCACGGCACCGACCTTGACCGCCTGGCGATCGACACGATCCGCACGCTCTCGATGGATGCCGTCGAGGCGGCCAAAAGCGGCCATCCCGGCACGCCCATGGCTTTGGCGCCCGTCGCCTTCACGATCTGGAAAGACTTTCTCCGATACGACCCCACCGACCCGACTTGGCCGAATCGTGACCGCTTCGTGCTCTCGTGCGGCCATGCGTCGATGCTTCTCTATTCGCTAATCCACCTCGCCGGAATCCGCCGGGGTGGCCCACACGACTCCTCCCGCGACCGTCCTGCCGTGTCGCTTGACGAGATCAAGCGATTCCGGCAGCTCGACAGCGTGTGTGCCGGCCATCCCGAACACCACATGACCGCCGGCATCGAGACGACGACCGGCCCGCTGGGGCAGGGCTGCGGCAACTCGGTAGGAATGTCGATGGCATCGCGGTGGCTCGGCGCCCACTTCAACCGCCCCGGCCATGTGGTCTTCGATTTCGACACCTACGTGCTCTGTAGCGATGGCGACCTGATGGAGGGCGTGGCCGCCGAGGCCGCCTC